>JBILXN010000002.1:0-38030 GCA_044378425.1 Methylococcaceae bacterium
CAGTGCCAGTGCTCTGGGCAATACCTGGTCCGAAACATCAGGTCCGACCCGCGGGCCGGCACGGGCCATAGGCGATACCAGCGCCGGTTGCATCAGCGGCGCCAGAACCCTTGCTACAGAGGGGGAGGGCTATGTGGTCATGCACCTGGAGCGCGACCGCTATCACGGCCATCCCGCACTGCTGGGGGTCATCCGAACGCTGGGCAACCGGGTCGCTCAAGGTCTTGGCATGATGCACATCGGCGATCTCGGCATGGCCCGGGGCGGACCCATGCCCTTCGGTCACCGCAGCCATCAGACCGGGCTGGATGCCGATGTCTGGTTCGACCTTGATCCTGGCCTGCATCGAAACGCCGACGATAATCGGTCGACTATCACCGCGCCCAGTTTTCTGACCCCCGTGACGCGCCAGCTGGACACCCGCCTCTGGAGCGATAGGCAGGCACAGATGCTGAAAGCTGCCGCCATCCAACCGGCAGTCGACCGTATTTTTGTCAATGCCCGCATCAAGCAAGTGCTGTGCGACACCGTTCGGGGCGAGCGCTCCTGGCTACGCAAAATAAGGCCTTGGTACCATCACGACGACCACTTCCACATGCGGTTGGCCTGCCCGCCCGATAGCCCCTCCTGTGTCCGGCAGGAGCCGATTCCGGCGGGCGAGGGATGCGATGCCAGCCTGAGCTGGTGGTTCGATAAAAACCCTGCACTGCCAAGCCCCGCCAAGCCCGTGCCGCCCCCGAAACCGCTAATGCCGGCCGAGTGCCGCAGGGTGCTGGCCGAGGATTAGCCGGTCGTGCCGGAAAGCCAGCCCTAGCACCGTCAGCAAGCCCAGAAAAACCGGTAAATCGCCCCAGAGTACGTAGGGCGTTTGCCCCTTCAATGGCCTGATTGAGCCGGTCAGCGTGGTCTTTTGCAACCGCGGCGCCTGCGCCAATAGTCTGCCGTGGGGGTCGATGATCGCACTAACGCCGGTATTGGTCGCCCGCAGCATATAGCGAGCCGCTTCCAACGCTCGCATTCTGGCCACCTGAACATGTTGCGCCGGTGCGATGGAATCGCCAAACCAGCCATCATTGGTCACGTTGACCAGATACGCCGCCGCCGGCAACTGCGCCCGCGCCTCATGACCGAACAGATCTTCGTAGCAGATGGATGCCGCCAGCGGATAGCCCGCCGCGACAATCGGGCGCTGCCACTCATCGCCGGCAAGGAACTCCGCCATCGGTATCTGCAGGATGTGCAGCACCCAGCCGAACAGGGGGCGCAGAGGCAAGTATTCACCAAAGGGGACCAGATGCCGCTTGAAATAATGATCGTCCGGCCGGTTGAGACTCACCAGCGCGTTGAAATAGGGTCTTGGCTTCGCAGGGTCACCATAGGGGACGCCAATCAGCACATCGCTGCCGTGCTGGCGCGCCTCGGTTGCCAATGGCGCGAGGAAACTGTCGCGAACCTGATGATAGAACACCGGCACCGCCGTCTCGGGCCAGACGATGAGTTTTGAATCCCAGTGCTGCCGGGTCAGATCAATATACATTTGCAGGGTCGGCAGCCGATTCTGCTGTTGCCATTTGGCGTCCTGCGGGATATTGCCCTGCAACAGCGTCACTTTGAAAGGCGAGCCGGCGGGCCGGCTCCACTGCCGCTGACTCAGTGTAGACGACAAGGCCATCAGCAACATCATGCCGATGATGGCAGACCGCCGGGTTTGCCCCGCACCGGTTACGGCTACCTGTATCAGGCCTGCCAGCAAAGCCACCCCCCAACCCACACCGTAGACTCCCAGCAAGGGAGCCAACCCCGCCAACGGTGTGTCGGTCTGGCTGGCGCCCACCAGAAGCCATGGAAAACCGCTCAGCAGCCAGCCTCGGGCCATTTCCAGCACCATCCACGCGGACGGCAACACAGCCAACCGCTGTAGCACGGAGGTGCGCGGGGCGAGGCGCATCGCCAGTCCTCCGGCCAGGGCTGGATACAGCGCGTAAAACAGGGTGACCAACGCGGTACAGCCGATGGCCTCAAGACGGGTGCTGCCGCCAAACTGATACAGGCTGATATAAAGCCAGGAGACGCCGATGCCAAACTGCCCGAGTCCGAACAGGTAACCCCTGAAAAAGGCGCGGCCGGCTGTGGCATCCGACCAACTGGCGAACAGCAGGCTCAGCGCAACAGGTGCCAGCAGCGGAACATCAAACGGTGAGAATGCCCATGGCAGCAACAGGCCCGCAAGCAGGGCGACAAGATCGGAACGCACCCGGTGCCGGGGGCTGTCAGCCCTCGCCCTCGTCTTCCGGCATGGGCACTTCGACTTCAGGTGGCAGGATCAGCCGGAGCAGATGCACCCTGCGGTTGTCGGCGCGGATAACGACGAAACGGAACGGCCCAAGGTTCGCCTGTTCGCCGCGTTTGGGCACATGACCCAGTTCATGCACGATGAGCCCGCCAATGGTGTCGAAATCCTCGTCACTGAGGTCAGCATCGAAGTATTCGTTGAACTCCTCTATCGGCGTCAGCGCCTTGAGGCTGTATTCCCGACGACTCTTACGGAAGATAAATTCCTCCTCGCCAAAATCGTGCTCGTCTTCAATGTCGCCGACGATCTGTTCCAGCACATCTTCAATGGTCACCAGTCCCGCCGCTGCACCGTACTCATCCACCACGATAGCCATGTGACTGCGGGTTGCCCGAAACTCCCTCAGCAATACATTGAGGCGTTTGCTTTCGGGCACGAATAGCGCCGGCCGCATGATTTCCGAGACCAGACGGCTACGATCCTTCAGACTGTGGATGAGCAAATCCTTGACCAGCAGGATGCCGACCACCTCGGTACGATCTTCACCGATCACGGGGTAGCGGGAATGGGCGGATTCTGCCACCAGAGGAAAGACCGTCTCGATTTCCGCATCCTGCGGGACGACGATCATTTGGGAGCGGGGAATGGTGATGTCACGAACCCGCAGTTCGGAGACCTGCAGTACGCCCTCAATCATGGACAGTGCTTCCAGCTCAATCAGATTCCGTTTCTGTGCTGTTCGCAGCAGTTCCAGCAGATCATCCCTGTCCTCGGGTTCGCCGGAAATGAAATGAGTCAACCGTTCGAGCCAACTTCGATGCTCGCCCCCTGGTTCATCGTTCATGCTGTCTCTGCCTCTTCATAGGGATTGCTATAACCCAACTGGGTCAGTAGAGCGACTTCCTTGGCCTCCATCTGCTCGGCATCCTCATCCTCAACGTGATCAAAACCCTGCAGATGAAGCACGCCATGGACCACCATATGGGCCCAATGCGCCTCGACAGGCTTGCCCTGCTCACGGGCCTCACGCTCGACCACCGCCGCGCAGATCACCAGGTCGCCGAGCACTTCAACAGGGACGCCTTCCGGCACCTCACAAGGAAAACTCAGCACATTGGTAGAGCCGGATTTGTCGCGGTAAGTTTGATTAAGCAGGGCGCTTTCAGTCTCATCGACAATGCGGATAGAGAGTTCACACTCGGCCGAAGGCGCTGCCGCCTCGGCCCAGCGCCGGAACTGTGCATCATCCGGCGCCCCTGTACCTGAGACGTTGTCGATATCAATGTGCATCATGATCGGGCGCTCTGGCCTTGTCGTAGGCCTCATAGGCGGCGACGATCCGCTGCACCAGGGGGTGCCGCACGACATCGTGCGACCCAAACAGCGTGAAGCTGATGCCCTCAACGTCGCGCAGCACCTCCAGCACATGACGCAGACCGGATTCCTTGTTGCGGGGCAGATCGATCTGGGTAATATCGCCGGTAATCACGGCTTTGGAACCAAACCCCACCCGCGTCAGGAACATCTTGATCTGCTCCACCGTGGTGTTCTGAGCCTCGTCCAGGATGATGAAGGAATCGTTGAGAGTACGGCCGCGCATGAAAGCCAGTGGGGCAACCTCAATCACATTGCGCTCCATCAGCTTGGCCACCCGCTCAAAGCCCAGCATTTCATAGAGCGCGTCGTACAGTGGCCGCAGATAAGGATCCACCTTCTGTGCCATGTCGCCGGGCAGAAAACCCAGTTTCTCACCCGCCTCGACCGCAGGTCGGGCCAGGATCAACCGCCGCACTTCTTCCCGTTCCAGTGCGGCAACAGCACAGGCCACCGCCAGATAAGTCTTACCGGTACCGGCCGGGCCGATACCGAAATTGATGTCATACCTGCCGATATTCTGCAGATATTTCTGCTGATTGGCGCCGCGTGGCCGGATGGTACCGCGCTTGGTACGAATGGCCAGTAGCCCGCCCTGATCGGCGCCACTGGCGGGCTCCAGCATGGCTTCGACGTTGGCATCCTGCAGCGAAAGGTGGACCCGTTCCGGTGTCAGGACTTCTTCGCGGCTGGCTTCGAACAGGCTTTCCAGGACTTTTGACGCCGCCAATGCCGGGCGTTCAGCGCCAAGAATGGTGAAGTGGTTGCCACGATTGGCGATTTCCACCCCCAACCGCCGCTCAATCTGTCTGAGATGTTCGTCAAACTGCCCGCACAGACTGGCGAGACGCTCGTTGTCGGCAGGTTCAAGATGGAACTGGAGGGTAGTAAGCTGGTTAATCAAGTGCGTGGATCGGTTAGGGTATGGGAGATGAAGCACCGGTTTCAACCCAGCGACCCCTTAGCGAATTGGGTAGGGCTTCGGTAATGAGGACATCAACGAAATGCCCGATCAGACGGGCATCACCAGGGAAATTCACCACCCGGCTGTTCTCGGTGCGACCTGAGAGTTCAGCGTAATCTTTTTTTGATACACCTTCCACCAGTACCCGTTGAACACTGTGCAACATGCTAAGGGAGATCTCGGCAGACATCTGGTTAATACGGGTCTGAAGTCGCGCCAGCCGCGCTTTCTTGACCTCTACCGGAACATCATCGCGGATATCAGCCGCCGGTGTTCCGGGTCGCGGGCTGTAAAGGAAACTGTAGGACTGATCGAAACCGAGGGTTTCAATCAGTTGCATGGTCTCCTCGAAATCAGCCTCGGTCTCGCCTGGATAACCGACGATAAAATCCGATGACACACTGATGTCGGGCCGTATGGCCTTCAGTCGTTCGATCTTTGCAATGTAGTCCTCGCGGGTATGCCCCCGCTTCATGAGAGCGAGTATCCGGTTACTGCCGCTTTGTACGGGCAGATGCAGATGGCTGACCAGCTTCGGGATTTCGCCATAGGCGTCCATCAGGCTGTCGCTGAATTCGACCGGATGCGACGTGGTGTAGCGGATACGCTCTATGCCATCAATGGCGGCGACGTAATGCAACAGCAACGCGAAATCCGCGATCTCACCATCGTCCATCAGACCCCGGTAGGCATTGACGTTCTGGCCCAGCAGCACCACCTCGCGAACGCCCTGTTCAGCCAGCGCCACCAATTCGGCGACCACATCGTCCAGCGGCCGACTGATTTCCTCGCCACGGGTGTAGGGCACAACGCAGAAGGTGCAGTATTTACTGCAGCCTTCCATGATCGAAACATAGGCCTTGGGGCCTTCGGCGCGGGGTTCTGGCAGGGCGTCGAACTTTTCGATTTCAGGGAACGACACGTCAATGGCGGGGATATTGTGCTGTCGCACCTGATCCAGCAACTGCGGCAACCGATGCAGCGTCTGCGGGCCAAACACCAGGTCAACATAGGGCGCCCGCTTCTGCAGTGCCTCGCCTTCCTGACTGGCCACACAGCCGCCAACGCCAATCACCACGCCAGGCCGATTTTTCTTCAGGGGTCGCCAGCGCCCCAGTTCCGAAAACACCTTTTCCTGGGCCTTTTCCCGCACCGAACAGGTATTCATCAACAGCACATCGGCCTGCTCGGGATCATCGGTCAGTTCAAAACCATGTGAAGCATTCAATACATCCCGCATCTTGGCGGAATCGTATTCGTTCATCTGACAGCCTAGGGTTTCGATATAGAGTTTTTGTGTCATCTGGGAGTGGAAATAGTGCACGAAGTAGAATATTACCAAACTTCCGCCACGGTCTTGGCCCGGGTGCGGCTTAATTGTGCTTTTCTGATAGCAAGGCCACTACGGGCGATTAAGCCCCCCCAAGGAGGCTCAACCAATGCAGCACAGGCAAACGGGATCGGCGCTGCAAATGGGTCAGGCAACCGATGTTCGCGGTGGCGATCAGTGCCGGTTCATGGGCGCCAAGGGCCTCCAGTTTCGCATCCAGCAACTGCCCCGCAAGGGCAGGCTGCAACAGGGAATAACTACCCGCCGAACCGCAGCACAGATGCGGATCCGCTACCGGCACCAGATCAAATCCGGCTTGCGCCAGCAGCGCCTCGACCCGCCCCGCCAGCGCCTGCCCATGCTGCAGAGTGCACGGGGACTGGAAGGCAATCCGGCGGGGAACCGACTCGGCAGGCCGCAGCAGCGCTGGTGGCTCGGCAGCCAGCACCTCAATCGGATCACGCGCCAGGGCAGAAATGCGCGCCGCCCGGTCGGCATAGTCGGGATCGTCGCGCAGCACATGGGCATAATCCTTGACAAGGACGCCACAACCGCTGGCCGTCACCACTATCGCCTCGACCCCCTGATCCAAATGCGGCCACCAGGCATCAATATTGCGCCGCATAAACGCCTTGCCCTCCTCGTGAGCCGCAAGATGGTAGGCGAGAGCACCGCAGCAACCCGCCGAGCGGGCCCGAATCAGGCTGATACCGAGACCATCCAGCAGCCTCGCCAGCGCCAGATTGATCGACGGCGCCAGTACCGGCTGCACACAGCCCTCCAGCACCAGCATCCGCCGATCATGGCGGGGAGCGGGCCAGATGTCATCAACGCCACCGGAGGGGGCCGGCGGTATGTACTCGGCAAGACGCAGCGGCAGCAGGGGCCGACATAGATGGGCCAGGGCCAGCACCACTCGAAAACGGGTCGGATAGGCCATCAACCGCCACAGGGCCCGCCGTTGCAGACGGCTATACCAGGGGCGGGGCGCCGTCTGTTCCACTACACCGCGTCCGATATCGAGCAATCGACCATAGTGGACACCCGACGGGCAGGTCGTTTCACAGGCGCGGCAACTGAGGCAGCGATCAAGATGGCGGCGCGTCACTGCGGTCGCGTTCTGGCCTTCCAGCAGCATCTTGATGAGATAAATCCGCCCACGCGGGCCGTCGAGTTCGTCGCCCTGCAGCTGGTAGGTGGGGCAGGTCGCGTTGCAGAAACCGCAATGGACGCAGCTCCGCAGTATGGCCTCGGCATCCTGACCCTCGCGGGTTGCCAGCAGGGCGGGATTGAGTTGAGTCTGCATTTAGATCTCCGGCCGGAAGTGCCCGGGATTAAAGATCGCCCGGGGGTCGAAAGACCGCCGCAGAGCCCCCTGCAGCCGGCTCAATCCTGGCCGCAGGGGTTGAATCCAAGGCTCGCCGGCGCACCCTCCCCAAAACCGCAGGGCATGGCCACCCACACGGCCCGCAACGTCAAATACGGCAGCGGCGGGCTCATCGCTGCGTAACCAGCGCAGGGCGCCACCCCAGTCATAAAGCCATTCACCGGATATATTCAGCACCGGTGTGGCGGGGGCGAGCGACAGCCGCCAGAGCGAGCCGCCCAACGCGGGATAGCGGAAAAAACGGCTCTGATGCTCTTTCAATCGCTGCCAGAAACCCACTCCGTCAGCGGCCCACTCACCGCCGAGCTCGGCCTGAGCGCAGGCGACGGCTTTTTCGTGACCCGCCAGCCGCAGATACGTCCAGTTGCCGTCATGGGCCAACCCCGAGAGCGGCCAAGGCTGGCCTTGCCAGCGATTCATCGCACTCAGAGCCTCCGCCGCTGTCATTGACACGACCAGCGTGCGTTCAGATTCCGGCCGCGGCAGCACCCGGAGGGAGACATCCAGCAGTACCCCTAGCGTGCCATGAGCACCCACCATCAGCCGCGACAGGTCGAAACCCGCCACGTTTTTGATGACCTGCCCACCAAAAGCAAGGATCTCGCCCTGACCATTGATCATCCGACACCCCAATACCGCATCCCGCACCGCACCGCTGAAGGGTCGGCGCGGCCCGGAAAAACCGCAGGCCACGGTCCCACCCAGCGTTGCTTCGGGGCCGAAATGCGGCGGCTCGAAACCCAGCATCTGGCCATGCTCGGCCAACAGACTTTCGATCATCGTCAAGGGTGTTCCTGCCCGCGCCACCAGCACCAGTTCAGCCGGATCATAGCGGATGATGCCATGATGAGCCCGCATGTCCAGCGCAGCGGTGGGTTTCATCAGGGCAGCGGGGTTCGCCCCCAAAAATGCCTTGCTACCGCTGCCGGTGATGTTCAGGCCGTGACCATTGGCCCCTGCAGCCAGGACTTGCTCACGGAGATTTTGGCTATCATCGGCCATTGGGATCATCGGCTCACTCACTAGAAACGCGGCAGTTCGGGATGTGGCAAACAGCCATCATGCACGTGCAGCGCTCCGAACTCGGCACAACGGGCAAGACTGGGTACGGCCTTGCCGGGATTCAGTAATCCTGCGGGATCAAAGACCGCTTTCACGGCATGAAACTGAGCCAGTTCCAGCGCGGAAAACTGGATGCACATCTGGTTGATTTTTTCGATGCCGACACCGTGTTCGCCGGTCACACTGCCGCCGACCGCGATACAGGTTTCGAGGATACGGGCGCCCAGTGCTTCGGCCCGCGCCAGCTCTCCGGGTTGGCGGGCATCGAATAGAATCAGCGGATGCAAATTGCCGTCACCGGCATGGAAGACATTGGCGACAGCCAGTTGATGACTGGCGGCCAGTACCTGAATCCGGCCCAGCACTTCCGCCAGCCGCCGTCTCGGAATGGTGCCATCCATGCAGTAATAATCGGCGGCAATCCGACCCACCGCCGGAAACGCAGCCTTGCGCCCTGCCCAGAATCGCTGGCGTTCTGCCGCATCCGCCGATCGCCGCACTTCGGTGGCCCCCGCAACGCGAAGCACCTGCTCGGCACGCAGCACATCGGCCTCGACCTGTTCCTCCGCACCATCCATCTCGCACAACAGTAATGCGGCAGCATCGACCGGATAGCCGGCGTGGACGAAGTCCTCTGCGGCGCGAATGATGGCGTTGTCCATGAATTCCAGTCCGGCCGGGATCAAGCCTGCTGCGATTACTTCAGCCACCGCGGTGCCCGCCGCTTCGATGGTGGGAAAGGATGCCAGCAGGGTGCTGGCACAGGGCGGGACAGGCAGTAGCCTGACCAGCACTTCGACGATGATACCCAGCAGCCCCTCGGAACCGCAGATCAGGGCCAACAGGTCATAACCCGGCCCATCCAGCCCGCTGCCACCCAGCGTCAACCGTTCCCCTTCCACTGTGATCAGCGTGACGGCCAGCACATTATGTACGGTGAGCCCATATTTCAGGCAGTGCACGCCCCCGGCATTTTCGGCCACATTGCCGCCTATCGTACAAGCGATTTGCGAGGATGGGTCCGGGGCATAGTAAAGCCTATAGGGGGCGGCGGCCTCCGAGATGGCGATATTGCGGACGCCAGGCTCTACCCGCGCCGTCCGGTTAAGGGGATCTATCGCCAGAATCCGCGTGAATTTGGCAAGGCTCATCAGTATCCCCTGAGCGACCGGCAGGGCTCCTCCGGAAAGGCCGGTACCAGCACCGCGGGCCACCAACGGGATCCCCTGTTCGCTGCAGAGCGCTGTGATGGCCTGCACCTGCTCGACGCTCTCGGGCAGCACGACGGCCCAGGGCGCACTGCGGTACATGGCAAGGCCATCGCATTCATAAGGGCGAACCGCCTCGGCGCCGGTCAGGACACTGGTCTGCGGCAGAATCTCCCGCAAGCGGGCCAGAACCGCTATCGGATCAAAAGCGAGGCCCGTCTGTTCTGACGGATGCAGGACGTAGCTCACGGATGGGTATTACTCAGAGGTGATAGGACGGACCGTGGCTGCGCGACTTGAGCAAGAACAGCGGGTGCAGCAGCATGCCGCCGATGAAGCCACCCAGATGGCCGAACCAGGCTACATCGCCATGGCTACCACTGGCCGCCAGCCCGGTGGTGATGTGATAGAGCTGCACCATCACCCAGATGCCCAGAAAGGCGATGGCCGGTACCTCGACGAACAAAGGCAGAAACAGCACCCAAATCACAATACGGGCATACGGAAACATGAAGAAAAACGCCCCCATGATGCCGGCGATGGCGCCCGAAGCGCCGATTGTCGGCGTGATGGACTGCGGATTGGTATAGACATGGGTCAGCCCGGCAATCAGCCCGCACAGCAAATAGAAGGTAATGAAGCGTACGCCCCCCATGCGATCCTCAATGTTGTCACCGAAAATCCATAGCAGCCACATGTTGAGGATGAGATGCAGCCAGCTGCCATGCATGAAAATACTGGTGATGAACGGGGTGAAGTCGCCAGGCGGAAAACCCGTCTTTAGCGCCCATTCCGGAAAAGTATAGCGGGCCGCCACCAGGCCATGCAGGTACTGAAAGGTGCGCAATGCTTCCTCTGGCAGCCACTGGCAGTAACCAAAGATCAGCACATTGACCACAATCAGAATCCAGGTCAGCCAGGGCGTATATTGCAGGGGGATAGTGTCACGGTAGGGAATCATGTAGGTCTCGGGGTCGGGGTGACGGTGACTGTCAGGGCTTGCCCTGCTGCAGCCGGAAATGGACGAAAGGGTCCAGTGCGCCAATCAGTGCCAGGGCGACCAGCCCTTGCGGCGGGTAAATCAGCACCATGACGTAAATCGGAATCAGCCAGAACGATGACATCTGGCGGATGGCAATAACACCCTGCAGAACTGCCAGGCCGACGAAACAGTAGAAAAGTATCGCGACCATCAGCAAATCGGTCATCATCAGAGGTTCCCACAGACCGGCGCCCCAGATCAGGGCAACGGTTACGGGTAAGATCATGCGTGACAACGCCAGCGCTCGGAATTCGGGGGCGAAACTTCCAGGCTGATCCGACAGGGAACCCAGCCACCGCCCCAGCAAAAGGGCCAGCATCACGCTCAGGCCCAGCAGCATGGCCACGAAACCGTTGACCACCCGTAAGGCCTCATTCTGTTCGAAACTGCGAACCGAAATGCCAGGCACTGCCGCCATGGCATGACTGAGCCAGCGCTGCCAGAAGGCCATCACATCGCCCGTGACAAGATGCATGACGATGACATAGATCAGCATGATGAGGCCCGTGGCCATCAGCGGCAGAGTCAGGCCACCGCTTCGACGTCGGGCTTCGGTCAACACCAGCAATAGCGGCCAGATCACCAGCGCCAGCGGAAACGGGACACCCGGCGGGGTTCCCAGCGCGTACCAGCCCGCACACAGAATCAGCGCCGCATAGGTGATCGCCATCAATCCGTATCGCCAGCCGAGCCGTAACGCCGGCACAGCGATCATCGCTCCGCTCAGTATAACGAAGGGCAGGAGCCGCAATCCCAGCAGGGCAAATAGGCCCGCCAGCATTCCAGCCATCCAGAGCTTGCCCGTTATGATGTTTCCGAGGTCACGCATTCGATTAGTCCATCCAGTTTACCCATGACCGCTGACACGCCGGCAAGGCGTCCCCGGCGGGCCTAGCGGTCTTAGCTGGGCATATTACCGATTCCAGAGGTCGGGCTGACAGGCTTTTTCCACTCACCCGGTTCACACCGCTCGCTGCACGAGGCTATAGCCCTGCTGCATTCTAGGCAAACGGGGTATGATCGGCCTCTGCCTCATCAGCGGAGACCTCCCCATGCACGACCCGGATCAACCCGATCCTGAACGCCTGATAGTGAGCGCCGGCGGTGGCCTGCTCGACCGCAGATTGTTTCTGAAGAACGGGCTGTTGCTCGGCAGCAGCGCCGGTCTGGCCATGGCAAGTGCTGAAGGGGTGGCGACAACAGTTCCGGCCTGGATGACTCAGCCAGGGGCCCCTTTCAGCAACTATGGCCAGCCTTCCCCGCGGGAGAAGGACACCATTCGCTGGGTCTCCGCCAACGCAGGCGCGGCAGGTAACGGCATTTCCTGGACACCGCTGCACAAACTGGAAGGCACTATCACACCCAACGGTCTGCATTTTGAACGGCATCATAACGGGGTGCCGCAAATTGACCCGGACCAGCACCGCCTAACGATCCATGGACTGGTTCGAAAACCCTTAAGTTTCAGTATGGACGCCCTGCTGCGCTACCCGCTGGTCTCGCGTCAGTGTTTCGTCGAATGCGGCGGTAATAGCAATGCCGGCTGGCATGAGGAGCCCATACAAACGCCAGCTGGCTATTTCCACGGGCTCGCTTCGTGTAGTGAATGGACCGGCATCCCACTGTCCACCCTGCTGGATGAGGCGGGCTTGATGCCGAATGCCCGCTGGCTGATTGCCGAAGGCGCTGATGCAGCGGCGATGAATATCAGCATCCCACTGGAAAAAGGGCTGGATGACACCCTGCTGGCCCTCTATCAGAATGGTGAGCGCATCCGTCCCGAAAATGGCTACCCCCTGCGACTGATTCTGCCGGGCTGGGAAGCGGTGCTGAACGTCAAATGGCTGCATCGGTTGCATCTGTCAGCAGAACCCGCCATGGCTCGCAATGAAACCGCCCGCTACACCGAACTGCAACCCTCAGGTAAAGCCCGCCAGTTCACGTTCATTATGGAGGCAAAATCATTGATCACCTCGCCATCGCCCGGCCATCGGCTGCGAGGGCCCGGCCTCTACCAGATCAGTGGGCTGGCCTGGAGCGGCCGCGGCAAAATCCGGCGGGTGGAGGTGTCTGCCGACGGCGGCAAAAGCTGGGCTGAAGCAGCCTTGCAGGCGCCAATCCAGTCCAAATGCTTCACCCGCTTCCGGCTTCCCTGGCAGTGGGACGGCTCGCCACGGGTGCTCAAAAGCCGCGCCACTGACGAAACCGGCTATCAGCAGCCGGAACGTGCCGTGCTTATCAACGAGCGAGGCCGCAATGGCTACTTTCACTACAATGCGATTGTATCCTGGGCCGTCGCCGCCGATGGGAGTCTCAGCCATGTCTATGCCTGATGTGCATTTTGGCCGGCGAATGGTGCCAGGACGCGACACGTTCAAGGGCCTTCGGCGCTGGCTGGGCATGACCACGCTGCTGGTCAGCCTGAATGCAGGGGGCGCTGACGTCACCATTGGCCCTGACCTCGGACAGGCCCTGTCACCGGAGGACATTGCGGCCCGCGATATTACCGTGTTTCCCGATGGCCAGGGTTTACCGGGCGGCAGGGGAACGGCGATGGAAGGCAAGCCGGTTTATGATGGCCACTGCGCCAGTTGTCATGGCCCCAAAGGTTCTGGCGGCAGCGCCGGCGAACTGGCCGGAAGATCGCCTCTTTCAGGCGCTCACCCCGATCAGACCGTCGGCAATTACTGGCCCTATGCCACCACCGTGTTTGATTTTATCCGGCGGGCCATGCCGTTGGACGCACCGCGTAGCCTCAGCGATGATCAGATCTATGCGGTGACGGCTTATCTGCTGTACCTCAATGGCATCATTGAGGAAAACGCGGAAATCAACGCGAAAAGTCTGCCGGCCATTCAGATGCCGAACCGGGATGGTTTTATCAGAATCTGGCCGGAAGGCCGCTGACGTGGCGCACCGAATGCACCAAAGGGGGACGCATTCATGTGAAAACATCCCCCAGCCTCTTCAGGTCGGAGCGTACACTCGCTGGATCAGGCCTTATCCTCGCCCTCGCCCTTGACAGCTTCGACCAGGTTGGCCGCTGCCGCCTTGAGCGTATCAGCCGCATCATGCAGGATCGTCCCTGATTCGGCAGCAGCGTCCTCGGCCTGACCCGCCAATTTGTCGACCTGTTGCCGCGCCTGCTCGACTACACCGCCGGCCACCTCCTGAATCGCCTGTTTGGATTCCTCAAATGCGTCATGAACATCCATCAGAACGTGTTCACCCACTTCAGCAGCCCGCTGTGCCAGCTGTTCGGCGGTTTCCTTCAACTCCTTGAGCTCGACCCCTGCGTCTCCGAGCATGCCATGTGCCGTCTCACCCGCCTTCTCACCGACATGGCTCAGTACGTCTTTCACGCCATCCAGTTTTTCGCGGGTCTCGGCGATCACCTCAGCCGCCGACTCCTGAACATCCAGCACAACATGGCTCACCGTTTCCTTGGCCTGTCCTGCCAGAGCGACGACCGTTTCAACCGTGTTTCCGGCGATCTCCTCGGAAACCACTGCCAATTTTTCGACCGTTTCGCCCAATTTATCTTTGGCCTGTCCGGCCAGTTCTACAGCCGTGTCCTTCGCATCTTCAGCGGCGTCGTGCAGTTTTTCCGCCGCGGCATGGGCGCTCACAGCGACGTCCTGCACGGTCTCCCTGATCTCCTCGACCACAGGCGCAGCCTTGCCGAATGCCTGCCGGAACAACTTTGTGATGGACCCCAACAGCCCCTTGTTATCGTCGTTAGCCATGACCTACCTCCAGTACCCGATATGTGTCTTCGCCCGCCGTCGCCAGATTCAGTCCACCAGCAACAGCCCCAATGAAATCGTCACCCGCCAGTGAAACATACTCCCCTAAGGCTGGGCTGTACACTCAAAGACCCTCCCCAACCATCGACGGCGAAGCAGCTTATCCAGCTTGCACTGTCCGGCAGATGCCGCTTTCCAGAAAAACCCGATAGGCCACCCTGCTGTAATGGACACTGACCATAGGATTACTCGATCATCGCAACCCCGCCACTCAACAAGACCGGGCACTCCCTCACGAACGACTGGACGGCAGAACCGTCTGCCGAGAGAATGTCCCGGCAAGGGACGGCGGGAAGCTGGCCCACCATACGACGCTCGCGCTGCCCAGGGATGGCAGACAGCCGAAAGCCACTGCCGACAAAGTCACCACCGTGTTCGAACAACTCCTCTGGTCCCTGACTCACCGCCCCTATGTCACCCTTTTCATGCTCTTCTTTCTGGCCCTGTCGTGGCTGGAACAGGGGACGGCACGCACGGTGTTGTGGATACTCAGCAGTTATTGCATTGCCCTGCTGGCCGAGTGGGGCAGCATTAACCATGGCATTCCCTTTGGCGACTATGCCTACCATTACGAGGCGCTGGCGAAGGATCTGGTGATTGCCGGTGTACCCTTTTTCGATACCCTCTCCTTTTCCTTTCTAAGCTACGTCAGCTTCTCGTTCGCCCAGTTTTTCCTGTCGCCGTTGTCGATACGCGGCTTCGACGTTCAGCGCATCACCAGCCCTGACCTTCGCAACGGTCGACCGGCGTTGCTGCTGGGTTCGTTTCTGATGGTCGCTGTTGATCTGATTGTCGATCCGGTCGCCAACCTAGGGCAGTACTGGTTTCTGGGCAACATTTACCACTACCCCGACCCCGGGGTGCACTTTGGGGTGACTTTCGCAAATTATTGCGGCTGGTTCGTGGTGGCGATGGCGACCATCGCCGTTAATCAGAAGATTGATCGGTGGCTGACCGAGCGGTCCCTCACTCGGATGGCGACTGAGACCCGACCCAGGCTGGCGGGCCTTGGCCTGTTCGCACCCAGTTTCTGGGCGGGAATAGTGCTGTTTCAGCTGGGCGTCACTTACTGGATCGCCGGCAGCGACCAGCCGGGTATCGACGCCGCCCGCGTGCAACTTCAGGCGGTGACGGGAAGCTACATTATGGCGCCGATACTGATTCTGGGCCTGATGCAACTGGTGAAGCCCTGCAACCGGACAGAGCCTCCGACGACTGGAGACTAAAATCGTCAAGCGACGGCATTAGTGCGTTAGCCCCATCCATTCGACTCACCGCCCGCAAACAAACGAGCCAGCAAAGCCATCTCACGGTCATATTCCTGCTGGCAGTCAATGCAGCGCAGGGCATGGGGCTGGGCGGCCAATCGTGCGTCGGGGATGATGACGTCGCAATCGCGGCAACTGCGATCCACTCCCTCCTGTGCCGCAACCGAGGGCTCCGTGACCACACCGGCCCGAAACCGCCGCATGGCATCAGCCCGTTCAAACTCTTCCAGATAGTGAGCCATATCAATGCTATCCATAGCCAAGCCCTCCGTTGGCGGTCTCCGATGAATACCCGGCAGGTGGCCGGGCCGTTTTCGGGTACTTTTTGCCGCAAACCGGCCCGACATACCATCGGGCGATCTACTTATGGGCTTTTACTGTGGATCAGGCTTGATCAGGCGGTCGCGACATAGCGGGTGGGGTCCTCACTACCGGTCGCCTTGAAACCCGCCAACCGTAAACGACAGGCATCGCAGACGCGGCAAGCCCTGCCCTCGGGATCAGCGGCATAGCAGGACACAGTCAGCCCATAGTCGACCCCCAGTGCCCTTCCTCGCTGAATGATCTCGGCCTTGGATAGCTCGATCAGCGGCGTATGGATGCTGAAAGCCGCACCCTCCACCCCCGCTTTGGTCGCCAGATTGGCCAGCGTCTGGAAGGTGGCGATGAATTCGGGGCGGCAATCGGGATATCCGGAGTAGTCCACCGCGTTGACGCCAATGAAGATATCGGTGCAGTTGAGCACTTCCGCCCAACCCAGAGCGAAAGCCAAAAAGACGGTATTGCGGGCAGGAACGTAGGTTACCGGTATCACACCCTCCTGCAACTGGTTCGGAACCTCAATCCCGGCGTCGGTCAATGCCGAACCGCCTATGGCATCGAGTCCGATACGTATCCGTTTGCGATCGGCAACACCTAGGGCATCCGCCACCCGCTCGGCTGCACGCAATTCGGCGCCATGACGCTGACCGTAATCAAAACTCAACGCGTAACACTCATAACCCTCAGCGCGGGCAATCGCCAATACCGTGGCCGAATCAAGCCCGCCCGACAGCAACACTACGGCTTTCCGCGTCATACGCCCATCCTGTCGCCCCAAAGGAGCTTATGCAGTTGCATCTGAAAACGGACCTGTAATCCGTCCCGAAGAATACTTTCGGCCAATTGGACGGGATCCTGCCTTCCCGCCACGGGTGAAAACAGCACCTCGCAGCGTTCACTGAGGCCAAACTCTTCGACCCGGGCCCGGGCCCAGTCGTAATCCGTCTGATCCTGAATCACGAACTTGACCTGATCGCGGACCGTGAGCAGATCGATATTGGGATAGTGATTGGCCGCTTCCTCTCCCGAGCCGGGGGTCTTGAGATCCAACACCTTGGTCACTGCGGGATGAACGCCCGATACATCAATGGCCCCCGAGGTTTCCAGCGACACCTCATAGCCGCGCTCGACCAGCGCGTCCAGCAACACAAGGCATCCGGGCTGGGCCAGCGGTTCACCGCCCGTCACACAGACATGACGTACCGGATAGGCCGCCACCTGCTCCACAATCTCCGGAATGGTCCTGCGGACACCGCCCGTAAACGCATAAGCCGTGTCGCAATAAACGCAACGCAGAGGACAGCCGGTGAGTCGCACAAATACCGTGGGCCAGCCGACGCTGCGGGCTTCACCCTGCAGCGAGTGAAAAATTTCGGTAATTCGCAGGCTCTCCACGCTCAATGGTTCTCCAGTCGCATGCGTTCCAGACGCTTTTGCGCCATCTTGGCAGCACTGCTATCGGGATAGCGCTTGATTAACTCATCAAGCACGGTTCTGGCCTGTGGATATTGGCCGTTTTCATAGTCGATAAACGCCAGTTTGAGCTTGGCATCCGGAACTTTGGCGCTCTGCGGAAAATCCTTCAGCATTTTTTCGAAGGCGGCACGGGCAGCGGTATAGTCGCGATTGACGTAATACGCTTCACCCAGCCAGTAATGTGCACTATCGCTGTAGTCCCCGACCGGATAGGTCGTCACGAAATTGCGAAAGTCGGTGATGGCATCGGTATATTTTCCTGCCTTGAGGGTATCAAACGCCGTCTGATACGCGGCCTGGCGTATGGCAGGATCTGGCGCTGGCGGCGGACTGGGCTCGGCGGGTACAGGAACCTGACCGACTGCCCCCGGAAGGCCGCTTGCCAACGGATTTTGGGCTGCAGCAGCGGCGGCTTCTGGCGTCATCGGTACGGCAGGTACCGCAACGCCGGGCACTGCCACAGCCGTACCCGGCACCTGTGGCAGGTAGGCCCGCAGCCGCTCGTCCAGTTCTGCATTGCGCCTTTCCAGAGCCGCCAGGGTTTCACCGTTCTGCTTCTGAACCCTTTCGAGACCATAGTGCAGCTCCTCCACGGTGCCCCGCAGACGCTTGACCTCAGCCTGCAACCGCTGAAGTTCATTCGACATTTCGATGATCTGCTGGCCGGAAAGCTTCTTCTCGAGACGGGACACCCGATTTTCCAGCGTCGATACGCCGTAACCGGCTTCATCGCTGGGGGGGGCATAGCCGCCGTCATAGGGTTCGCCGACGCTAATCCCGGACGCCATCCAGCCTGCCATCAGTGTGGCTGCAATCCGTGTTCTGGCCTTCATTGTTTATCGCCTCGCATAGTCAATTTCCACCCGCCGGTTCTGCTCCCAGGCCGACTCGCCATAGCCGGATACCGCTGGCTTTTCCTCACCATAACTGACGATGCGAACCTGATCTTCAGCAACTCCCTGCAAACTCATCATCCGCATCACCGAACGGCCGCGTTGTTCACTCAGGGCGATATTGTATTCGGAAGAACCGCGCTCATCAGCATGGCCCTCCAGCACGATCGTCTGACCCGGATGAGCCGCCAGATAATTGGCATGGGCCGCTATGACCGAACGGTATTGCGGTTGCACGTCATCGCTGTCGTACATGAAGTAAATGACACGCTTGGCGAGCGGGCTGGACGGGTCATCCAGCTCGCCCGCTTCGCCCGACCCATAGCCGCGCCCACCCGAACCCCGCCCGTATTTGCCGGTACGCGCGCCGCTGCGGGCTGAGTCATCAGCACCGTCTTCACTGTTGGCAGCCGCATCGTCGCCATTCACCCCACCTTTGCTGCTGCAACCCGTAAGGGCCAGCAGGACCACCATCAGCACTATCATCAGTTTTCTGGCCATCACGGCAATCCTCCACACCTCACCAAAGTCGAACTAGGGACCTGTCACGCGCCCCTCGCCCCGTGTATTCACGCCTCACGGCGACCAGGCGGCTCCCCGCACATCGCCCGCCCGAACCGGTACCGTAAAATGCTGCTTGCCATCCAGTGATACCGCCGCCAGCTGTTCCGGGCCGCCATCCTTGCGGATATACAGGATCGTCCGGCCATCGGGCGAGAAGCCTGGGGATTCATCAAGTGAACCCCGGGTCAGTACCCGACTACTGCGGCTGGCCATATCCATCACCGCAATCCGATAGCCGCCGTCGCCACCCTGCACCATCGCCAGATGGCGCCCATCGGGTGAAAACACGCCACGGGCATTATAGGCGCCGTCATACGTCAGCCGTTGCGGTTCGCCGCCATTGACCGATATAAGATACAGCTGGGGTTTACCGCCACGATCAGAAGTGAACACCAGATGACGGCCATCCGGCGACCAGCTGGCCTCGGTTTCGATACCGGCATCACGGGTCACCCGCCGCAGACTGCGGGTTGCGACAGACAGGGTATAGATATCGGGACTGCCCTCCTTGGACAGGGTGAGGGCCAACTCACCACCATCGGGCGACCAGGCCGGCGCGCCGTTGATACCGGGCGCATCCGACAGCTTCTGGCGTTCGCCGCTACCGAGGTCCTGCAGATAGATCGCCGACCCCCCCTCCTCAAACGACACATAGGCGATACGCTTGCCATTGGGCGACCAGGCCGGCGACATGATCGGCTCGGCAGAACTGATGACCGTCCTTGGATCGTGACCATCGGTATCGGCAATCTGCAGGCGGTATTCACGCTGCTTGCCGCTGCCAGTGGCGGATACGAAAGCAACCCGGGTGTTGAAAATACCGCGCTCGCCGGTGATCTGCTTGTAGATGATATCGGCGATACGATGCGCGGTATGGCGGGCTTCGCTTGTCTTGAAAGGGATTCGCTGCGTTACCAGCAGGCTGCCGCGAATCGCATCGTATAGCGAAAACGCCACCTCGTGGCTATTCTCCCCCAGTGTAACGACCCGACCGATCACGACATGCTCCTGCCCAGCCGACTGCCACACGCCGAAATTGACGGTCTCAGGCGGAACCGGTCGTTCCGGCATCTGCGCGTCTGGCAAAGGCGAAAAGCGGCCACTGCGAACCAGGTCGGCCGAAATAATGGTGGCGAGATTATCGCCCCTGAGGCTCTCCTGACCGAACGGTACGATCACGATGGGCAAGGCACCCTCGGTGCCCTTGGTGATGTCCACTGTCAGCTCAGCCTTAACCGGCGCCACCAACAGGGCGAGAACGGCGCTGCATAGCAGTGCCCTGAGTAATCGGCTCATTAACAAAACCCCTGTATCAATCCGGATTGAATCTGAAGGTCACCGTCTGGCCTAGCAACTGCCTGGCCACCGCCGGGTCTGCCGGCATCGGGAAGGGCGAGGCCTTACGAACGGCCGCTTCCGCCGAGCGTTCAAAAGCGGCATCGCCCCCACTACAGTCCGCCTGTACCGAAGCAGCGCTGCCCGCTGTTGTCAGACGAATCTGGATTTTACAGGACATACCGCTGACCGCAGAGGCTGGCCTGAGCCAGGCGCGTTCAACCCTGGGGCCAAATTGCCGGCTAACCCAGAGTTGGGCGGCATTTTCGGCCGCTTTTTCGGCCGCACGCTGTGCCGCCTGATCCTCGGCCATGGCAGCAGCAAGGGCCGTCTTGCGCTCGGCTGCCTCCGCCTGTTGCCGGGCCTCGGCCTCCTTCTGGCGGGCGGCGGCCTCTGCGGCGGCCTTGGCTTTCGCCTCTGCCTCTGCCTTGTTTCTGGCCTCAATCGCTGCCGCTTTGCGGGCGTCCTCATCGGCTTTAGCCTTGGATCTGGCTTGTGCTTCAGCCTCTCGCTTCAGCCGCGCCTCAGCAGCGGCGGCCTCCGCGGAAGCCTTGGCTTTCGCCTCTGCCTCTGCCTTGTTTCTGGCCTCAATCGCTGCCGCTTTGCGGGCGTCCTCATTGGCTTTAGCCTTGGACCTGGCCTGTGCTTCTGCCTCTCGCTTCAGGCGCATCTCGGCAGCAGCGGCCTCCGCCTGCTTGCGGGCGACTTCAGCCTCGCGCCGGGCCGTGGCTTCGGCTTCGGTCTTACGGCGGGCCTCGTCCTCGGATTTGGCCCTCGCTTTCGCCTTCGCAGCACGCTCGGCTTCTTGCTGCAACCGCGATGCGGTGGCAGCCTTCTCCGCTTGCTTATTCGCCTCGGCCTCACGCCTCGCGAGCTCTTGCACCTCTTGCTTGCGCTGGGCCTCGGTCGCCGCCTTGCGTCTGGCATTGGCGGTCTCGGCTTGCTGGCGTGCGGCCAAGGCTGCCTTGCGGGCAGCATCGGCCTCAAGTAGCTGCCTGGCCTCACGCTCGGCCGTCTGTTTGGCCTCGGTCGCGGCCTGTTGGCGGGCCGCCTCGACGGCCTGCTGTTTAGCCTCTGCCGCCGCCTTGGCCTTGGCCTTGGCAATCTGGCGTGCCTCGGCTTCGGCCTGTTGCTGCCGGGCAACCTCGGCCTGCTGTTGACTCAGACTCAGCGCCTTGGCAGCAGATTGCCGCGCCTGGACCTCGGCTTGAGCCTCGGCGTCTGCAACCGCCTGCCGTCGGGCGGCCGCTTCGGCCTCGCGCTGCTGTTCTGCAACAGCAGCAGCGGCAGCAGCACGGGCGGCAAGCTCTGCCTGCTGCCGGAGGGCTACCTGCTTTTTCTGCTCTATTCGCTGCCTGGCACCATCAATGGTCGCGGCATCAACGGCAACCGCTTCGATGATCTCCGGCTGGGCCGGCTCAAGCAGCGGCTGCGGGGTCTCAAACCCGCGCAGCAGCCCGGCCACCAGCACCACATGCAGGATCAGCGAGAGCAGTATCGCGCCGCGTCGCGGGCGTGATCTGGACAGCGTCATTCTGCTGCGGGCTGAGTCATCAGGCCGACACTGGGAACGCCGGCCTGTTTGAGTGCCGCCATGACGGTGACGACGCGACCATAGTCAACTTTTCTGTCACCCCGAATCAGGACCGGCAGCCCCGGCTTCCTGGCCTGTGCGGCCTGGACGCGGGCAGCAAGCTGGTCATCCGACACCGGGCTATCGCCTTCATTGCCAGCGTCCAAGTACAGTACGCCCTCGGCATTGATGGAAATGATAATGGGCAGTTGCTCGCTGGCGTCGATGGTTTTGGCCTCGGCCTGTGGCAAGTCCACATCAACACCAGTCTGCAGCATGGGCGCCGTGACCATAAAGATGATCAGCAGCACCAGTGAGACATCGATATAAGGTACGACATTGATTTCGGCCATGGGTCTTCTGCGCTGGCCGCGGCCGCCTCCGCTGAACGGTGTCATTTGGCGTGGGCCTTGCGGTGCAGCAGACTGAGAAACTCGTCGGCAAAGGCCTCGTAGCGGCTGGCGAGTCGGCCAATATGGGTGGAATAGCGGTTATAGGCCATGACGGCAGGTATGGCAGCGAACAGACCCATGGCCGTGGCCACCAGCGCTTCCGAGATCCCCGGCGCCACCATCGCCAGCGTGGCCTGTTTGGCGCTGCCCAATGAGCGAAACGAATTCATGATGCCCCAGACCGTACCGAACAGGCCGACATAGGGACTGGTTGAGCCAACCGTCGCCAGAAACGGCAAGCGCTCGTCCAGCAGTTCCAGCTCGCGGTTGAGTGATACCCGCATGACCCGTTGCGCGCCTTCCATCACGGCATCAGGCCCGATGTTGGGCTCCTGCCGTAAACGGGCAAATTCCTTGAATCCGGCCATGAAGATGTTTTCCAGCCCCTCGGTTTCATACTCTTCACGGGCCAGCTGCCGGTAAAGGTCGGCAAGGTCCAGCCCTGACCAGAACCGTTCCTCAAATTCGACGGAGGTTTGCTCGGCCCGTCGGATTTCCCTGTACTTAGAGAAGATGAATGTCCAGGAGACAATGGAGGCCAGTGTCAGTATGCCCATTACCGCCTGCACCACCGGACTGGCGTCCTGCATCATGCTGATCATCGAAAGTTCTGACGACATTACCTCACCTTGTTGAAGAATTGGGGCACAGACCAGGCGCGCCGGGGTTGTTGGAAGCGAGACACGCGGTCGCTAGCGACCCGTGCCGAGTTTAGCAAGCAAGATATCCGGCAACGCCATGGGCCGAAACTGATGGGCCGAAAGGGACACTACCCGGACCACGCCATCACAGAGCAGGACCCCGCTCTCATTCAGGATAGTCTGGTGGAACACAAGACTGGCCGAACGAACGCTATCAACGGCCACCGTGACCTCCAGTGCATCGTTCAGTCGAGCCGGCCGGCGGTAGTCCACCGACAAGGCCCGCACGGCAAAAATAAGGCCGTAATCCCGCTGCATTGCGTTCAGTTCCAGCCCATGCGAGCGCAGATATTCGGTACGGGCGCGTTCCATGAAATTGATATAGTTGGAATGATAAACCACCCCACCCGCATCGGTGTCCTCGTAATAAACCCGCACCGGCCAGCGGAAAAGCACCGGCGCTGGGGTCGGAGTTTGGGCTGCGATGCGCTCAGACATCCAGCAGATCCCCGGTAGCGGGCAGCGCTTGCGGCGGCTTCAGTCCAAGGTGGAGATAGGCGGTGCGAGTCGCTACCCGACCGCGCGGGGTGCGCATGATGAAACCCTGCTGGATCAGGAAAGGCTCCAGCACGTCCTCGATGGTGCCACGCTCCTCACTGATGGCGGCTGCCAGATTGTCGAGACCGACCGGTCCACCCTCAAACTTGTCGATCATCGCGGCCAGTAGTTTGCGGTCCAGTTGATCGAAGCCGTGGCGGTCGATATTCAGCATACCCAGCGCCTTGTCGGCCACTTCGGCCGTCACGGTGCCATCACTCAGCACTTCGGCGAAATCGCGCACCCGCCGCAGCAGCCGGTTGGCGATCCGCGGCGTACCCCGCGAGCGGCGAGCAATTTCGACTGCACCCTCCTGGCTCATTTCGACGCCGAGTATCCGCGCCGAGCGCCCAACGATAAGGGCGAGTTCTTCCGTGGTGTAAAACTCCAGCCGATGGACGATGCCGAAGCGGTCCCGTAGCGGCGAGGTCAGCAACCCCGCCCGGGTGGTCGCCCCAATCAGGGTAAAAGGTGGAACATCCAGTTTGATCGCGCGCGCCGCCGGCCCTTCGCCGATCATGATATCGATCTGGTAATCCTCCATCGCCGGATAGAGCACTTCTTCCACCACAGCGCTGAGCCGGTGAATCTCGTCTATGAACAGGACGTCGTGGGCATCCAGATTGGTGAGCAAGGCGGCCACATCGCCTGCTTTTTCGAGCACCGGACCGGAGGTATGGCGGATGTTGACCTGCATCTCGTTGGCGATGATATTGGCCAGCGTGGTCTTGCCGAGGCCCGGCGGGCCGAATATCAGCACGTGATCCAGTGCCTCGCGCCGCCCACGCGCCGCCTGAATGAAGATCGCCAACTGCTCGCGCATGGCCGCCTGACCGACATAATCGGCCAGCATTCTGGGTCTGATGGCCCGGTCGAGACTCTCTTCATCGCGACTGCCGTTAGGTGTGATGAGACGCTGGGTCATGACAAACTATCCTGAAGTCCGATGTGGGCGGCCATCCTCAGCGAGTCGAGGCCTGCAGCGCCAATCGGATAATCTCCTCACTGGTCTTGCCGTCGGCGGCAATTTTGCGAACGAGACCGGCGGCATCCTGCGGCCTGAATCCCAGGGCGATCAGAGCAGCGGTGGCGTCATCAACCGGGCTGGCGGCCGGCAGGGGCAGAGTGGTCACGCCCGGCAGGGCGACGGTTGCAAAATCCGGCAGCCGGTCACGCAGTTCAATAATCAGCCGCTCGGCAGTCTTCTTGCCCACGCCCGGCAATCGCACCAGTCGGGCGGTATCCTGATGCTCGATGCAGCGGTGGAATTCTTCGGCAGTCAGGCCGGAAAGTATTCCCAGCGCCAGCTTGGCGCCGACCCCATTGACCTTGATCAGCGTCCGGAACAATGCGCGCTCTGATTCGGAGATAAAACCAAACAGATTATGGGCATCCTCGCGTATGGCGAGATGGGTATGGAGGGTCACTTCTCCGCCCAACTCCGGCAGCCCGTAGAAGGTGGACATGGGGGCTTCGACCTCGTAGCCAACGCCATGGACGTCGATCAGCAGGCCAGGCGGCTTCTTGGCAACCAGCACGCCACGCAGAAATCCAATCATCGCCGCACCCGCCCGGCTTGCGCCATTTTGAGATGGGTCTGGCGGTGATGGATATGGCACATGGCAATACCAAGGGCGTCGCTGGCATCGGCCGGCAGGACATCCTTGACGCCCAACAGGAAACGCACCATGTGCTGAACCTGAGACTTTTCGGCACTGCCCTTCCCTACCAGCGCCTGCTTCACCTGGCGGGCCGCATACTCATGCACCGGCAGACCGGCCAGCATGCCGGCACAGATGGCGGCACCCCGGGCCTGCCCGAGCTTGAGTGCCGAATCGGGGTTTTTAGCCATGAAGACCTGCTCAATGGCGAGTTCGGTCGGCCGGTGTTCGCGGGCAACGGCATAGATACCGTCGAAAATCTGCTTGAGCCGCTCGGGCAGATGGTCGGAATCGGTGCGGATAGTGCCGTAGGTGACCAGAACCGGGCCCTTGACGCCATCGTGGATAATGCCATAGCCCGTGCAGCGCGATCCGGGGTCTATACCGAGAATACTGACCACCCCCAACTCAGCCCAGTTGAGCGAGGATATCCTCGCTGATATCGGCATTCGAATAAACGTTCTGGACGTCGTCCAGATCTTCGAGACGCTCAAGCAGGCGGATCATTTTTTCAGCATCGTCCCGACTCAGCGCCACGGTCGTACTGGCGCGCTGGGTGACTTCAGCTGTGTCGGGCGAAAGCCCGGCGGCAAGCAGGCCATCACGTACCGTGTCAAATGCCTCGGGCCCGACCAGCACATCGGCGGACCTGTCATCGTTGACGATCACGTCATCGGCGCCGGCGTCCAGCGCCGCCTCCATCAGGGCATCCTCGTCCATGCCCGCCGGATAACTGATGACGCCGGTTTTGCTGAAGAGGTAAGCGACTGAACCATCGGTACCCAGATTGCCGCCGGCCTTGCTGAAAGCGTGACGAACTTCAGCCACGGTGCGTACCCGGTTATCGGTGAGGCAATCTACCATCACGGCGACCCCACCCGGTCCGTAGCCCTCGTAGCGGATTTCCTCATAATGATCGCCCTCACCGGCACCCACTCCCTTCTTGATGGCCCGCTCTATGGTGTCCTTGGACATATTGGCGGTAAGCGCCTTGTCCATGGCCGCCCGCAGTCGCGGATTATTGACCGGATCGCCACCACCGGCCCGGGAGGACACGGTAATTTCGCGAATCAATTTGGTAAAAAGTTTGCCTCTGCGGGCATCCTGGGCGCCTTTTCTATGCTGGATATTGGCCCACTTGCTGTGACCTGCCATGTCGCTGAACGACCTCCGTATGAAATGAGTCCGTGTTAACAGATTAAAAACCGGGATGGTAGCACTCCCGCCTTAGTGCAACTTGATCTTGGGATTAAGCCGGTCGCGGAAAAAGGATGAGATCATGATCAAGGTGACACGGAAGGGGCCAAACAGGGCGAGCTGGTGCATTTTATAGAGCGACAGATAAACCATGCGGGCAATAAAGCCTTCGATCATGACCGTGCCCATCAGATTACCCATAAGATTGCCGACGGTGCTGTATTTACCCAGCGAGACCAGCGATCCGTAATCCTTGTATTTGAAGGCCCGCTGCGGTTTGCCCTGGATTCTGCGTTTGAGATTATCGAGCACCAGACTCGCCATTTGATGCGCCGATTGTGCCCTTGGCGGAATGTTGGCCTGTTTACCGGGCCAAGGACAGGCGGCACAATCGCCGATGGCGTAAATATCATCATCATGCGTGGTCTGCAGAGTAGGCTTAACGATCAACTGATTGATACGGTTGGTTTCGAGCCCATCAATGTTATGCAAGAAATCAGGCGCCTTGACCCCCGCCGCCCAGATTCTGGCAGCCGCCTTGACCAGCTGGCCTGATTCGGTACGCATGCCCTCTTCCGTCACCTCGACCACCTTGACGCCGAGCATGACATGGATGCCGAGGCTGGTCAGCTGCTTGAGCGTAGCAAGGGATAGCCGGTCCGGCAGCCCGGGCAACAACTTGGGCGATGCTTCCAGAATATGGATCTTGATATCGGAAGGCCGGATGTTGTCGAGTCCATAGGCGCTTAACAGGCGGGCGGCCGTGTGCAGCTGGGCCGACAGCTCTATGCCGGTAGCGCCACCGCCGACGATCGCGACATCCAGCTCACCCGACTGATGGCTCGCGCCTTCAGCCTGTGCCCGGAGGTAAGCCTCAAGCAGGCGATTCTGGAACTGCTCGGCTTCCTCGGTGGTATCAAGGAACATGCAGTGCTCTGCCACGCCGGGAATACCGAAATCGTTACAGATGCTGCCGACGGCGACGACCAGAATGTCATAAGGATGAGAACGCTCCGGCATGATCTGCTGGCCGGTAGAACTGAACAGGGGTGCCAGCCGGATCTGCTTGCGGCTGCGATCAAGGCCGTTCATACGCCCCAGCAAAAAGCGGAAATGATTGCCGCTGGCCTGCGCCAGATATTCGAGCTCATCATCATGGGAATCCAGCGTGCCGGCTGCAACCTCATGCAGCAATGGCTTCCAGATATGGGTTCGGCTACTGTCGACCAGGGTGATGTCGGCCTTTTTTGCCTTGCCCAGAGTTTTCCCGAGTTGAGTCACCAACTCGAGACCGCCGGCACCACCGCCGACAACCACGATTTTGGGGACTGGCGCCTGACTGCGATTCTTCATGGGTCCTCTCCGATTGTGCTGGGTTTTGTTTTTTGTGCCCCTGCCTGACGCTTAGTGTATCCATAGACGCCGGACTTGTCCGTCGGGCTGATCTTAATCTGCGCCTTTTTCGGCGCCGTGGTGGCCCACCGGACCAAACAGATGGCGAAATTTTCGCCGCTGACTGCGCTTACTGTAGCCATGAAAACACTCGGCGAATGCCTTTCTGAGCTTGTCTTCGCGACGATGGAGCTGGCCTAGCAATGCCCCCAGAGCGAGCAGGGTCGGGGTCGGCGCTGCACTTTCGCGCAGGGGTTCAGCCGAGCGATAAAGGTGCGCCAGCATAACGCCGGTATCCTGATAGTCGCCAAGCAGATTCTGTAATTTTTTCAGGCTCTTGAGTAAGGGCTCCAGCTTTTCGGCCGGATAGAGGCTACGAAACGCATCCATCAGATAGCGAAGTTTCTTCGCCGTCTTGCGTAAATCGTGCAGCGCCGATGCTGGACTGTCGTCCGAGATGGCTGCACCTTGCTTCAGGGTTCGCCGGTATACCGTCCATATCCGCCGACTGGCGAGTGACTGAACCGGGTCACGGGCGTGAATCGCGCTTGGGCGATGCGGCGCCGGTGTCGCCAGATAGTTTTCCAGTCCCTTCATGAACTGGCTGTGCGCGGTCGACCGCAACCGCCGATTGAGCGCCGCATGTGCACGCACCGCCCTCGCCTGCAACAGCTCCCGCAAGGGGCCGAACTGTCCCCGCAGGGCGGCTGGCAGACCCGATTCCAGCGACGTCAGGGCCAGCAGGTGAACATCAAGATCACGGGCTTCGCTCGTGGCAGCAGCCAGTCTGGCGAAATTTCGGGTATAGCGCTGCTCCTGCCGCTGCGGGAACACGCCATGCAGCTGACCCAGCACCGAACGACTCCGCCGCACCGCAATCCGGTAGTCATGCAGGTACTCGGTATCGGTCGCCACAAGCACCCCAGCCGTATTGGCTTTGAGCACGCCAAGCAACGCCATGAGTATGCGCCTGAGCGCGAGGTCCGCCCGTAATTCAGGCTCAATCGTCACAGCAATGGGCGCTGATGGATTTTCTGCCAGGCGGCCACTCAGCCTGAGCGCTTCTTCCAGTGCGCTCTCGCGGGCAGGATAGAGGGTGAAACGCTCTGCCATGCGCGCGGCCAGTTGACGAGCCTGTTTGCGAAATCCCGGATCAGACAACAGCCGCAACCTTGGCGCCAGGACCGAGGGATCACCGGGGGGACTGATCATCAGCAGATCAAGCTGCACCCTGACAGCGCCTTCAGCCTCCTCCCACAGCCACTCGCGGCGCTCGCCAGACAGGGTGACCTGTCTGAGCAGACTGCGAATGCCGACCACATCGGCCAGTGAGGGCGGGCAGTCTCCCGCTGCAAGCTGCTCCGGCCAGTCGGCCGGCACCAGCGGGGCGGTCGCATAAGATAGTTTGGCGGGGGGATACTCGACCACATGGGCCAGCCTGGCTCGGTGCAGACGCCAGTCGAAGCTGTCGTAATAGGCTTGCGTCAGCGACCAGGCACCACGCGCCTTTAGCTTTAGCGCCAACAACGTGTCCAGGTCAAAAAAGGTGTCAGCAAGCGTCGGGGCGAGAGTGAACTCTGAGGGTTCACCTTTACTCATGGCGGAGTGCTGCAGTGGATCATAGTCATTGCTGAGGGGGCTGCTGGGTCTGGCCTTACGTCCTAACCTCTTAACCAGACACGAACCTCGCTGGAGGAGGTACACAACTTAATCCGAACCTGACATGGATTCGAGTCTTCTGGAGCTATCAGCAACTCCAGAAGACAGACATCGCAAAAACTGTCGTCCGATCAGATGATCAGGAACAGCACGATCAGCCCCACGACCGCATAGTACATGCGCGGAAACTTATTTTTGTAACCCGCTACCGTCCAGTCGTCGACTATCTTCAGCCAGTTCAGCGCTGCATCCATGTGACTGCACTCCTTTTTGGTTTCTTCGTCCGACATATCTCCTCCTAAAGTGCTTTATTGTTGGTTGTTTAGGCAATGACGCCCGCTAGGACGGCATATTGACCGAAAGTCCGGTCAATTCTTTATACACCCATAAAAATGGGGAGGTAGAAAGGATTATAGTGATTTTGGCCGTAAATAGTCTCAACAATTAACAAACGGTTGTGCCGCAGGGCATCCCCCCTCGGAGTCGGATACCGGGTATAACAATTGACCCTTATCCGACATCAACATGATGCTGAACCCCATCCTCATGTGGCCCTGCCATCAGCAAAGATCAGGGAGTATGGCGAGTGATTTTGCTAAAATCGTGGCCTGGAATCTGCTTGGCCGTCCTGAATCAGGGCGACCCTGCCTTAGCGAACACCATGAAACATACCCACTATCTAGCCGATATTTCGTCGCAACCCAGCCATGATCTGTTGAACCGTCTGTCTGCGGGCTACGACGACAGTGAACGTGAACTGATTGAGGCAGCCCTCGAGATGGCGCTCAATGCACGCGATAACGATACCGCCATGCGGCCGCGTGGTATTGACGTCGCCCACATCGTGCATCAACTGAAAGTAGACGCGACCACCATTATCGTAGCGCTGCTGAGCGATCCTTATATCCGCGACAGTACCGACGAGCGTGCCATAGAGAACCGCTTTGGTGCCGCAACCGCCGAGCTGGTGCAAAAAGTTAACTGGCTGAATACCTTCGATGAATACCATAAGGTAGAAAACAAGGAACCTGACCAGGCTGAACTGCTCCGCAGCATGCTACTGGCCGTCGTGAACGATGTGCGTGCGGTATTGGTGAAACTGGCTTACCGACTCCAGCGGCTGCGGCTGCTGAAGGAAAACCCCGACGAGGCGATACGCCGACAGATCGCTCTGGAAACGCTGGATCTGTTTACTCCCCTGGCCAACCGGCTCGGGGTGGGGCAACTGAAATGGGAACTGGAAGATTTATCCTTCCGTTATCTTGAACCGGATGAATACAAACGGCTAGCCAAAGCCTTGGCCGCTAATCGCGCTCAACGTGAAAGCTTCATTCACCATTTCATGGCCGAACTACGGGAAAAGCTGGAGACTGCGGAAATCAACGCACAGGTGTTTGGGCGACCCAAGCATATCTACAGCATTCACTGCAAAATGGATCGGAAGGAAGTGCCGCTGGAAGAGCTGTTCGACCTTCATGCCGTCCGGGTCATCGTCAGGGATGTACCGACCTGCTACGCGGTACTGGCCCTGGTTCACCGCGACTGGCTCCATATTCCGCGAGAATTTGATGATTACATCGCTCACCCAAAGCCCAATGGCTACCAATCCCTGCACACGGTCGTCGTCGGCGCAGAAGGCCGACCGGTGGAAATCCAGATCCGTACCGAAGACATGCACAGCTTCGCCGAATACGGGGTAGCAGCACACTGGCGTTACAAGGAAGGCAGCAAGCAGGACAAGGCACTGGACCATAATGTCAGCACCTTGCGTCAATTGCTGGAAGCCCGGGACGAGGATAAACAGGGCATTCTCAACTCCTTCCGCTCCGAACTGTTCGACGACCAGATCTTCGTCCTGACCCCGAAAGGTCAGGTCATACGTCTGAGGAAAGGGGCAACACCGGTGGATTTTGCCTATGGCATCCACACCGAAGTCGGTCATCGCTGCCGTGGCGCCAAGGTCAATGGCCGCATGGTGCCGCTGACACATCCGCTCAAATCCGGTGAAAAGGTTGAAATCATCACTGTCAAACAGGGAGGGCCCAGTCTCGGCTGGATAGACCCGCATCTGGGCTATATTCGCACGGCTCATGCCCGCAACAAGATCCGCGCATGGTTCCGCCAGCAGGACCATGATCGGCATATTCGGGCGGGCAAGCTGATACTCGACCGCGAGCGTCAGAAACTTGGCGTACGCGAGGTCGATATGGACGATCTGGCGCGGCACTTCCACCTACCACGCGGCGATGACCTGCTACTAGCACTGGGCCGAACCGACGTTACCGTGGCCCAAGTGTCGGCGGCCATCAAACCTCATGACCTGACGCCCAAGCCAATCCCCCTCCCGCCGCCGCGGCGCCGCGCCCTGCCCGAGCGCAACCGCGAGGAAATCACCATTCGGGGGGTCCGCAACCTGCTCACCCACCTCGCCCGCTGCTGTGACCCGACTCCCGGCGACCGTATCATCGGTTTCGTCACATTGGGCCGTGGCATTGCCATCCACCGGCAGGACTGCGCCAACATCCTGCGCTTGCCGGGGGAAAAAAAGGAGCGGCTGATAGACGTCGCCTGGGGCGATGAACCCGAGGCCTTTCCGGTGGAAATCGAAGCGCGGGCGCTGGATCGCAAGGGGCTACTCAAGGACATCACCCACATCCTGGCCAGCGCCCATATCAACATCATCAAAACCAACAGCTACACCGATCCCGAAGACCGCACGGTGGTCATGCAGATCACAGTTGAGGTCACCGATCTCACCGAACTGGAGCAAACACTTGGCCGATTAGGCCAGGTCCACAATGTGCTGGAAGTCCGGCGTAGAGAACGGCTGTGAAAAAAGCGGCCGTTCTGCGTTTTATTCCTTCACGCTACCCAGCACCAACCCCTCAATGTAGTAGCGCTGCAGCAGTAGAAACAGCAGGATGACTGGCAGGACCGTCAAGACTGCACCCGCCATCATCAATTCCGGGTCCTGCACGTGTTCGCCCATCAGATTGGCGAGCGCTACCGGTAGGGTGTAAAGATCGCTGCTGGTCAGAATGATCAGTGGCCACATGAAGTCATTCCAGGTGCCCATGAAGGTAAAAATAGCCAGGGTCACCAGCACAGGCTTGCATAAGGGCAAAACCAGCGACCAGAAGATACGGCACTCGCCTGCGCCATCAATGCGGGCGGCATTCAGCAGGCTGTCGGGAATGGAGAGTGCGTGCTGACGAATCAGGAAGATACCGAAGATGCTCGCCATGCCAGGAATGATGATGCCGCCGTAGTGATTGATCAGCCCCATGTGCTTCAGCAGCAGAAACAAAGGCAACATCGCCGCCTGCGAAGGTATCACCATGGATGCCAGCAGCCACTGGAACAGCCGGTCTCTCCCCGCAAATTTCAGCTTGGCGAAGGCATAGCCCGCCATTGAATTGAGCAAGAGAGACAGCAAGGTCACAGCGGAGGCGATCAGCGTGCTGTTCATCACGTAGCGGGCAATAGCCAGCCGCTCGAACAACAGGCGGTAATGCGCCAGGGTCGGCGCCTCCGGAAGCAATGGTGGCGGAAACCGGGCGGCTTCCTCGGCGGGCATCAGCGATACCGACACCATCCAAAACAGTGGAAACAAAGTCAGACCGACCAGTGCCAGCACTACCAGATGCAGCACCGCCGATCGCCACAGGCTACCTTTCCTCATGAGGCGTCCCGCCGCCAACGGCGCTGCAGCCACCACTGCAAAACCGTTCCCACCAGGATGATCAGAAACAGCGAGAAGGCCACCGCCGCCGCGTAACCCAGATTCCACCAGCGGAACCCCTCCTCAAACATAAGCAGTGCCACGCTCAGGGTGCTCTCCGCCGGCCCGCCCTGGGTCATGACATAGGGCTCTGCAAACAACTGAAAATAGCCAATCATGGTGATGACGGTGACAAACACAAAGGTCGGCCGCAGCATGGGCAGCGTGATATGGCGGAATTGGCTGAGGCTGTCGGCGCCATCGATTTCAGCGGCTTCGTAGAGTCGGCGCGGGATGCTCTGAATACCAGCCACAAAGACAATCATGTTGAAACCAAAGTTTTTCCAGACAGCCATCAGGATAATGGCGGGCATTGCCCAGTGAGGGTCGCCCAACCAGTCGATCGGTCCAAAACCCAGCAGTCCCAGGACATGATTGAGAAGGCCATAGCGGGGGTGATAGAGGTAGCGCCAGACCACCGCTACCGCCACCAGGGTCGTCACCACCGGCAAAAACAACAGTGAACGCACCAGACCCTTACACAATAGCAAACGATGGTTGACCAGCAGGGCCGCTGCCAGTGAAACCAGAACGGAGAGCGGGCCACCGACGGCAACAAAATAGAGGGTATTGACCAGCGCCGTCCGAAACAGGGGATCGTCCAGCAGGCGGGCGTAGTTGGCCACACCGACATAGCGCAGCTGGCTGCTATCGGCCAGCGCATAGATATCGAAGTCCGTAAAACCCAACAGCAACGACGCCACAACCGGCAGGAAAAAGAACACCAGAATCAACCCCAGCGCCGGCGCAATGAACCAGACTGCGGGGTTGATACGGGGGGTTTGTTGAGGACTCATGGCCGAACGGCTCCCGATGGAGCCGCTCGGTCGAGCAGCCAGCGGCGCTTCGCCAGTATCCGTTCCACATCAGCATCCAGCGCTGCTAATGCCTGCGCTTCACTCATCTCGCCGCGCACGGCCTTTTCTGCATAGTGCGACAGCTTGGCGGCAATGCGCTCCCATTCCGGAATCTTGGGCGTTGCCACTACATGATCCAGCTGCTGCCGGAACGCAGCGATATGGGGTGCGGTGGCCAGCTCAGGCAAGGCCCAGGCCGACTGACGTGCCGGCAAATCGCCGCTCAGACGGTAGAACGCAGCCTGTTGGGCGGGCTGGGCGAGATAGTCCATCCAGCGTAAGGCGGCGGCCTGGTGCCGCGATGACCGGGCTAACCCCAGACTGGCGCCGCCCGCGAGTGACAGTCCCGGCCCACTGTCCTGATCACTCGGACCCGGCAGGACTGCCGTGTCCCAGCGATCGGCCATCTCGGGCGGCAGACGTCGCTCGAACTCGCCGATATTCCAGGGACCGGTGATGTACAGCGCGAAGTAACCCCGACTAAATTCACGGTAGAGATTGGCTATCTGCGCTTCCGCCACGGCTGGCGCATAGCCCTGCCGGAAGAGATCAAGATAAAAGGCAAAGGCGTCGCGGAAACCCTGCCCCTGAAAATGGCCATGGCGCCCCCCGTCACTCAGTAATTCTGCGCCTGTTTGCAGGGCCAGGATGACAGGTAATTGCCATTCGTTCATGGGCAGTAACAGCGGGTAATGCGCCGCACCTGGCAGGGCTTTCAGTCTGGCCATGAGATCCAGCCACTCCCGCCGGGTCCGTGGCGGCTGGTCATAGCCTGCCGCGGCCAGTCTGTCTTTGCGATAAAAGATAAGGCGGGTATCGACATACCAGGGGATACCATAAAGTCGCCCCTCCAGCCGACTGGTATCAAGGATGCCGGCAAAGAAATCCTCGACCTGCGTGCTGACACCTAGTCGGCCATCAAGCGCCTCCAACGCCCCGAGCGCGACGAATTCCGGCACCCAGGTGTTGCCCAGTTGCACGACATCCGGCAGAGCATCACCGGCGAAGGCCGTCAGCAGTTTCTCATGGGCGGCGCTCCAGGGAATTTGCTGCACGTTGACCTGTATGCCGGGATTCTGGCGCTCAAAGGCGGGCACCAGAGACTGCACCCGTTCACCTTCGCGGCCCATGGCCCAAAACGTCACGGTGGTGGCGCTTGGCTCGCGCTCGCAAGCCGACAGCAACACCGGCAACAGCAGGCAAAGAAGGGTTCGCATCGTGTGGACGGGCCGGCATGGTGCTGGCAAGGTGATCGGTTGCCGCTGCCGGCAGGCATCTGGAATCTGACTAGGCTGGATCATCCCACTGTGGTGCCGTGGTGGTGGTAAGGACTGATGTCGGAGATCACGCTCCGGCCTTCATCGTAAAGCTTCGCTGTCGGCTGCACAATTCCAGCCACAGCCTAGCGGGTAGCCCTTTTGATTGAGCCGCGCGGGTTCGATACTCTATCCTTAGCCTTCCACGCCTCATCGGGCGGATTCTCAGGCAAGGCAAAGGCGGTAGCGTGACGGTTTTTTTTCGCATCCTGTTTTTTAGCATCGTCGGCACCGGCCTTGCGGCTGGCAACGATCTGCACTTCGAGCCCGAACCAGTGCTCGGGCAATCTCTCCTGGCCAGTGCCAGACTGAGTGAATCTCCCGGCGGCTGGCATGGTCTGTCCGGGCGCTACCCTGATAGCGCCGTGTTCCAGTTCGACGGCCCACCCCATAGTGATCCCGCCGGCCACTCCCTGCACCTGCGCTATGCGTTGCCTGCCGGCGTCGAGGAAGCATTCGGCGTCAGTCTCGACCTCAACGGCATCGACGCCCGTGACTTTGATCATCTGGTGTTCTGGGTGAAGGGTGATATCTCGGCCGGTTTCAATCCGGAGCTGGAGGTACAGTTCCGCCGCAATGATCCGTCCGGTAAAGGCCCTGCCGAGATCGGTTCCTTCATGGTAGGGGCGATAGGGCCGGACTGGAAACGGGTCAGCATCCCACTCAACTACATGACGGGCCTCAGGGACTGGGGGTCGCTGGCCTCATTTGTGGTAGCCCTGCCCCTGGATGACATCCGGGCAAAGCAAGGCGGTTATTTCATCGATGAGATCAGCCTGATAAAAACCGGCAAACCCGGCCCCAGTAGCGGCGATCTCGTGATGGCGGCCCAGAAAAAAGCGTGGGAGGATGCTGCAGGCGGCGAAACCGCAGCCCGCTCCAAACTGAAGGATCGGCTGGCGGGCTGGCCCACGATGGCCCGGATAGAAGGCACCACACTGCCGAGAGAGGATGGCGAATTTCTGCGCCGCGTGGCAACCGATACCTGGCGAGGGCTGGATGCCCTGACCGATAGAGTCCACGGCCTGCCACTGGACAGGGTCGAATTCCGCAACGGCTCCATTGATAGCGCGACCACCCATATCGGCGATTACACCAACATCACCAATATCGGGATGCACTTTCTGGCAGTGACCGCCGCCTTCGAACTCAAACTGATTAGCCGGGAACAGGCGCTGGAACGCCTTGCGGCCACACTGAATACGCTGGATAGCCTCGAAACCTATCGCGGCTTTTTCTACAATTACTACAACACCACAACGCTGGAGCGCACCAGCAACTTTATTTCCTTCGTCGATTCCTCCTGGCTGACCGCCGGCCTCATTGTCGCCCGTCAGACCTTTCCGGAAGTGGCACCGCGTTGCAGCCACCTGATTAATCAGGGTAACTACCGTTTCTTCTTCGATGAAAAACATCAGCTGATGTCCCACGGCTATTACGTCAACATGGGACTGCGATCGTCCTACCACTATGGCGTGTTTTATGCTGAGGCGCGGCTGGGCAGCCTGATTGCCATCGGCAAGGGTGAGGCACCGCAGGAACACTGGTTCCGCATGGCACGCACCTTCCCAGCCGAATTCGACTGGCAGACCGGCAAACCGCTAGACCGCAGTGAACAAGCAGCCGGCGGTTACCACTGGATCGGCGGTCATTATCGCTGGCGGAATCAGGACTTCATCCCGTCCTGGGGTGGAAGCCTGTTCGAAGCGCTGATGCCTACCTTGGTACTGGATGAACTCCGCCATGCACCGAACAGCCTGGGCCGCAACGGCAAGGTTCATACCCTGATCCATCGTCTGTTCGCACTGGAAGACCTCGGCTATCCGGTATGGGGCATGTCACCGAGTTCTACTCCGGGCAGTGATGCCTACTCGGAATACGGCGTCAGACCCCTGGGCCTCGCCGGCTATAAACCGGGCGTCGTGACGCCTCATGCTGCCGCACTGGCGCTGTTGACCGAACCGGAACACGCCGTTCGCAATCTGCGCAAGCTGGCTGAAAGCTTCCCGATCTATGGCGATCTTGGCTTCTATGACGCCGTCGATCCACGTAGCGGCGTCGTATCCTACAACTATTTGTGCCTCAATCAGGCCATGATTTTAGTCGCGCTGGCGGATCATTTGGCCGACCATGCCGTGCAGAAACGGTTTGCCTCCGACCCCATTATCACGCGGGTACTCCCGCTGCTGGCGATCGAACAGTTTTGAAACGCTGGCGGAGGCCGGCAGCGGGGTATACTGACGCCCATGGCCGCTGTCAGCTTCAATCACATCTCCAAAACCTACCCAAATGGCTACCTTGCCCTGGATGATCTCAATCTGGAGATTCGTGATGGAGAGCTGATGGTCATTGTCGGGCCTTCAGGCTGCGGCAAGTCGACTCTCCTGCGGATACTCGCGGGGCTTGAAGACATCAGTTCCGGCACGCTCAACATCGGCGGTCGGGTGGCCAATTCACTCAGTCCACAAGCGCGCAACATCGCCATGGTCTTTCAGGACTATGCGCTCTACCCCACCATGACGGTCAAGGCCAATCTGGCATTTCCCCTGCGGATGCGTAAACTTAAATCCGCCGACATTGC
>JBILXN010000080.1:0-10141 GCA_044378425.1 Methylococcaceae bacterium
GGAAACCCAGCATGAGGTGTCCCTTCTGTGGCGCACAAGAAACCCGGGTCATAGACTCCCGTCTGTCGCAGGAAGGCGATCAGGTGCGCCGTCGGCGCGAATGCATGGAATGCAAGGAGCGCTTCACGACTTTCGAAATCGCCGAATTGACCATGCCCCGCGTCATCAAGACCAATGGCAACCGCGAACCCTTTCGCGAGGACAAACTCAGATCCGGCATCTTGCGTGCCTTGGAAAAACGCCCGGTCGGTAGCGACCTTATCGAAGCGGCCATCAACCGCATCAAAAAGAAACTGCTGGCCCGTGGCGAACGCGAAATACCCTCTCGCCTCATCGGCGAGAGCGTGATGCACGAACTGGCCCAACTCGATCACGTCGCCTATATTCGCTTTGCATCGGTGTACCGCAGCTTTCAGGATGTCAACGAGTTCAAGGCCGTCATTGAGCATCTGGAACTGGAGCCAAAATCTGGGGCGCATGACCCCGACCCACCCATCGACGCCGAGGCCGCTTTTTGAACCCAGCGGAACATCAGTACCCCCGCTGCCGGCCCACCTGCATAACCGATTGATCCCGCTCATGAGCCTGCCCGTGACTTTCAGCGCCGACGACACCGCTCGCATGGCTCGCGCCCTGCAGTTGGCGGAGCGCGGCCTCTATTCGACCGACCCTAACCCCCGGGTGGGCTGCGTTATCGTGAAAGAGGGCCAGATTGTTGGCGAAGGCTGGCATCGCCTCGCCGGTGGACCACATGCCGAGATTGAGGCCCTGAAAGCTGCCGGTGATCATGCCCGCGGCAGCACCGCCTACATCAGCCTTGAGCCCTGCTGCCACCACGGCAAAACACCGCCTTGCACCTCGGCCCTGATTGAAGCGGGTATTGCCCGCGTGGTCGCCGCCATGGAAGATCCCAATCCCCGGGTCGCAGGTGCCGGTCTCAGGCAGTTGCAGGAGGCAGGGATCATGGCCGAATGCGGCCTTCTTGAGCGCGCAGCCATGGCCCTCAACCCGGGCTTCTGCCACCGGATGCACAGTGGCAGACCGCTAGTGCGAAGCAAACTGGCGATGAGTCTCGATGGCCGGACAGCCATGGCCTCAGGTGAGAGTCAGTGGATCACTGGCCCCGACGCCCGCCGCGACGTACACAGGCTCAGAGCCCGCAGTTCGGCCATCGTAACGGGTGTCAATACCATACTGTCTGATAATCCGGCGCTCACTGCCCGCGTCAGCGATACCGGGCATGACCTCGTTCAGCCGGTCAGAATCGTACTGGATTCCCGCCTTCGCACTCCGGCTAACGCCCGCATATTCGACGGGGAAGCCCCCAGTGTGCTGCTGACCACCGCACCTAATCAACCACCGGCACCGGTTCATGTCGAAAGACTACCCGCCACCCACGACGGCCGCCTGCAGCTACCGAAGGTGATCGACTGGCTCGGCGCCCAAGGTTTCAACGAGGTCCTGATTGAAGCCGGCCCTACCCTGAACGGCGCGTTGCTGAACGCCGGACTGGTCGATGAGTGGATCATCTATATGGCGCCGGTCATATTGGGTGACGGCGGTCGTGGTCTGTTCCATCTGCCGGAACTCACCACCATGGCCGAGCGTTTTGAGCTCAAACTGACCGATGTCCGTCAGGTGGGCAAGGATTTAAGACTGACCTTCAGGAGGAACTAGCATGTTTACCGGCCTCATCCAAGCCGTCGGCAGTCTGAGCCGTAGCGAATCTCGGGGCGGCGATTGCCGCCTGACCCTTGCCACCGGCAAACTCCCGATGGCCGACATCAAACTGGGCGACAGCATCGCGGTCAATGGTGTTTGCCTTACCGCCATCGCCCTTGGCGAACACGAATTTTCCGCTGACGTGTCACGCGAGACACTCTCCCGAACCACCCTGGGCAATGCCCGCGTCGGAACACCCGTCAATCTGGAACTGGCCCTATTGCCGACCACCCGACTCGGCGGCCATCTCGTCAGTGGGCATGTCGATGGTCTGGGGCTGGTCACAGACCGGCAGGCCGACGCCCGGTCCTGGCGCTTTATGATTGAGGCACCCGCCACCCTGGCCCGCTACATCGCCGAGAAGGGTTCCATCTGTATCGACGGCATCAGCTTGACGGTCAACAGCGTCGATGGTGCCCGATTCGGGGTCAACATCGTTCCGCATACCCTGACCGAAACGACCCTTGGCCATACAGTAGCCGGCCAGCAAGTCAACCTTGAGGTCGATCTGCTGGCCCGCTACACCGAGCGACTGTTGCTGGGGGACAAGGCCGCCCTCCCGGCTTCCGGTGTTACCATGGCCCTCCTTGAAAACGCCGGCTTCGCTTCCTGACCTCCCGAATGAACAGCACTGCAGAAATTATCGAGGATATCCGCCTCGGCAAAATGGTCGTCCTGATGGATGATGAGGACCGCGAGAACGAAGGCGATCTGATCATGGCCGCCAGCCACACGCGTCCCGAAGACATCAATTTCATGGCGCGCTATGGCCGCGGCCTGATCTGCCTGACGCTCACCCGCGAACGCTGCCATCAACTGCGTCTGCCCTTGATGGTGAATGAAAACAGGACGCCGCATTCAACCAATTTTACGGTGTCGATTGAAGCTGCGAGCGGCGTCACCACCGGCATTTCGGCCGCTGATCGTGCCCACACCATCCAGTGCGCTGTCGCGACAGATGCACGACCCGACGATCTGGTGCAGCCAGGGCATGTGTTCCCGTTGATGGCTCAACCCGGCGGGGTACTGAACCGGGCCGGCCATACCGAGGCGGGCTGTGATCTGGCCCGACTGGCAGGCCTTGAACCCGCTGCCGTGATCGTCGAGATTCTTAACGAAGACGGCACCATGGCCCGCAGAGCCGAGCTTGAAACCTTTGCCGAGACGCATGGACTCAAAATCGGCACCATCGCCGACCTTATCCATTACCGCATCCAGAACGAGAAAACGGTCGAGCGAATTTGTGAATGCGAATTCCCCACCGAATACGGCCCGTTCCGCATGATCGCTTACCAGGACCAGGTCGATCAGCGCCTGCATCTGGCACTGACCTACGGCAGGATTACTGGCGACCAACCCGTACTCGTTCGGGTTCATGGCCGCAATCTACTCAGCGACCTGTTCGGCGGCAAGCGCGAAGATACCGGCCTGCCCTTGCGTCGGGCGATGAAACGGATCGCCGAGGAGGGGCGGGGCGTGTTGGTCATCATCCGCAAGGAAGAAGACGATAAATCCCTGGTTGAACGCATCCATCAGTATCAGATGGAGGATCACGGGCTAGAATTGTCCCCCCATGCCGTTAGCGGCGATGACTGGCGGACCACCGGTACCGGCGCACAAATACTGGCCGATCTCGGCGTTCACCAATTGAGGGTACTCGGCAGTTCACCGAAAAAATACATGGGACTCTCGGGCTACGATCTCGAAATCGTCGAATTCGTCACCTGCGATTAGTGCGATTAGAAGGAGTATTCGAAAACCCATGCAAAACCGGCAATCCGACCAGGCCCGGCAGTTGAGTAAACTGATATCGGCCCTGCAGAAACAGTGGCAGCAAGAGTTGGGCGAACCCGGGGCCACACTCACCGAAGCGGCCTTGCGCGGTGCCCAGAGCTTACTGTCCGCCAGCCACAGCGGCGTTATTGCCGGCATGCTCGCGAGTGCGCCAATCGAACACCACGTGGGGGCGGATTGGGTTGCCGCCAACCCCTGGGCTCAGCCCTATCTGGCCCGTATCGCGCAGACTGTAGGGCCACCCCAAAACGGGGCGGAGACAGTCCCGCACACCCACTGATCACCCTCTGAGACACTTACCGCAACTACCTACCGTCATGAACACACATAAAACCTACGAAGGTCACCTGCAGATTCAGGGTGCCCGTTTCTGTCTGGTCACCTCCCGCTTCAACAGTTTCATCGTCGACTCGCTGGTCAGCGGCGCCATTGACGCATTGGTTCGCCACGGCGCCAGGCACGAGGACATTCATATCGTCAAGGCACCGGGCGCCTACGAATTGCCGCTGGCAGTTCAGAAGGTGGCAGCCACTGGCCGCTACGATGCCATTGTTGCGCTGGGTGCGGTCATCCGAGGTGGCACTCCACACTTTGATTACGTTGCCGGCGAGTGCGTGAAAGGCATCGGCACAGTTTCGCTGAAGCATGAGATCCCGGTTGCCTTTGGCGTACTGACGGTGGATACCATCGAACAGGCCATTGAACGGGCGGGTACCAAGGCTGGCAACAAGGGTGCCGAAGCCGCACTGTCGGCAGTGGAGATGGTCAATCTGCTACGCGAGATTGACGCTGGATGAGTAACCCAAAATCAAACGCACGCCGCAGTGCGGTTCAAGCAATCTATCAGTGGCAGTTGACCGGCTGCACCCTGGCGGAAATTGAACGTCAATTTATCGAGGAGCATGGGCTGAGCGAGGCTGAACAACCCTATTTCAGCCAACTGCTACACACCATACCCAAGGAGTTGAACCGCATCGACGCGGCACTTGCCGAATTTACCGATAGGCCTATTGCCCAGATCGATCCGGTGGAGCGGGCCATCCTCCGTATCAGCACGTATGAGATTCTGGACAGGCTGGACGTCCCCTACCGCGTGGCGGTCAATGAGGGAATCAATCTGGCCAAGGAGTTCGGGGCGATGCAAAGCCACAAGTTCGTCAACGGCATCCTTGACCGGGTGGCTCGCAAGCACCGGGCAGTCGAAGCGGCGGCTCCCCGTACACGCAAGAAGTAGGTTCCAGGCCCGCATGACCGTCGGCGAATTCGACCTGATCCGCCGGTTTTTCTCGGCCAACACCCACCATCACGCCGGTACCTTACTAGGCATAGGTGACGATTGCGCCTTGATTCACTGCCGGGCTGGCATGAGTCTGGCGGTAACGGTGGATACGCTGGTCTCCGGGGTTCATTTCCTGCCGGACGTCGACCCTGAGAGCCTGGGCCATAAGGCACTGGCCGTAAATCTCAGCGATCTTGCCGCCATGGGCGCAGAGCCAGCCTGGGCGACGTTAGCGCTAAGCCTGCCGGATGTTGATGAGGCCTGGCTTGCCGCTTTTGCCCGGGGGTTTTTCACGCTGGCTGGACGCCATGGGCTGCAACTGATTGGCGGGGATACTACCCGCGGCCCATTGAGCATCACGATTCAGGTCATCGGGCAGGTTCCCGCCGACTGCGCGTTAAGACGCTCTGGCGCCAAAGTAGGAGACATCATTTACGTGAGTGGGTCTTTGGGTGCCGCCGGCCTTGGATTAAAGATGCGGTTGGGGCAACACCCCAACTCCGAAGGCCCTGCACTGTCCGCCTTGGAATGGCCGGAACCCCGCATCGGTTTGGGCCAGTCGCTTCAAGGTATCGCGTCTGCCTGTATCGACATTTCTGATGGTCTGGCTGCCGATCTCGGTCATATCCTGACGGCAAGTCAGGTTGGTGCCTGTATTGATGTGCAAAAACTGCCGTTGCTACCCTGTGTGCGGGACTACATCACCCTACATGATGACTGGCGTCTGCCGCTGACTGCGGGCGATGATTACGAGTTGTGCTTTACTGTCCCGCACGAGAACCTGACAGCGCTGACGGCGGTGGTGGCAAACTCAGGGCTCAGTGTGAGCGCCATCGGTCGCATTGAAGCGGAACCCGGCCTGCGGGTGCTTTACCAGGAACACTACATTCACCTGAATGGGACGGGATATGACCACTTCAAACACGCCGAAAGCAGCCAAAAATAAATCCCGCAAACGTATATCCGCCCGGGAGATCTTCAGTGATCCTTACTGCTTCCTCGGATTTGGCTTTGGTTCCGGTTTAGTGCCGTTGGCACCGGGCACCTTCGGCACGTTGGTCGCCATACCCCTCTACTCTGCAATGGCAGGCCTGAGCCTTCCGGTCTACGGTAGTCTGGTTACCCTGCTATTCCTTCTGGGCATCCTGATCTGCCAACGGTGTGAGGATCGCCTTAGCATCAGCGATCACTCCGGGATTGTCTGGGATGAAATCGTCGGCTACCTCATCACCATGACCGCCGTGCCATGCTCATGGCAGGCAGCAGGCCTGGGCTTTCTGCTGTTCCGGCTATTCGATATCATCAAACCCTGGCCCATCTCCCAACTCGACCGCAACCTGCATGGAGGCTTGGGTGTGATGCTGGACGATGCCCTGGCCGGAGTTTTCGCGGCCATGGGTCTTCATTTGGTTAAGGCTTACCTCTAGATATGAGAAAGCCCCGACTGGCGGGGCCTTCCATGACGTGTGATGCGTATCAGCGCTTCACACCGACAGGCACCTTGACCTCAGAGGCTATAGTACATGTCGTATTCAGCCGGATGAGTGCTCATGCGCAGACGTGTCACTTCTTCCATCTTCAGGCCAATGTAGGCGTCGATGGTGTCGTTGGTGAATACGCCACCACGCGTCAGGAACTCACGATCGGCGTCGAGTGCTTCAAGCGCCATGTCGAAGGAATGGGCAACCTGCGGGATGGCTTTTTCCTCTTCCGGCGGCAGATCATACAGATCCTTGTCCATGGCCTCGCCCGGGTGAATCTTGTTCTGAATGCCATCAAGTCCGGCCATCAGCATGGCTGAGAACGCCAGATAGGGGTTGGCAGTAGAGTCGGGGAAGCGTACCTCGATTCGACGTGCCTTGGGGTTCTGCACATAAGGCACACGGATGGAAGCTGAACGGTTGCGGGCAGAGTAGGCCAGCATGACAGGTGCTTCGAAGCCGGGAACCAGACGCTTGTAGCTGTTGGTGGAAGCGTTACAGAACGCGTTCAGCGCCTTGGCGTGCTTTATGATACCGCCAATGTAGTACAGCGCGGTTTCAGACAGGCCACCGTAAAGATCGCCAGTGAAAAGATTCTTGCCATCTTTCGCCAGGGACTGATGAACGTGCATACCGCTGCCGTTGTCGCCAACCAGAGGCTTGGGCATGAAGGTGGCCGTTTTGCCGAACGCATGAGCAATATTCTGGATCACGTACTTGAGGGTCAGTACTTCGTCAGCCTTCTTGACCAGCGTGCCGAACTTGACGCCAATTTCACACTGGCCGGCGGTAGCGACTTCGTGATGGTGTACTTCAACTACCAGGCCCATATCTTCCAGCGTGTTACACATGGCAGAGCGGAGATCCTGCAACGAGTCAACCGGAGGAACCGGGAAATAGCCACCCTTAACGCCAGGGCGGTGTCCGATATTGCCGTCTTCATAGACTTTCTCGGAGTTCCAGCCCGCCTCTTCTGAGTCAACCTTGAAGAAGGAACCCTGCATGGTGGTACCCCAGCGGACATCATCGAATACGAAGAATTCGTTTTCGGGTCCGAACAGCGCGGTGTCGGCAATACCAGTGGACTTCATGTAGGCTTCAGCACGTTTAGCGATAGAACGGGGATCGCGTTCGTAGCCCTGCATGTCGGCCGGTTCAATAATGTCGCAGCGCAGTATCAGAGTAGCATCGTCAAAAAAGGGATCCATTACAGCGGTACTGGCATCCGGCATCAGAATCATGTCGGATTCGTTGATGTGCTTCCAGCCAGCGATGGATGAACCGTCGAACATTTTGCCATCTTCGAACATATCTTCTTCGACGGTACTCGCCGGGATGGTGACATGTTGTTCCTTGCCCTTGGTATCGGAGAAACGGAGATCCACATAGCGGACTTCGTTTTCCTTGATCATCTTCAGCACGTCTTTAGGCGTCATTCTCTTCATCTCCTCACTTGCTAAAAGCTATCAGCGTTTGAAAAATCGTTTATCTTTTTAACATCATTTGAGCGCCATCCAGGCGCTTTTCCACTCTTCAATCCCTCGCGGAATGATACGCCCATCCCGCACAAAAACGGAACATTTACGGTTGGGAGGCTCGCAAAACCTGCTCAGATTCGCGAATTCCAGCGATTCCCTGCCCCCCCCGAGCGCGTGCTTCGGCGATATCAGACTCAGCCAGACCACCCAAAGCAAACGCCGGAATCATAGCCCGCTCCGCCATTAATGCAAACGCTTTCCAACCTAACGGCGTGGCGTTGGGGTGTGTCAGCGTAGCCTTTACCGGACCTAACACCACAAAATCAACGCCTATACGGGCAGCCTGTTCCAGTTCTGCTTCGTTATGGCAGGAGGCGGCGATCCAGTAATGGGGTGGCAGAATCCTTTCCTGGCTTGCCATCAGCTGGTCGGCGCGCAGGTGAAGTCCGGCAGCTCCGGTCCGTTCCACTAGGTCGGGCTGGTTGTTGAGCAGTAGGCTGATGCCCCTGCTTCGGCAATACTTGACTGCGGGGTAAGCCAGGCGTTCGTAACGTGATTGATCCCATTGGCTGGCCCGCAACCGCATCAGGGTGATGCCAGTTGTTGCGCGTAATTCAAGATCCTTTACCACCATCCCCGGATCAGTTGAGGAGGGCTCAAGGATGGCGTAGCGATGAGGCAATCTAGCTGCCGCGATGATAGGCCGGTTGGCAGCAGGAAACTGATAGCGGTGCAGGTTGTGCGCCTCCACCCATTCTACGGGCTGGCCCTCAAGGCTTCTGGCTGTTCCCTCAAATTCATCGACACGGAATACATTGAGCCTGACCCGGCGGTCAACATAGTCATGGTGTATGGTGATCAGAGGTGAAACCTGGATGGCATCTAGTCCTATTTCCTCCTGCAACTCCCGGCGGAGGGCAGCGGTGGCCGTTTCACCCACCTCAATTTTGCCTCCCGGGAACTCCCATAGTCCGCCCTGATGGCGGTGGTTGGCTCGGCGGCTGATGAGAATGCGCCCATCTTTGTCAGGTATGACACCGACCGCTACATCAAGAATGGCGCGTTTGGCTTGGCTCACGCTTAACGACCGCTCGGGGCTTAGGTCCGGTATTCGGCGTTGATGCGAACGTAGTCATAGGAGAAATCACAGGTGAGCACGGTCTGACTGGCCAGCCCCCGCCCCAGTGCGACTCTTATCGTGATGTCATCCTGGGCCATCACCGCGGCACCTTTCGCTTCGATGTAGTCGACGTCGCGACCACCCTGACTAACGATCCGCACATCACCGAGCCAGATTGAAACCCGATCAATCTCGAAATTCTCGCAGCCGGCACGGCCGACCGCAGCCAGTATTCTTCCCCAATTGGGGTCACTCGCAAAAAAGGCCGTTTTGACGAGGGGAGAATGGGCAATCGTTTTGGCTACTCTGTGTGCCTCATCCTCATCACGGGCATCTTCGACCAGAATGCGGATCAGTTTGGTGGCGCCTTCGCCATCCCGAACAATAGCTTCTGCCAATTCAGCACAGACAGCATGGACCGCTTCGCTGAATACCGTGTAGTCGATACTGCCCGGCTTTATGGGTATTCCTCCGCAAGCGCCGGAGGCCAGTAGAACGCAGGCATCATTGGTGGAGGTATCACCATCGACCGTGATGCGGTTGAAGGTTTGATCGACAGCGGTTACGAGCAGCGACTGCAGGTCGTGTTTCGCGACACTGGCATCCGTTGCGATAAAAGCCAGCATGGTCGCCATATTGGGCTGTATCATGCCTGCGCCCTTGGATATGCCCGTGACCGTAATCTCGCAATCGGCCAGATTAACGCGTCGGCTGGCCATTTTGGGTCGGGTATCTGTGGTCATGATGGCGCGGGCGGCCCTGCTCCAGCCATTTTCAGTCAGTGATTCAAGAGCCGAGGACAATGCGGTCGTGATCTTTTCGACCGGTAGAAACTCACCGATTACACCGGTTGAAAATGGCAGCACCTGGTCAGATGAGCCTCCTGTCAGATGCGCGAGGGCACGGCAGGTCGCCTCCGCATCGGCAAAACCCTTGGGACCGGTTCCCGCATTGGCATTGCCTGAATTGATCAGTAGCCAACGTGGCATAGCCTGCAAGTGCTTGCGCGCCACCAGCACTGGCGCAGCACAGAAGGCATTACGGGTAAATACGGCTGCACACGTGGCATTTTTATCCGCCTCAATGACCAAGACATCATCCCGATCCTGACGCTTGATCCCGGCTGCCGCCGTACCCAGACGGATGCCACGTACCGACAGGGGCTCAGTTGTTCCTGACATCGCGCTCATTTCTAGCCGCCTGATTCAGTCAAGTTTTCCGTGGCAAGCCTTGAACTTCTTGCCTGACCCGCAGGGGCAAGGGTCGT
>JBILXN010000224.1:0-3351 GCA_044378425.1 Methylococcaceae bacterium
AAGAGCACCGAGGCATTCAACTGCGCATGATCGCCAACACCGACAACCTTTGGGCCATGAGACCGGTTGCGGCTATCATCCTGCTACCTTTTCCACGTTGAGTGAGCAGCTATGAACCCCCACACCGCAACCCTTCGGACTCTTTTGTCCGGCCCTGAATTGCTGCTGATGCCCTGTTGCTTCGATGGGTTGTCGGCCCGCCTGATCGAGCAGGCGGGCTTTCCGCTCACTTTTATGAGCGGCTTTGCCGTAGCCGCCGCTCGCCTTGCTCAGCCCGATACCGGGCTGCTGTCCTATGGTGAAATACTCGATCACGGACGCTCCATCCTTGAAGCCGTCACCATCCCTGTCATCGGCGATGGCGATACCGGCTACGGTAATCCTGCCAATGTTCGGCGTACTGTCGAAGGGTATGCCCGGGCCGGATTTGCCGGCATCATGATTGAGGACCAGCGCGCCCCCAAACGCTGCGGCCATACCCGCGGCAAGGAAGTGGTTGGCCGGGCTGAGGCTTGCGCTCGAATGCGGGCGGCGGTCGATGCTCGCGAAGCGGGTGCTGACATACTCGTTATGGCCCGTACCGATGCCCGCGGCACCCATGGGCTGGATGAAGCGCTCTGGCGCATGGCGGCCTTTGCCGACATCGGCGCCGACATATTGTTTCTGGAAGCGCCGAGCGATGAGGCCGAGATGCGCCGATTCTGTCGCAGCGTACCCGGCCCCAAGATGGCCAATCTGTTGGAGGAAGGCGTGACCCCCATCCTGCTGCCGGATCAGCTGGCCGAGATGGGCTATAAAATTGCCGCCTACCCGCTCACCCTGCTTACCGCTGCCGTCCATGCGATGCGTGAAGCCCTCGCCGATCTTGCCATTGGCCGTACCCCCGAACGCCGTGTCCATTTCGATACCATTCTTGACGTTGTCGGCTTCGACGACTACACCCGACTGGTGGCCGGCTATCAGGCGGACAAGGGCGAGGAAGCCGATGTGTTCTGATGGAAAGCCGCCGGGAGTTTCTTAATGAAGAGGAGAGTGTTGATGATCTGGCTTAAATTCCGCTTGGCGAGTGGAGTAATGCCTGTCGATACCCTTAATGTGCTAAAGGCACTCAAACGTCAGGATATTGGGGCTATCGATGCTGATTCTTGCCGATCTTGGCAGGCTCATCCTGTCACCCGCCAAAGCCGGTCCGATTCATGAACGCCCGCGAATGCTGCGCAGGCTTCACGTCCGTCGTATCAGGTTACTCAGAAACTGCAGCCGTCTGTCTGTGTCGCGCAGGATTTTACGCACTACCTCGTCGGGGATTTCATCGGGGTACTCCATCGCTACCAGGGCTTCGCGTTCGGCAAGGGCGAGTCTGACGGCAATATCAGAGTGGATGAGATCGTAAACGAAAGGCCGGTCGCTGTCGTTATTTTCAAGGCTGTTGAGCATGCGGGATTCATCATCGATCCCTGCGAGCAGGTCGCGGTAGCGGGCCAGCCGGTAGCGGTATTCGTTGCGGGCGTGTTCCAGAAGAATCCGCTCGTTGCGGCGGGTTTCGTTGTGTTGCGCCGCGTTTATCCACTGGTCAATAAGGTCGAGTATGACCGTCATCACCCGATCCCATACCTCAAGTTCCCGTCGGCTGTGGTCGTCCTCTTCGATAATGCCGAGGATCGCAACCAAGGGCTTGAGCGTATGCGAGAGTATGACTGTCATGACGATGACCAGAAAGGCACTGGCCACGGCCAGATCCCGATAGGGTATGAGTTCGCCATTGCTGAAGGTCAACGGTATGGTGAAGGCTGCCATGGAGGACACCGGCCCGCGTACGCCAAACCATGAGACGAGGAGGGTGGCCCGCCAGGAGATTGGTATGCGGGGTCGGAGTTTGAGCAGCAGGGTGCGTAGGACGAACAGGGTAAAAAACCGGGCGAGGATGAGCATCAGCAGTACCGTCAGGGACAGCCCTAACAACATGCCCAATTCGGCATCGGGTAACCGTGCCAGGATCTTGGGTAGCTCTATTCCCATCAGCAGGAAGGCGGTTGATTGCAGAATAAAGCTGAGGTGCTCCCATATCGCCAGTGTCTGAAGCCGTCCACCGAAGGCCGTGTGGTTATTCTGGACCTGCCCGATGGCGAGTGCTGTGCAGACGATTGCCAGTATTCCGGAGCCATCAAAATATTCGGCGACTGCGTAAACTCCAAAAGGTACCACCATGGTGAGGCTGTTGCAGGCGATCTCGTCGTGGGAAGCCTTGATCATGCGGGTCATCAGCCATCCGCCGAGCAGGCCAACGCCCAAGCCGACCAGATGAGCCTCGAAAAATACCAGGGCGACTTCGGACGTCGAGATCTGGCCCGCCAGCAATGCCAGGGTGGATACATGGAGCGCCGTAAGTCCACTGACATCATTGAGCAGGGCTTCGCCTTCCATGATGGTGCGGAGCTGGCGGGGTAGAGGTGTTGCTTTGGTCAGGCTGCCGAGTGCAACAGTATCTGTCGGTGACAGGATAGCGCCTAGGGCAAATGCCAGTGGCCAGGGCATACCGGTCAGCCCGCGCGCTGCAAGCCCGACCGTGAGGGTGGAGGCAATGACCGGGAATATGGCCAGGGCCAGAATATCAAGGCCGTTTTTACGTAATTCCCGCAAGGAGGTGGTGATGGCATCACCAAAAACGAGGGGGACCAGAAAGAACACCATGACCATGTCGGGAGCGAGAGTCTTCTGGTGCGATACCGGTAACTGCCCCAGGACGGCGCCAAGCACGATCAGGGGCAAGAGGTTGCTCCACCCGCGCTCACGCATCATGACGGAGGTCAGGGTGGCGGTGAGCAGCAGAATGGCAAATTGGGTTAGTAGTGTGTTCATTGAGCCGAATGACGAGCCCTGCGTCGGCGATCGATTAACGCTTCGCCGGTATCTGTTGAGTATCCTTTTCGACCAGTTTGAAGGTCAGGCTGTAGGTATCGTCATAGGCAGGGTACACGCCGACCTGAGTCTCAGGCTGGACGCTTTCGCTGACGATTTCGAGCGTCTTGCCGGCCCCTTTGGCGTAGTTCGCAGCGTCTTGCTTGACTTCGGCTTTCAGGCTGCCGAGGTCGTAACCCCAGCCGCCGACTTTAGAAATACTGTAACTGCCGTCGGAATTTTTTAGCACGGGGCTGGTGGACGCACAGGCGCCAAGAATAGAGGCCAGTGCAAGTGTGAGCAGTATCTTCATCGTGACTCCCTGTGGTATCTGATCGCATGTTGATGTTGGGTGGCGGGCCTCAATGTCCGGCTCCTCTTGTTGCGACACGCCATACCTACAAAAAAAGGCGGACCGCCTTTGTGGACGACCCGCCTAGTTTTTGTCTTTCG
>JBILXN010000063.1:0-11584 GCA_044378425.1 Methylococcaceae bacterium
TCATGTGTGCACCATCATCGCTGAGATAAAGCAGCGTTGACGTGTCCTTGATGGCAAGCCGGCGCTGAGGTGAATCGGTATTGGGGTTGAGCATGACCATGCTTTGATTCTCACTCCACTCATACTTTCCTTTCTCGAAGCTTTCTCTGTTGCGACTTTTAGCCGGTTGTATAACCAGCAGGTAATTATTTTTCGCGTTGAGGGACAGCGTCATTTTTACTCCGCCGCAATCCTCTTCACGGCACGGAAGATAGCCGTAGAATACCCCCCTGAATTTGCCTGCAGTCTCACTGCCTTCATTGTGATCCGCATGATCCATGGCACCTTGATGTCTCAGTTCACGCGCTTTCAGTGCCTTTTCCTGAATTTCCATATCACTTTCCGCCCACGCAACAGGGCCCAACGTCAGTAACGAGCAAAAAATACTGATGGCCAGTTTGGCCTGCTTCTTTTTATTCAACGGATTCATGAAAGATGACTCCTATACCAAATATTATTGAAATACTAAAACGTGCGCTCATGTGCGCCCCATCTGCCCGATCTCACCACGGCCCAGCGTCAATCCTGTCTTTACAGTTTCAACCCCCCCTGTAAGGGTATGGATAGGGGTGTGGTTTCTTACTTTTCGCTGCTGTCAGGCCGGCAGATAGCCTGACAACACGAGCGGTCACTCAACGATCGCCGTCTTTTCTCTTCTGAGTAAGCCGACGCGTATTGCTTACGGTCTGAGGCGGCCTCAGGGCGTAAGCCATAATGGCGGCCGTCGCCGAAACATTCAGCGACTGCACGTCACCTGATCCCTGTAATGTCAGCAGGGCATCACATGCGGCGAGAGTGGCCTTGGGCAACCCTGCCTCCTCGTTGCCCAGGATCAGCGCAACGGGCCGCCCGCCTTCCTGCACGGCATCAAGCGTTAGTCCCTGTCTGGCCAGTGCTGTTCCCACAACCCGATAGTGAGGTTTGATCTGCCTTAACGCCTCGGGCAGGGCCTTGACCCGGTAAACCGTCAGAACCTCCAGCCCCCCTTCTGCCACCCGAAAGGCGGAATCAGACAGCCCGCATTGTTCCGGGTGATCGGAAATCAGCAGACGCCTGAATCCGAAAAACGCCAGTGTTCTCGCAATAGCGCCCAGATTGTGGGTATTGCCTATCCCATCCAGAATGACCAGGGGCTCCCGATCTACCGCCCACTGCCGGGTCTGGCGGCAATCAAAGGGAAGTACCGGTTTCGGCCTGGCCACAGCGACAACGCCCCCGTGAAGGACTGTACCCGCTATTTTGGTCAGTTCGGCAGGATCAAGCTTTCGATAGGGTCGCCGCATTTCCGCCATCTGAGAGCAGAAATTGCCCACTTCGTTCACCATCCTGTCTTCATAAAACAAGCGCAGGACCCGATCCGGCGCATGAGAGAACAAGGCACTGACTGCGGGCAGGCCCGAAATACGCAGGCCTTTCTCTCGGCTGTTTAACTCAGCCTGATCACCCTGGCGTTCCTGATAAGCCTGAGTTTTTGTCGCCATATTGAGGGGGTTGCGGGGATCACGCGGGTATCGGGGAGCTTTCACGGGTATCGACCATCATGGGTTAAACTCACGATTTTACACAGACCGGTCGCCTGACCATTCAGTATCCGTGACTTTTCCTGACGGCCCAGCCAGCCACCACCCGACGCCATGTCCCGCCTGATACTGTTCAATAAACCCTACGGGGTACTCTCGCAGTTCACCGACCCTGAGGCGGGTCGCCCGACCCTGGCCGATTACCTCACGTTACCGGGTATCCGACCTGCAGGCCGGCTGGATTACGACAGCGAGGGTCTGTTGCTGCTGACGGATGATGGCCGTTTGCAGGCGCACATCGCCGACCCCCGACATAAAATGGCCAAAGTCTACTGGGCGCAGGTAGAGGGCGAACCCGACCGTGCGGCACTGGCTCGGCTGGAAACAGGCGTCCTGCTTAAAGATGGCCCGACCCGGCCGGCCAAGGCTTGCCTCATCGACGAACCCTCACCGCTCTGGCCGAGACTGCCCGCCATTCGCTACAGAGCGGCCATTCCCACGCGCTGGATTGAACTCACGTTGAGAGAAGGCCGTAACCGGCAGGTGAGGCGGATGACGGCCGCCGTAGGCTATCCCACCTTGAGGCTGATCCGGTATGCGGTTGGACACTGGACGCTGGACGATCTGGCGCCGGGTCAATCCCGTTCGGCAACGGCGCCGCAGTTGCCCGCAAACCGGGCAGCCCAGCCAGATTCAAACGGGCCGACAGCGTCGGGGAGAGGCCGCCGCTCCCGCAGGTAAACCGGGCTCGCGGAACACCGATCGGGGGGTCGCAACGCAATGGATTCCTGTCTCCCATCGCCCGCTCCGACCTCTTGCAGTGCTGGATTTAGGGCCAGGGTGCCCGTTTTGTGGGGTGCCCCGGATGCACTCAACAGGACATTTCGTCGGCAGCGGCAACAAATGAAACCATGCGGATTGCCTTGGCGTCGTTTGCGACGCATATTAGCGGCCGCGATGTGCGGCAAAGACCGCCCGAAACGTCAAAGCCCCCGCTCTTGATCGACCGAAGAGGAGAGACCCATGAATAACACCATCAAAACCATGGCATTGGTGCTGGCCCTGATCGGCCTTGCGGCCTGTCAGTCGTTGCCCCTGCAAACCATCAGCAACGCCCCCATACACATGAGCAAAAGCGCTTTCGGGCTGGGCGATGTGGAAAAAGCCATCATCAGGGCCGGTACCAACCTCGGCTGGCAGATGCGCACGATCAAGCCGGGGCTGATTGATGCGACCTTGTATTCGGAAGAACACGTTGTGCAGGTTGCGATTCCCTTCAGTACCTCGCTGTACAGCATCAAGTACCTCAACAGCCAGAACATGAATTACTCGGCCAAGGCGGGCAAGCCCGAAGAAATCTACGAGGACTACAACACCTGGGTGCAGGAACTGGACAAGGCCATCCGCCGCGAACTCCTGGTGCCCTGAGTCACTCAGCCATCGGTGCCGGACGGCATCCGGTGCCCCATCCGGGGCAGGCCCAGCCTGAGTCCCGGCGCCGTCATCAGGGTGCTGGCGACGGCCATCAGCACCAGCATGGTGAACACCTCGCGGGGGATGATGCCGAGGTCATAGCCCAGGTTGACCACAATCAGCTCCATCAGCGCGCGGGTATTCATCATGAGAGCGATGTTACCCGCCTCCGCCCGCGACAACCCGGCCAGTCGTGACGCCAGATAGCAGCCGACCAGCTTGCCCAGCACCGCCAGCACGATCAGCAGACCGCACCAGCCCCAGAGTGTGCTGCTGCCAAGACCGCCGACATCGGTCCGCAGGCCGGTATAGGTGAAGAAAATGGGCAGGAAAAACACCGTCACCAAATCTGAAATTTTCCCCCGCCAGGCCTCGACGAATGCCGTCTGATCATGCAGTAGCATACCGGCGACAAAGCCGCCGAAGATGGCGAAAATGCCCAGTTGGCTGGTCAGCAGCGCCGAGCCAAAAATGACGATCAGTACGATCGCCAGCAGATCCTGCGGCAGCGCCTCGCCCTCCCTGTGCCAGCGGCGGAGCAGCCGGAGCAGGAGCGGCCGGACCAGCAGCCAGGACAATGTCAAATAGGCCAGCAGACAGCCCAGCGTACCCGCGATCGCCAGCCAGGACAGCCGTTGGGTGGCAACCGCCGATACCAGCGCCAGCAACACCCAGCCGATGGCATCGTTGGCGGCAGCGGCGGCGATGGTGATAACCCCGATCCGGCTGCGGGTCAGTCCAAATTCCATCATGATGCGGCCCAGTATCGGCACGGCGGTGATGGCCAGCGCTATCCCCAAAAACAAGGCATAGGCCAAAGGATTGATGCCGCCCGCCAGCGTCTCTGCCGTCAGTGCACCAAAGCCGAAACCCAGCCCGAATGGCAAGACGATGCTGGCCACTGTGATCAACAGCACCGCCCGCCGGTTCTGGCGGGCGCGGAGCTGGCTGAAATCGAACGCCAGCCCCACCTGAAACATCAAGAGGATCAGGCCGATCTGGCTCATGATGGTCAGTGGTGTGGCATCCACTGAACGGAATACCCAACGAAAGCTTTCGGGTGCCAGCGCGCCGAACAGCGAAGGCCCCAGCAACAGGCCGGCGACGATCTCGCCCACGGCCCTTGGCTGGCCCCACTGTCGGGCGATAAAACCCGATAACCGCGCGGCCGCGATGATGATGCCGATCTGCAACAAGGTGAAGAACAGCAGGTGCTCGGTGCCCTGCACGCTGGTGGTTGCGGCGATCATCAGGCCCCGCTCAGGAGTATTCCGCCCGCAGTGGCCGCCGGGTCAGGCTGCGCCACAGGCCTTGCAGGTAGAAGCCGCGGCTGGCCAGCCGCCACGCCACCATGCGGGTGATACGGGCAATATCAAGCACCGGCCTGAAGTGGCTGGGGCGGGCGTTTGCTGGGTAGAGGGTCGCCACCGGCACGAACAGGCAGCAAAAGCCGCGCTCCGCCGCCTCGATGATGATCTCGCTCTCAAAGACAAAGCTCAGGTGGCGCTGCAATTTGAAATGGCATTGCCGGATCAGGTCAGACGGATAGACCCGAAACCCCGACTGACTGTCCTCAATCGCCTGACCCGAGGCCCAGGCCAGCCAGAAGTTGGCGAAGCGATTGGCGCGGTAACGTGCCTTGGGGATGACGGCGACATTCCATAGCCGCGAGCCGATCACCAGTTTGTCCGGTTGCGCCAGCGCATGTGCGGCCAGACGAGGAATCTCCGCCGCATCATGCTGACCATCGGCATCCATGGTAATAACGCCTCTCACGCCCAGCCCCAGGGCGGCCTGCATACCGTCCCACAAGCTGGCGGCCTTGCCCTGATTGTCGGCATGACGCAGCAGGCTCACCGGCAGCCCCGCCAGTTGCCCGGCGGTGTCGTCGGTCGAGCCGTCATCCACCACGATGACCCGTCCGATCTGCTGCAAGGCAGCCTCTACGACTGCCCGAATGGTAGCCGCCTCGTTATAGGCGGGGATGACGAGAGCGAACTCGGCTGTCGCGGTCATATCATGCCTCCGTTGACGCCAAACACCTGGCCGGTGATGTAGGACGCCCGCTCCGATGCCAGAAAGGCGACCAGATGGGCCACTTCCTCCGGCCGGCCCGCCCGCTTCATCGGCACCAGTGCCGCCAGCCGGTCCGGGTCGAAACTGTCCTCGCTCATGGGGCTGGCAATGATGCCGGGCGTGACCACATTCACCAGTACCCCGCGGGTGGCCAGTTCGGTCGCCAGCGATTTGCTGGCACCGATCAGTCCCGCCTTGGCCGCCGCATAATTGGCCTGACCCCGGTTGCCGGTGAGCGCGGCGACCGAACCCATGCTGATGACCCGTCCCCAGCGGCTGCGCATCATCGGCATCAGGAGCGGTCGCGTGACGTTGAAAAAACCGTTCAGCGACACATCCATGACGCGTTGCCACTGCGCATGGCTCATGCCTGCCATCGGCGCATCTTCATGTACGCCCGCATTATTGACCAGAACCTGCACCGGGTCGGTCGCGGTCAGGCGGGTCAGCTCATGCTCGCAGGCATCGGCATCGGTCACGTCAAACGCCAGTGCCTCGGCTGAGCCGCCGCTGTCACCGATGATCCCGGCTACCCGTTCGGCCTCCGCCAGGCGCTGGTTGGCATGCACGATGACGTGCAGTCCGTCGGCAGCCAGCGCCTGACAGATGGCCGCGCCGATGGCACCGCTGCCGCCGGTCACCAGTGCGCGTCTCATGCCGGTCTGCCTCGTGGCGCGATGGGGGGGGTAGTCATGACGCGGGGCTCCTCGCTATGGGCGTTTCAGCGTTTGTTGTTCGGTAAAGAATACCGCGACCCGGCCCGTCAGCAGACTGCGACCGGCGGCGCTGATGGCGAATTCATACATCAGGCTATCGGACTGTCCGGTGATAAGGGTAGCCTCAATCAGCAGGCCGGTATGGATGTCATCAAGCCGGTCGACCTGACAGACGACCTCGCGCAGCAGGCCGATAAAGCCTTGCCTCAGGGTTTGGCCGCGTTGCCGGGCCAGCAAGGCACCATGCAGGGCCATGGCCTGGGCAGCGTACTCAATGCCGACAAGAGAGGATAGCTGGCCTCGCATCCGCAGGGGATTATCCGCGCTCAGATGGCTGAGCGTGTGGCAGGTGATCCAGCTCTCGCCATAGTCCGTTACCTCATCCAGCAGACACATGCTGCCGGCGTGCGGGATCAGCGACGCAAAGGCCTCCCGACGGATGCGGCTCATACCGACACCTCCACCCGCACACTGCCCGCCATGCCGCAACCGAATGTCAGACTGTCCGGCAGCCCCGCCGCCAGGGTCACCAGCAGTGGCAGACTACGGGCGGCAGGGTTGCCGCAGCGCAGCGCTTCCAGTGCCGGATCGGTCAGTGGGGTCGCGGGTTGATCGGCCACAAAAGCGGCCCTCAGGCGGGCCAGGCTGCTCATTGTGGCGTGCGGGGTCAGTAGCAGTCCGGCGGCGAACGGGGCCGTCAGCGGGCGACGCTCACTGAGCGGAAACAGGGGCGGATAATCACAGGCGATCAGCAGCACCGGCAGTTGTTCAACGCTGCACTGCACCAGTGCTTCCAGTAAACCGCAGCCAAAACTGTCGTCAAACCCGCAGATACTGCTGGAGGGGGTTCTGACGCCCGTGGCGATGCTCCAGTAACCGGCCGCAGTATTGTGTACCGAGTTATGAAACTGGGTGGGCGAAAGAATGGGCGCCGGCTGGGTCAATTCCTCGAAAATCTGGTGGATCACGGCCACCTCGCCGCCGGATGAGGCAAACACGGTGGCGACGTCCGTCAGCCCCGAAGCGGCCAGCGTCGCCGCTGCGACATCTACCACCAGCCGGGTCACCTGGGTGGCGCGGCGGCGCTCGGTGGCGGGCAGACTGGCGCCTGCCGGCGGGGGCAGGGCAGCGGGCTGATAGGGCCGTTGACCGGCCAGCACGCCGCGGCTGGCGGCCCAGCCGTCCAGACCCGGCCCCTGTAGCGCGATCCCGCTCACATGGGCCGAGATCATGCGCTGCGTCCTACAATCAGGCTGGCGTTGTTGCCACCAAAGCCGAAGGCATTGCTGATCACCCGCGACAGCGGCCCTATCAGAGGCCGGGTCAGAATGTGACTGGCAAAACTGGGGTCAACCTCGCGGGTGTTGAGGCTGGCCGGGGCATAGCCCTCACTGATGCACAGCCCGGCCATCAGAGTATTGATGATCCCGGCGGCGCCCAGCGTATGACCGGTCCAGCCCTTGATCGAACTGCAGGGCGTGGCGTTGCCGAACAGGCGGCTGATGGCGAGATCTTCGGTGCTGTCATTGGCGAGTGTCGCCGTGCCGTGGAGGATGGCGTAATCCACCGCCTCTGCTGCAAGCCCGGCTCGCAGCAGGGCACCGGTCATTGCCACGGCCGCTCCCAGCCCCTCCGGATGAGGTGTGGACATATGGTAGGCATCACTGCTCTCGCCATAGCCCAGCAGCGCCAGCCCCCCGCCCGCCGGAGCGGGTGAGCGTTCCAGCAGGGCAAACCCCGCGCCCTCGCCGATGGAAATACCCTTGCGGCTGCGGTCTGCCGGTCGGCAGGGTTCATCCGATACCAGCCCCAGCGCCGAGAAGCCATACAGCGTGGTCAGACACAGACTATCGGCACCGCCGACCACGACGGCATCGCAGAGCCCGGCGGCCAGCCAGCGGGCGGCGCTGGCAAAGACCTTGGCACTGGAGGAGCAGGCGGTAGAAATGGCCAGCGTGGGGCCCGCCAGTCCGAGATAGCGGCGGATAAAATCGGCTCCGGCGAAGGTGTTGTGCGTGTGGCGGTAGCTGAAATGAGCAGGCAGACGGCCACCGGCGCCATCGCGCTGGCGGTAAGCCGCTTCGGTTTCCAGTATGCCGGATGTGCTGGTACCGAAAATGACCCCCACCCGATCAGCCCCATGACGCTCCCGGGCGACGCTGACAGCCTCGGCAAAGCCGTCCTGCTCCAGACCATACTGTACCAGCCGATTGTTGCGGCTATCGAAGGCCGACAGATCGCGGCGAACGGGCCTGAATGCCAGTCCATCCACCCGACCGATCCAGGTTGATAGCGACACATCGGGAAAATCACAGGGCCGAAGTCCGGAGCGTTGTTCCCGCAAGGCGGTGCGGGTGGCGTCCATCCCGGCACCCACCGCGCTCACCAATGTGCCGGCATTGATGAAAACGGGCGACATCGGCTGGATGGCGGCGAGGGCCGGACAGGCGGCCTGCAGATAGAGATGGGTATGCATGGGGCCGCCATTATCGCGAAGGCGGCGCTACTCGCGCCAGCATTGCCGCAAAACAGAGGGCAAGCAAGGCGCCGAGCGCAACGGTACTGCCGATGGCGCGCAGGATCGTGATCTCGGACAGGGCCAGGGTGCCGAAGGCCAGCACCGAACTGGCGCTACACACCAGCAGCGACAGCAGGGTGCGATTGCGATCTTCAGGGCTTTCAGCATCGCGATTGAAAAACAAGGCCTGATCAAGGCTCAGCCCCATGACCAGTAACAGCGACACCAGATGATAGAGATTCAGCCCGCCAGACAGCAGCGCCATGAACACCCCGGTGCACAGGGCGGCGGCTAGCATCGGGCTGAATACCCGCAGTACAGCGGCCAGCGAACGTAGCCCAAGACCCAGCAGCACGAGGATCAGCACCACGCTACCTGCCAGCAACTGCACGGCCTCGTGGCGGTAGGCGCGTAACAGTCGGGTCGACTCCTCCTTCAGATCGGCATAGATCACGCCGCGCTCCCGATAATCTTTCAGGGCGTCTGCAATGGCTGCGGGGTCATGAATCCCGGTAAGCGGCACCAGCGCCACCCAACGGTTATTCAGCTTGACCAGCAGACTGTCGACCTGCGCCCGTAGCGGCGTATCCCGCAGGCTGTCACGATCCAGTGGCGGCAGCTGCCGGGCCTGCGCGACAGCGTTCAGAAAGGGCTGGAACACGCCCGCCTTGAACGGTAGGCCCTGCCCCGCCTGCCGGAGTGCCGCGACCAGTGTGGCCCGGTCCGGCAAGGTGGCGAGTCGTTCCGCCTGGGTGCGCTGACTGGGCATCAGGCTGGACGCCATGCGGTAATGGTCTAGAGCGCCAGCCTGCCTGAGGTGATCGAGTAGCGGTCGGATGTCCTCGCTGAGCCGCAGGGCCGCCTGCTCATCGGCCGCGCTGACCAGCACCAGCGCGCGCAGGTCGGGCGCCCCCAGCGCCTGTTGCAGCGCTTCGTTCTCGCGTTTTCTGTCGGCGGGGACCGGATTCAGGGCATCAAGGTCATCGTTCCATAACGGTACGCTGGAAAAGGCAAACACCAGCATCAGTCCGGCACTCAGCAGCAGCGGGAGCAGCCGCAAACGGGGCAGCCAGCGGGTCAGGCGCGAGACGAGACGGCTGGAACGGCGCGATCTGCCCGGACCGTAAGCCAGCCAGCGTGGCAGACGGATACGTTCGGGGGTGAACGCCGGGATCACCCAGCGCGAAGCCAGTGCAGCGGCTAAAAGTCCCGTAGCCGCAAAGACGGCCAGTTGCGCCAGACCCGAAAATCCGGAGAACAACAGGCCGGCAAAGCCGGCGATATTGGTCAGTACCCCAAGCCGCAGTGTCGGCCAGATGCGGCGCATGGTGCTGGCCGGGGCTTCGCGACCCGATAGATGGGTAAAAAAATGGTTGGGATAATCGGCGGCCACACCCAGCAGCGTGGCGCCAAAACCGAGGGTGATGCCGTGTACTTCGCCAAACACCAGGCTGGTGACGCTGATGCCGCTGACAATGCCGGTCGCCAGCGGCACCAGCCCCAGCCCCACCACCCGCACTGAGCGGTAGATCGCGAACAGCAAGGCCATGACCAGCAGGCTGTTGATGATTGACAGGCGGCTGGCGTCCCTTGTGATCTGCCGGTTGGCCTCTAACGACAGAGGGCCGGGACCGCCCAGCAGCAGACGCATCGAGGCTGATTCACGCCGTTCGGCGAAGTGGGATTCGACCAGCCCCACGATCTCGGTCTGCGCGTCGATGTCAAAACCCGATACTCGGGTATGCACCAGCAACAGGGCGCGCCCGCCAGCCGGCGCGAACCAGACCCCCTCCCGCAGGTCAGGACCCGGCACCGCCAGCCAGTCGCGCAGCAACCCCTGCCATTCGCCACCGGGGTCTTGCGGCAGCCAGTGTTTCTGCAGGGTGGCCAGCGGCGATGCCAGCTCGGCATAACGAGCCTTTAGCATCTGCCGCAGCCCGCTTGCGCTATAGCGTCCGGCCGTCATGGCGGGGCTGAGGGCATAGCGATAGGCGAACAGCCGATTTTCCAGCTGAGTGAGCAGCGCGGGATCGCTGCCATTGTCCACGCCCTCGAACAGCGGGCTGCGCCGCAGGCTCTCGGCCAATCGCCGGCTGGTGCGGGCCAGTGCGGCGTCGTCAGCCCCCTCGATACCGATCAGCAGCATCCGCGAGGCGGGCCCCTCCCGCATTTGCTGGACCAGCACGGCATCCAGCAGACCCGCTTCGCGCGGGAGAAAAAAGGTCAGGTCGGTGGTAACGGTAGTCAGCCACAGGATGACGCCGCAGCAGCCGCCCAGCCACAGCAGCCAGATCAGCACCGGCAGCGTCAGGCGTCGTGGGCGCCCGGGCTTTCGCTGGTATTCGCAGACAGGCGGCTGAGCAGGCATGGGTAACCGGTTTCAGGGGTGCGGTTGAAAGCGCAGCGAGGAGCGGTCGCCGCCCGCCTCCTCAATGTCCAGTCGTTCGATGTGATCGTCACTGCCGGCCAGCGTCACCCGTCGGATGCTCTCGACCATCTCAGGCTGTAGCGGCACCAGGGCCAGCAGCCAGTGCCGGCGGCTTCCGCCCAGACTGACCCGGTAATAGCGCTGCAGGGCCGCGCCATCGCCCGCCAGTGGTGCACGCAGGCTGGCGGCAAAGGCCTCCAGTGCAGGGTAATCGGAGAGTGCCAGCTGGAGGGGCGCCTGTCCCGGTCGCTCAATCCGTAGCGCGTTGCCGTCGATGATGTAGTGCTCCTCTGCCGGTAGCCGGACGTGCTTGGCGAGGTATGCGGGTGGACGAAACTCCACGCTGCCCTCCAGCCGCAACGGCTGACTTAACAGTGCGAGGGTTCGGATTTCAACGAAGTTGGCGCGACTGTCGCCCCGGCTGGCCAGAGTGTGCAACAGCTCGGGCAGGGTCCAGGCAGATGCGGCCGAGGCAGACGCCAGAGGAGCGCATAACGCCAGCAACAGGCCCGCCTGCTTAAGGGTCGCTCTGCCAGAAATCATAGAAATTGAACCAGTTGTAGGGCGCCAGTCGGCAGTAATGTTCTATGCGTGCGGCATAGCGCTGCATGATGGCCTGGGTGGCGGCCGCGCGCTGGCCGCGGGGTATGGCGGGTGCATCGGCCAGTTCCTCGAAGCTGACATGGTAGTGCCCATTGCCTTGGTTGATGCAGGTGAAGAGGATCATCGGCACAGCCAGCACCCGCGCCAGCATGACCGGGGCCTCCGGGAATATGGCGGGCCGACCGAAAAAATCACAGATCACTTGTTTATC
>JBILXN010000104.1:0-8331 GCA_044378425.1 Methylococcaceae bacterium
TACGCCGTCGAGTTGCAGGGCTGAAACGGGCTGGTTAAATGCAATGAGTAACCAGATCATCAGCGCAAAAGCGTTTGGATGTTGTCGTAACGGTATCTGCAGGCAACTGTTTGACATAGGTGCTGTTGTTAGGGGAACGAATTTCGACATTACGGAAAAGGGTTTGCCCGTTTGCGGCGGCGAGTGCTAACACGCTGGAGTACAAGGCAGCGATGGCACTCCCTTTCGCTTAAGCCTCCACGTACTGCACCGCATGTCCAAGCCAGCGCTGTATCAGTGGGGCTACATGATCAGGGTGTTCTTTCTGGAGTTGGATTGAGGCCTCCTGTACCTTGACCATGACAGCACCATCCCGCGTGAGGTCCGCTATTCGGAACTGGATCTGCCCCGTCTGGCGGGTGCCCAGCAATTCGCCCGGTCCCCTTAGCGCCATATCCTTCTCTGCAATCACAAAGCCATCGTCGGTATCGCGCAAAATGCCCAGACGTTCCCGCGCAGTACGGCCTAAAGGTGCCTGATACAGCAGCACGCAATGCGAATCACCCGGGCCTCGGCCGACTCGTCCGCGCAATTGATGCAGTTGAGCCAATCCCAGCCGTTCGGCATTTTCAATGACCATCAGGCCGGCGTTGGGCACATCGACGCCAACCTCAATGACTGTGGTAGCCACCAAAAGATCAATCTCGCCACCTTTGAAGGCTTGCATGATAGCGGCCTTGTCGGTCGATTTGAGACGACCATGTACGAGAGCCACCTTGCACTCGGGCAGGGCGGCGACCAAACGTTCGGCTGACTTTTCTGCTGCCTCCGCCTGGAGACTTTCGGATTCCTCAATCAGGGTGCAGACCCAGTAGGCCTGGCGACCCTGGCCGACCCATTGACTGATTCGAGCAATGATATCGTCTCGCCGTGTGATAGGCAGAACGACAGTATTGACCGGGGTACGTCCTGGTGGCCGTTCATCGATAACGGATAAATCAAGATCGGCATAACCCAGCATTGCCAGCGTCCTGGGTATCGGGGTGGCGGTCATGATCAGTTGGTGAGGAAAGTGGGTGCCGCTGCTGCCTTTTTCCCTCAGGGCCAGGCGTTGATGGACGCCAAAGCGGTGCTGTTCATCGATGATCACCAGGCCAAGGCGCTGAAAGCTCACCTGCTCCTGGAATAGGGCGTGGGTGCCGATGATCAATCCGATCTGGCCGTTGGTCATGCCTTCCAGCGTTAGTCGGCGGTTTTCGGCCCTGGCTTTGCCCGAGAGGAAGGCGACAGTAATGCCCAGTGGCTCCAGCCACGCTCGAAAACTATGGGCGTGCTGTTCGGCCAGCAGTTCGGTAGGGGCCATGATGGCGACCTGATGCTGGGACGATAGTGCCGCTAGAGCGGCATAGGCTGCGACGACGGTCTTACCCGAGCCGACATCGCCCTGCACCAGGCGCATCATGGGATGTGGCCGGCTCAGGTCTGCTGCGATCTCCGTTATCACCCGCTGTTGGGCACCGGTTAGCGAAAAAGGCAGGCTGGCCAGAAATTGATCGGCAGCCGTCTGGTTGACGCTCAGAACGGGTGCCTGGTGGCGCTGCATGAGCGCACGCAGGCGGCTCAGGCTGAGTTGGTGGGCCAGTAACTCCTCAAAGGCTAAACGGCTGCGAGCCTCGCTAATGCGGGGTGAGTGCTCGTCGCAACCGGCTGGCGGAAGATGCAGCAGTCGCAGTGCCTCGCCCAGACTGGGTCGGTGGCTGTCGCCCAACAGGGCGGAGGGTAGCCAATCGGGCAGAACGCGCGCATCGCTGTGGGACAGTGCCTGAGTCATCAGACTACGCAGGGTTTTCTGGTGCAGCCCCTCGGTCAGCGGGTAGATCGGTGTCAGGGTCGCGTCGGGTTTGCCGGCATCGCGCTCGGCGATGATCTTGTAATCGGGGTGGGTCATTTCCAGCCCATAAAAACCATCACGGGCTTCGCCGTAGCAGTGAAGTATGCGTCCGCGCTCAAACTGGCGGCGTTGATCCTGGGTGAAGTGAAAGAATCGCAGGTTCAGATAGCCGCTGCCATCCTGCAAACGCACGATGAGGGATTGTCTGCCCTTGCTGATGACTTCGACCGATTCGACCCGTCCCTCGATCAGGGCATGACGCCCTCCGGTCAAGCGGCTGATGGGGATAATCTGGGTGCGGTCCTCATAGCGAAGGGGCAGGTGGAATAGCAGGTCCTGAATGGTGCGCAGCCCCAGTTTTTCGAGTTTCCTGAGTGTCTGGACTCCGACGCCCTTGAGTACTGAAATGGACTGAGTGTTGGCGGAGTGAGAGAAGACGCTCAAGCGGGGAATCAGGTGGCCAGTACCAGAACGGCGTCCATTTCCACGGCGGCGCCGCGGGGTAAAGCGGCAACACCGATGGCGGCGCGGGCAGGGTAGGGCTCGCTGAAGTACTCGGCCATGATGGCGTTGACTTGCGCGAAATGGTCGAGATCGGTCAGGAAGATGTTAAGTTTGACGATATCAGCCAGCTCGCCACCGGCAGCCTCGGCTACGGCCCCGAGGTTATCGAAAACCCGCCGGATGTCGGCTTCAATACCCCCTTCAACCAGGGTCATGGTGCTTGGGTCCAGTGGAATCTGACCCGAAAGATAGACTGTGTTGCCGACTCTAACGGCTTGTGAATAGGTACCGATGGCCTTGGGGGCCTGATCTGTGGCGATGATCTGTCTAGCCATGTGGCGGTTTTTTCCTCAGTTCGGATTTGACGCGGGAGATTTTCAGGACGATGGAGAGCTTGCGGAGTTCGCGCACGACATTTGCCAGATGATTGCGGTCGCGGACCAGCAGGGTGATGTAGTCCACCGAGAGTTGGCTGTCCTGATTCAGCATCTGCACGTTTTCGATGTTGGCGCGCATGCGTGAAATGGTTGAGGCGACCTTGGCGAGGGTGCCGACTTCATTCATCAGTTCCAGCTTGATCACGGCAGGAAATTCCCCGCTTGCCTGCTTATCCCATTGGACGTCCAGCCAGTTGATATGGCGTTTACGGAGTTCCTCAAGATTCTTGCATTCGGTGAGGTGAACGACGATACCTTTGCCAGGATTGAACAGGCCAATGATCGGATCGCCGGGGATTGGCCGACAGCATTTGGCGAGGTTGACTACCATGCCCTCCGTGCCCCTGATAATCAGCGGTTGCAAGCCAGATGCACCATGGTCTGAGGTGTTTTCACCCGTCATCATGTCAACCAGTTGCCTTGCAACCAGCATGGGAAGCCGATTGCCAAAGCCGATGTCTTCGAGCAAGGCATCAAGGTTTGAGAGATCCAGTCGTTTCAGTAAATCATCGAACAGCGTTTGCGGTATGTGCTCATAGCGGTGGCCCAGCCCATCCAGTTCTTTTTCCAGCAGGCGCTGGCCCAGCGCGATGCCTTCCTGTGATTTGAAATTGCGCAGATGGCTGCGAATGGCGGCTCTGGCTTTGGCCGTGACGACGAAATTCAGCCAGAGTGGGTTGGGTCGTGCCCAAGGTGCGGTGATGACTTCTACGGTCTGGCCATTCTGCAGGATGGTTTGCAGCGGCGCCAGTTGACGGTCTATGCGGGCAGATACGCAGGTATTGCCGATGTGGGTGTGTACAGCATAGGCAAAGTCCACGACCGTGGCGCCCCGTGGCAGTTTGACGATTTGCCCCTTGGGGGTGAAAACATAGGCCTCGCGCTGGAATAGATCGACTTTGAGATTGTCGAGAAACTCCATTGAGTCGCCGGCGCTCTTTTGGATTTCCAGCAAATCCTGTAGCCATTCATGGGCGCGTGCCTGGCTGTAAGGCGATTGACCGGGTTCGCTTTTCTCACTCTTGTAGAGCCAGTGCGCGGCGATGCCTGATTCGGCCAGATGATGCATCGCACGGGTACGTATCTGGATTTCCAGTGGTTGGCCATAAGGACCGGCCAAAACGGTGTGAAGAGACTGGTAGCCATTGGCCTTGGGTACCGCAACATAGTCCTTGAAGCGGCCCGGCATGGGTTTGTAAAGGCTGTGGGCGATTCCCAGCGCCCGATAGCATTCATCGACGTTCTCGCAGATGACGCGAAAGGCGTACACGTCGTAAACCTCGGCGAAAGGCCGACGCTTGTTCCGCATCTTCTGGTACAGGCTATACAGATGCTTTTCGCGACCCATCACTTCACAGCCCGGCATGCCGGCATCCGCTAGCCGTTTCTTGATGGTGGCCTCTATGCTGGATATGACTTCACGGCGGTTGCCGCGTGCCTTTCTGACTGATTGATCCAGCACGCGCGAACGCATCGGATACATGGCTGAAAAGCCAAGATCTTCGAGTTCCAGCCGCATTTCATGCATGCCGAGCCGATTGGCAATGGGTGCGTAAATGTCCAAAGTTTCGCTCGCGATACGGTGCCGCTTCGGGCCGCTCATCGTATCCAGCGTCCGCATATTGTGGAGGCGGTCTGCGAGCTTCACCATGATCACTCGCAAATCCTTGACCATGGCCAGGAACATCTTGCGAACATTGCGGGCCTGGGCTTCGGCGCGGGACTTGCTATCAAGCCGGCCCAGCTTGGTAACACCATCGACCAGATCGGCCACTTCATCGCCGAAAGTGTCGCGCAGCTGATCCTTGGTGACGGGGGTGTCCTCAATCACGTCGTGCATGATCGCCGCCATGATGCCGCGTGCATCCATCCGCATTTCAGCCAGTATCATGGCCACCGATAACGGATGACAGATGTAGGGTTCGCCGGTCAGCCGAAACTGTCCCTCATGAGCCTGGTTGGCGAGTTGATAAGAGCGCCGGACCTCTGCGATCTGCTCCTGGTCAAGATAGTCGGACAATACGTCACTTAACTGACGAAAGAGCTTGTCCTGGGGCAGCTCAATTTCCTCCGTCGCTACTGGCGTAAGCATCGTGGTGCAGTTCGGAACAAGGCCTAGCTATGGGCTTCTCCTGCGGTGAATTTCAGTCGAAATCCTCGTCTTCGTCAGCGTTGGGTACGGTGATCGGTGGGCGGGTGAAGGCGTAGCGGTCCTGCTTGACCGGTACTTTGAGGTACTCGCGGGTAATGTCGCCTGCGGCGATCTCGCGCAGGGCCACGACAGTAGCCTTGTCGTTTTCCCAGCTGACTTTGGCATCTTCCGGGTGGATGGAGAGCTGGCGGGCGCGCTTGGCGGCGACCAATACCAGTTGGAAGCGGTTGTCCACGTTTTCCAGACAATCTTCAACAGTGACTCTTGCCATACTAATTCGATCCTTGGTTGTGTTCGTGAGTAGGGGGTGGCGGTTGAGGGCGTTGGTTGTACCCGATTCCGTAACATCTGTACAGGGACGTAATCGCCCTGACGTGCGCGTGCCTGATGCCGCCACAATCGAAACGGCCGGAGGCACGCGTGCCTCCGGTGTTGTGTCTACGCTCTATTCGGCGCGGGCCTCAAGCATGGCGACGGCGGGCAGTTTCTTGCCTTCGAGGAATTCCAGGAATGCACCACCGCCGGTTGAGGTATAGGAAACCTGATGCTCAATGCCGTATTTTTCTATGGCGGCCAAGGTATCGCCACCGCCGGCAATCGAGAAGCCTTTGGCATCTGCAACCGCCCTTGCCACGGTTTTGGTGCCTTCTGCAAATTGTTCGATTTCGAACACACCTACCGGACCGTTCCAGACGATGGTGCCGGCAGCCTTGATGATGTCGGCATATCGGGCGGCGGTTTCCGGCCCGATGTCGAGAATCATGTCATCGTCGGCCACCTCGCTAACGTGTTTGATGGTGGCGGCAGCCTCAGCGGAAAACGCCTTGGCAGTGACGACGTCGGTGGGAACCGGTATTTCGCCGCCGCGCGATTTGGCTTGGGCCATCAGGCGCTGGGCTTCAGGGATCAGATCGACCTCGCAAAGGGATTTTCCAATCGGATAACCCGCTGCGGCAATGAAGGTGTTGGCAATCCCGCCACCGACGATCAGTTGATCCACCAGATTGGACAGGGACTCCAGTACCTCAAGTTTGCCCGAAACTTTTGAGCCACCGACGATGGCCAGCAGGGGACGTTCCGGGCTTTTCAGGGCTTTGCCCAGCGCATCCAGTTCTGCTGCCAGCAGCAGGCCGGCACAGGCAACAGGGGCGAAACGACCCACGCCGTGGGTTGAGGCTTCGGCGCGATGCGAGGTGCCAAAGGCATCCATGACATAGACATCGCACAGGGCGGCCATCTTGCGGGACAGTTCTTCGTTGTCTTTCTTTTCCCCAGAGTTGAAACGCACGTTTTCACAGAGCACGACTTCGCCCTGAACCGGTTCTACGCCTTCGAGCCAGTCCTTGACCAGCCTGACCTCGCTGCCCAGTAATTCGCTCAGACGTTTGGCGACGGGCTGCATCGAGAACTCCTCGGCATACTGCCCCTCAGTGGGTCGCCCCAGATGCGACATTACAATGACTCTGGCACCGGCATTCAGGCAATGGCGGAGGGTCGCGAGGCTGGCCCGGATGCGGGTATCACTGGTGACCTCGCCATTTTTGACGGGGACATTGAGATCCTCACGGATCAGAACCCGTTTGCCGGCCAGATCAAGATCAGTCAATCTTTTGAAGGACATAGCGTGTTTCCTGTGTAGTTTTCGGTGTTATTGGCGGAATGGAGGATGTCAGGCATGGCGCCACTTGATGGAGCAGCCCATGCTGGCGATCTGGTCTTTGGGGCCCTGTCCGCTGCGGGCGATCTCCGCCATGGCGGTGAACAGTTCGCGCGGTGCATCGGCGGGACCTGGTTGTCTGCCGCTGGCATCCAGCCTACCTCTGTACTGCAGTTCGAGGCGGCTGTTGTAGCCGAAGAAATCGGGTGTACAGACCGCACCATAGGCTTTGGCAACAGCCTGGGTCGAGTCGAACAGATAGGGGAATGGGAAGCCCTGTTCGGTGGCGACTCTGCGCATATTGTCGAACGAGTCCTCCGGATAATCGGCGGGGTCATTGGCCATGACCGCGACGCTATGGACGCCGTGCACCCTGAGTTCAGCGGTATCACGGATCAGACGGTCCTGGATAGCCTTCACATAGGGGCAATGATTGCAGATGAACATCACCAGCAGTCCGTTCGGCCCGCGACAATCGTCCAGAGTCCAGGTTTTGCCGTCAACGCCCGTTAGCGAGAATGTGATGGCGGGAGCGCCAAAGTCGCAAAGAGGCGTATTCATGAGGACCATTTTTATTTCCCGGTGTGTGTCTGGCAGGCGCGGATAGTAGCAAAATCGGATGTTAACCGAACCGGCAGAGGCCGGAGAAGTGTGTTTCCGAATAGTGTCGGACCCCCCTTAAACGCCTCAGTTGGCGCGTATCCGCCACAGCACGACTCCGACGCCGCCGAGTGTGAGCAGGGTCGGTAGGGTGACCGCGAAGATGGGGTTCAGTTCGTAGACCAGCCCGAGATGATTGAACATCTTGTCAAACAGGTAGAAGCCCAGCCCGATCACCACACCAATCACAATGCGCTGACCCATTCCCACCTCGCGGCGGACTGTCAGCACGAAAGGGACCGCGACCAGCAGCATGATGAGGGTTGCGAAAGGATTGACGAAGCGGCCCCACAGCGCCTGCTCTACGATCGGGGAGGCCTGGCCGTTTTCGTTCAGGTACTCGGCGTAGCGGAACAGTTCAAGTGCCGAAAGGTTTTCGGGTCGGATGACAAAGGCATTCAGCAGGTCAGGGGCCAGTACTGATGACCAATCGGCGTACTCAACCCTTTCGGCACTGACAGAAGCCCGTTCAAAACGGCTGATCCGCAGTTGTTTCAGTCGCCACTGGCTGCCGTCATAAACAGCCTGTTTGGCATGGGTAGCCTTGATCAGGCGTTTTTCACTGTCGATATCGTAGATGCTGATATTGCCCAGGCTTTGCTGTTCCTGGATTTTGCGGATGTTGATGAAAATGTCGCCATCACGAACCCAGAAACCATACTTGGAGCGCGAGGTCACCTGGTTGTTTTGGGAAAGCGATTTAAGGTTTTGTGCTGCCCGCTCGGCAGGTGGTGCGACCAGTTCGCCAATACTGATGGAAATCACGAGCAAAATCAGACCGCCCATCAATACGGCGCCAATGATACGGCCGCGGCTCACGCCTGCGGCCTGCATCGCCACCAGTTCGCGATTATTGGCCAGCGCGCCCAGAGTCACGAGGCTCCCAACCAGCGCCGCGGAGGGGAGCAGTTCGTAAAAGTTACGGGGTAGGGTGAGGGCCAGATAACTGAAAATCTGGCGCATGCCGTAGTTGCCCTTGCCCATGTCGCCCAATTCGTCGGCGAAAGTAAAAAAGCTCAGAAGCGAGAGTAGAACCAGCACGGCAATGAGC
>JBILXN010000231.1:0-3220 GCA_044378425.1 Methylococcaceae bacterium
AGCGATATACCAATCGAGTTTGCGCATCATCGCGGCCACCTGATGTTGAGCGTGTGCATGATCCAGCGCGGCCCCATGTTTTTCAGAAACAGCCCGAATGTCATCACCAGGAGTAGCCCGTAAATTCCTGCATAGCCGGCCCAGGCCGGGATTTTCCCTGTCATCAGCATGCCTTGGGAGATTTTCTGGGCATTTTCATAAATCACATAGATCATGAAGGCTGAAAACACATTGCCGTAGGGTCCCTGGCGGGGCGCTACCCGGGCCAGGGGAACCGCCAGCAGTGCCAGCGCGGCCACGCCCAGTGGAACCGCGAGGCGTTTTTGCAACTCGGCCAGCTCCTTGGGTGTTCGGCTCCTTAGGAGTTGCAGACTATCTTCGGCTTCACGCTTGAGCGTGGCCGATTCTTCTTCGGGTCCGCTGATCCGCACTCCGTATTCGTCGAATTCGCTAATCACATAATCGGCCTGACCGGGGGTACCCTGGTAGCGGCGGCCCTCGTTGAGGATGATGAAGTCATCACCATTTTCGACTTTTTCGAGATGACCGCGCTCGGCAATGACCACCCCGGTATTCTGGTTCTGGCGGCTTTGCACGAAGATGTTACGCATGTTGCGGTCCGCATCCATTTCTTCTGCATAAAGCACCACGTCGCCGGCGCTGAATTCATTGAAGCGACCGGCCTTGATGCCGCGAATGTCTGCGGTCTGTTCGTCGCGTTTCATAAGGGCCTGGGTTTGCCGCTCACTCCAGGGCATGACTTCCAGCGCGAGATAGCCCGACAGCAGGAATAGCGGGATCACCATCCAGCTGAGGGCTCGATACAGCCGGTTTGCCCCCACTCCTGCTGAGGCCAGCACCGCCATTTCATGATCGCGGTACATACGGCCTATGACCGTCAGGATGGCCATGAACAGAGAGGGCGGGATTAACACCGTCGCCGCCGTGAGGGTTTTGAATCCCAGCAAATGGAACAGGGTATCGGCTGATACTTCCCCCTCGATCGCTTTGGTGAGGATGCCCAGGAATTTACGGCTGACGATGATGATGACCAGTACCATCAGGATTGAGGCGAGCGTCTTGGCAAGCTCGAAGGCCACCATACGGTCGACCACGGGCAGGATGGAGCGTCGAAGCCGGGGGGTCGGATTAGGGGATGTCGCATTCATCTCGATAGCGGGAGAAACATAGCGGAGTGTGTGGGGGTAATAGCTGACACTACGGGGCCTTCGGATTCAGTCTTGAACAGCCAAGGCCAGTCGCACTGACCTTGATGGGGATTTCCATTTGGACGCCTTACCCCTTCCCTTGTTATGCTTCAGGAACAGACCTAACTGAACGACTGCCAGTCGGTGATCCTCTAAACCGCGGTACATTCCGAAATACACAACTCAAACTCATCAGCGGTACAGTTTACTATGGACTACTTGGCCAAATCCGAATTCATCGAAAATCTGGCGACTCCCTGCGTCGTGCTGGGTTTCTACCACAAGCGCAAATTAACCCCCGCCGCCGCGATGCTTGACGCACGCTTGGGCGGGCTGCTCGAAAAATTACTGAAACGAGACGATATTGAGGGCAAGGTCGGCGATATCTTGTCGCTCACCCACACCCCGCTGGAGGATGTAGAGCGCATCGTACTGGTAGGGCTGGGCAAAAAGGAAGAACTGACCCCGGCTGCCTATCGCAAGGCTTTGCTGGCTGCTGCGCGAACACTGACGCAGTCGAAAGTCAGACAGGTTGTGAGTTGCCTGCATGATGCCGAGGTGCTCGAGAAGGATTTCGCCTGGAGCATCCGCCAGTGTGTCGAACTGGTCGAGTCGATGCGCTATCGCTTCACCGAATTCAAGAAAGATGCGGCAGACGCCAAGCCCCAGTTACAGAAACTGCAGTTTCTGGTGAACAGCGATCAGGCAGTAGAGCTTGCATCGCATGCCATCAAACAGGGTGAGGCACTTGCCGAAGCTGTCAGCCTGGCGCGTACCCTTGCCAACCTGCCGGGTAACATCTGCACCCCGGATTATCTGGCCGAGCAAGCCCTGAAGCTGGGCAAGCGACACAAGAAGCTCAAGGTCAAAATCCACGGTGAAAAGGATATTGAGGAATGGGGCATGGGCGCTTTTCTTTCGGTATCCAAAGGTAGCGATCAGCCCGCCCGCTTTATCGTGATGGAGTACAGCGGTGCTTCCGCCAAGACCAAACCCTATGTGCTAGTGGGCAAAGGTCTTACCTTCGATGCCGGTGGTATTTCGATCAAGCCGGCAGCCGGCATGGATGAAATGAAATACGACATGTGCGGCGGTGCCAGCGTGATTGCTACGCTGGCGGCTGTGGCGCAGCTACAGTTGCCGCTCAATGTCATCGGTCTGGTGCCTGCCTCGGAAAACCTGATTTCGGGCTCGGCCAACAAGCCGGGTGATATCGTCAAGAGCATGGCGGGCATCACCATCGAAATCCTCAATACCGATGCTGAGGGCCGGTTGTTGCTCTGCGATGCGCTGAGCTATGCCGAACGCTATGAGCCCGCCGCCGTGATAGACGTCGCTACCCTGACCGGTGCCTGCGTGGTCGCCCTGGGCCGCCATCCCAGTGGACTTTGGAGCAACAACGAAGACCTGGCTGCCGCCGTGATCAAGGCCGGCGACGAATCCGCCGATCGGGTCTGGCGCATGCCGCTGTGGGAGGAATATCAGGATCAGCTCAAGTCCAACTTTGCCGACCTTGCCAACATAGGGGGTCCGGACGGCGGAAGTGTGACCGCAGCCTGTTTCCTGTCGCGGTTCGCCAAGGCTTACCCTTGGGCGCATGTCGATATCGCCGGTACCGCCTGGAAAAGTGGCGCCGAAAAGGGGGCAACCGGCCGGCCTGTCCCCTTGCTTTTACAGTACCTGCTTGATCGGGTTCAATGAGCCGCATCGACTTTTACCTGCTGGGTAGCCGCGATGCCCACAGCCGACGGGTGACCGCCTGTCGGTTGATCGAGAAAGCCTACCGCCAGGGGCATACGGTCTTTCTCAAAACCACCTCCGAGGAGGAGACGCAACTGTTCGATAATCTGCTCTGGACTTTCCGTCAGGGCAGTTTTGTGCCGCACGAGATCCATCCGACCGAGTCACTGGAGGTTCCGGTCGTCATCGGTCACGGTGCTCCACCCGCTGCCATGCTGGATGTACTGGTCAATGTCGCTGCCGAACTGCCGGAGGGTTTCGATCAATTTGAA
>JBILXN010000107.1:0-8178 GCA_044378425.1 Methylococcaceae bacterium
GCAGCCCTGTTCGGCGATATACAGAATGGCATTGAAGACCTGAAGGTTGAAGGGTCGCACATTAACGCGCTGAACTGGGAGGCAATGGGCGATCTCTTGGTATTGGGTTTCGCTGATTTCCGTGCGCGAATTATCGCAGAATAAGTGTTAACAGACCGGCAAGGGGCTCGCGGAATTTGGCTGCGAACACATGATCCAGACCGTACGCGGGTTTGGTTATCGGTTCTCCGGGTCGGGTTAGCGGGCTCTCCCGCCCATCCTTCGATGTCATCGCTGCGCCTCGCTTCTGGCTGCCGTGACCTGGGATGTCGTTCATTCTCATGCCTTCCATCAGCAACCCATCTGTCACGCTTAAGTAACATAATGGTCATATGATGCTGACCTGTCAGCAGGCACAATGTCATCGATCTGAAAAGTGTCAGCCGCCAGCCATCGACAAGCACACAATTGATGCTTTATGGCGGATCGGTACGGACCTTGAGAATAGCGTCCCACCACCTTATCCATGATTGAGCTCGTTGGCGGGACATTCAGACTCACCCCGGGGAGCCACGGAAAAGCCATGTGCCAGGGACGCTGCTGGAGTCAGGCCAGTCGCTTGATGAGACCGGACGCGGTTTCTCTTATCGGACCCTCAATTAGAGTCGCGGATATGCAGGTCATGTTTTGCCAAGTTTTCATAAAGTATTTTCATAAAGTAAAGGAGTCACCCTAATGTCCCCACCACTGAGTCGCCTGCTGGCAGGGATTACCCTGCTGGCCAGTTTTCCCGTCCTTGCGGAAATCAAATGGCTAGCGGGGGGCGAGATATCGGCCACCGCTCATGATCAATCCCGGTTGGGCGGCATGCTGGAAGACGGCGCCACACCCCGCGATCGCGTCGGCGGACTCGGCGGTGCCTTGGCTTATAGCGGCCATGGCCAGGTGTTTTACGCGGTGCCGGACCGGGGGCCGGGCGCCGGCGAAACGACCTTTGAAGAGCGCCTGTACCAACTTGATCTGGGCCTGCGTCACGAAGGGGGTACGTATCGGCTGAAACCCCGAATCACCGCCACCCATGTGCTGCGCGACGCGGCCGGTCATCCCCTGACCGGCGATGCCGCCGCCTACGATGCGGTCAATTCGAACGTCAGCCGGCGACGGGACTCTGAAGCGGTCCGAGTCGCTGCGGATGGCGCCAGCGTCTTCATCGCGGACGAATACGGTCCGTTCATTGATCAGTTCGAAATCGCCACCGGCAAGTTGCTGCGGGATGTGCCGGTGCCCAACAAGTTTCATATCGACTACCCGTCCCGTTATATCCGGGAGGAACTTAACCGCAACCTGACCGGCCGTCAAAGCAATAGGGGCTTCGAGTCGTTGGCCATTACGCCGGATGGCGACCGGCTACTGGCCATGGTTCAGGACCCATTAATCCAGGATTGCAACCACGATACTGAACGTAAGCTATTCGGCAACCATAACCGCATTCTCGACATTGACCTGAAATCGGGGGCGGTCAAGGAATATGTCTACCCGCTCGAGGACCCGAAGAACGGCGTCTCGGAAATACTGGCCATCAATGACCATCAGTTCCTGGTGCTGGAGCGCGACAGCAAGGCCGGGGCGGAGGCCAAGGACAAGCGCCTGCATCTGATTGACCTTAATGGCGCCACGGATGTGCATGGCTACAAGTCATTGTCCGATCTGGGTTTGGTCGAGGAGGAGTCCGCTGGCGCGGCTCATCCTGTCTTTGTCCAGAAACGGCCCTTTCTGGATCTGCTCGCGCATGGCATTCCCAATATTCCGGAAAAGATCGAGGCCATGGCCTTCGGGCCTGACTTGGAGGACGGGCGGCTGTTGCTGGTGCTGAGTTCGGACAACGATTTTTCCGCGACCGAGAATTCCCGCTATTTCGTCTTTGCCATCGACCGCAGCGAACTTCCGGACTACCGCCCCCAGAAAATCGCGTCCGCGCCGCATGGTCATCCTCACGCGAAACCGAGCCACCATTAACGTACCTTACCTCTGCTATATTCATGTCTATCCATCCCGCTGAGGCGGCGCGCGTCCCCCGCGCATCCAGAAAACCGATCACCCTCACGACCTGGATTTTCCTGGCGCTGCTGACGGGTATCTTCACCGGGCTGTTCATCGGCGAATACGCGGAACATTTGAAGTTCATCGGCGACGTGTACGTCGGCCTGATGCAGATGACCGTTCTGCCCTACGTGGTTTTCTCGCTGATAGGTAACATCGGTCGCCTGTCGGTGCGTGAGGTCGGCCTGCTGGCGTCCTCTGGCCTGAAGGTCTTTCTGGGCTTGTGGGCTGTCGCCGCCCTGACGGTCTTGTTGCTCTCGCAGGCTTTTCCGGACCTGATCGCCGGCCAGTATTTCAGCAGCTCGATGATGGACCCGCCACCCAAGCTGAACTGGCTGAATCTGTTCGTGCCTTCCAATCCGTTCCGCTCACTGGCCGACAACTCGGTGCCGGCGGTGGTCGTATTCTGTATTCTGTTTGGCGTCGCCATTATTGGCTTCGATGAGAAGAAGGGCCTGCTGGATCACGTTGGCCTGATCACCCGGACGCTGCACCGAGTCAATGGCTATGTGGTCAAACTGACTCCGCTCGGGGTATTCGGCATTTGTGCCCATGCCGCCGGAACCATGAGCTTTTCCGAATTCGAGCGGCTGCAGGCTTACTATCTGGCCTTTGGCGCCGGCGTCCTGCTGTTGTCCTTTGTCATTTTGCCGTTACTGGTAACCGTCTTTACGCCTTTCACCTATCGGCAGGTCATTTCGGCGGGCAAGGATGCCTTGCTGACCGCCTTTGTCACCGGTAGCGTTTTTCCAGTCATACCATTGCTGATTGACGGCGTGAATGGCCTATATGCCAAGCAATTCCGCCATGATGCGCGGCACGCGGAATTTCCCGAATTTATCCTTCCGCTGGCCTATCCCTTCCCCGACAGCGGCAATGTCATCGATCTGATTTTCATCCCGTTTGCGGCCTGGTTTCTGGGGGATGCCCTGGGCGTCGGCGATGAGTTGTTCATGTTGGGCGCTGGCTTTTTCCTGCTGTTCGGCAAGGTGTTTCTGACTATCCCCTTTCTGCTGAACAGCTTCCATATTCCGCAGGATATGTTTCAGCTGTTCCTGGCAGCCGGCGTACTTGCTGCCCGTGTCGGGGATATTTTGAGCAGCATGCACTATCTGGTGTTCACCGTGCTGACCACGGCGGCCATGACCGGCCTGCTCAAATTACGGTGGCGTCGCCTCTTCTGGGCGCTCGGGATTTCACTGGTTGTCATCGTGCCAACCATTCTCGGCATCCGTTACGCCATCGCCCGAATCGGCATTGATGAACATGGAGCCGATACGGCGCTCGATCATAGAGCCCTGCTGGAAAAGCCGGTTCACACCACCCTGTTGCCGCAGGCCATGCCCAATCCAGTCCCGCTGAAGCCGGGCCAGAACCGGCTCGATCGGATCAAGCAACGCGGACGTCTCCGCGTAGGCTATCGACTCGATAACTTGCCTTATACCTACTTTAATCGCGAGGGTAATCTGGTCGGCCTGGATATCGACCTGGTTACGCGATTGGCGAACGATCTCAACGTCGGCATCGAATTCGTCGGATTTCGGTCCGAGACCCTGGCCCAACAGCTGGCCGATGATCATTTCGACATTGCCTTGTCGGGCCTGACCGACTCCCTCGAACGCACCAGCGCCATGCTGATGTCTGCGCCATACCTGGTCGTCAATATGGCCCTGCTGGTCAAGGATCACGAGCGCAGCGAATTTGAGGACGAGGCGGTAATCAACCGACGCAAGCATCTTCGCATTGGCGTGATGAAGGGCGGGTATTTCGAGAAACGTACAGCAGACCACTTCCCGAATGCCGAGATAGTTCCGCTTGATTCGCCTCGGCAATTCTTCGAAGAAGGCTGGCGGGAACTGGATGCGCTGGCGACGCATGCCGAGAGCGGGGCGGCGTGGACCCTGGTGTACCCGAATTACACTGTGGTCAATCCCTTGCAGCGCCGGGACAGCGCCCCTATCTCCGTGGCCGTCGCCGGCTTCGATATCGTGCTCGACGACACCCTCAACACCTGGATTACCCTTCTGAAAATGGACGGCACCCTCGACACGATGTTCGACCATTGGATGCTGGGTAAGAATTCCAGTTTGAAAAAGCCACGCTGGAGCATCATCCGTGATGTTCTCCACTGGGTTCAATACCGGAGTGAGCCCGCGCCGCGTGAGGCCTCTTGACTGATGGTTGGTCATGACTCGGTCATGGCTAGGTCATAGCTAGGTCATAGCTAGGTCATGGCTAGGTCATGGCTAGGTCATGGCTAGGTCATGGCTAGGTCATGGCTAGGTCATGGCTAGGTCATTCGATTGTCATAAAAATGTCATATTACCCGTTTAGAGTCGCGTGCATCGCGTGGGAATGTCGCGCGAGTACAACACTGCTACTCAACAATGGGAAAACACATGAAACCACAAGCGCTCCGCATGGCGGTCACCGCGCTACTGGGCGGCGGCATGGTTCTGCCGGCCCAGGCACTGCAACTCTACGTCGACAGTAAAACCAGCCAGGTCTTCACCGCCCCGGGACCGAACCGCATCAAGTTGGGTGAATTCGAACAGGTGGAAGAGAAGCCGGCGAAAGGGAAATCCAAGCACACCACGCCCGCTTATGAGGGCACGGCTTACAGCAGCAAGGCAGATCTCGCTACGACCGACGAGGTGAAGAAGGTTGAGGACAAACTCAACGCCCGGATCGACGGCGTGGTCAACAAGCCCAAAAAACCGAATGAGGCCAAGGCCACCATCGACGACAAGGGTTTCCGCTTCGAAACCAACGACGGTACCTTCAAGTTCAGTCTGAACGGCCGTCTGCATACCGATGCCGCAATGTATTCGGGTGGTGACATCTTCACCTATAACGCCGATACGCCGGGAGGCCCCTACGATGGCCAGACCATTACCGACAATCGTGAGAGCGATGGCACCGAAATTCGCCGGTTCCGCATGGAATTTGCCGGCCAGTTCTACGAGGATTGGAAATTCAAGATGCAGCCCGAATTGGCTAACGCCGGGACGACGGAAAGAGGTCAGTACACGGTCGGTATCCGTGATGCCTTTGTCCAGTACACCGGGTTTGGCGATTACGGGTCATTCACAATGGGACAGAGCAAACAGCCCTACAGCTTCCAGCAGATGATGTCCTCGAACGACATGGTGTTCATGGAACGTTCGATGGAATATGCCTTCACCAATCGCTCGGTCAACCGTGCCATCGGTCTGCGCTATGACTTGCCTGGCACTTGGTGGGGTTTCTCCACCGGTCTTTATGGAGATACCGCGACCCCGCAGGCATCAGGTACTTCAGACGCACCTGATGAGGGTTGGGGCGCGGCCATGCGCGCCACCCTGGCGCCGTGGATGAAATCCGACGAACTGATTCATGTCGGCGTTTCCGGAGCCTATCGCGCGCCACAGAGCGACAGGCGCGATCTGCGCTACAACTTCCGACAGACCGCCATGTCGCCCATGGCCTATCTCGATACCGGCGAGATGAATGACATCCAGAACAGCCAGTTCATTGATGGCGAAATGGTTGGCGCCTATGGACCCTTCTCGTTCGAGACCGAATACAACGGCACCTGGATCAACAGTAACGATTCCGACACCAGCAGAGGCGAACCCGCTGGCGCCGGCTTCATGCAGGGCGCGCACTTCGACGTGGCCTATAGCTTGACCGGTGAGTCACGGGCCACAGGCTACCGGGCAGATCAGGGCGTCTGGAGCCGTATCAAACCCAATCACAATCTCGACTTTCACGAGGGCTGGGGAGGCTGGGAACTCAAGGGTCGCTTCGCCTGGGTCGACATGAACCAGATCGGCAATCAGACCTTCGCCGGCGGCAACCAGGTCTCCTCCACCTTCGGCGCCAATTGGTACTGGAATAACTGGTCTCGCTTAATGCTGGACTGGACCCATGTCTACTCGCTCAACGTCGGCGCAGCGGGCACCAACCGAGTGGTCTTTGATGTGCCTGGGCAAAACACGGGCAACTGGGACGTGGTCCAGGCGCGTGTCGATCTCCATTATTAATCCGTAGTTTCCAACTTATCATGAAGACTCAGACATCTATGAAAACAATCACCCTGAAAATATTCGGCATTTTGGCCGTAATCGGTCTTTCCGGCTCCGCGCTGGCGGCCGGACCCCGCCAGCAAATCAGCATCGTCGGTTCGTCGACCGTTTTCCCCTTTGCCTCGACCGTAGCCGAGCATCTCGGCCAGAGCGGCAAGTTCAAGACGCCTACGGTTGAATCGACCGGGACCGGCGGCGGCTTCAAGATCTTTTGCGGCGGCACCGGCGTGAACTACCCGGACATCGCCAACGCCTCGCGCAAGATCAAGCCGACCGAAATGAAGGACTGTGCCGCTGCCGGCGTCAAGGAACTGGTCGAGGTGAAGATCGGCTATGACGGCATCGTGCTGGCTCAGGCCAAGCAGGGCAAGCCCGCCGATTTAAGCCGCAAGGACATCTACCTGGCCCTAGCCAAGCAGATCCCCGACCCGGATTGTGCCGAATGCGGCAAGCTGATCGACAACCCTTACACGACCTGGGATCAGATCAATCCCGGCCTGCCCAAGGCCAAGATTGAAGTCCTGGGGCCGCCGACGACGTCGGGTACCCGCGATGCCTTCGCCGAACTGGTCATGGAGGCCGGCTGCAACGAATATGATTGGCTGAAGGAATGGAAGAAAAAGAACGAAGCCGAATACAAGCGCATGTGCCAGACCGTCCGCGAGGACGGCGCCTATGTCGAGGCGGGTGAGAACGACAATTTGATCGTACAGAAATTGCGCATCAAGCCCAACGCCTTCGGTATCTTCGGCTTCAGCTTCCTCGACGCCAATAGCGACCAGATCAGCGCCAGCACCATCGAAAGGATGGAGCCGACCGCCGACGCCATCGCCGACGGCAGCTATCCGATTTCCCGCCCCCTGTTCTTCTACGTGAAGAAGGCTCAGATCGGCGCCGTTCCGGGCCTGAAGGAATACATTGAGGCGTTCACCGATGAAAGAGCCTGGGGCGACGACGGCTATCTGGTCGAGAAAGGTCTGGTGCCGCTACCCGCCCGCCAGCGCAAGGAAATCGCCGATTCGGCTCGTCGTCTCGATCTGATGAAAATGTAGCCTCGATTCAGGATACGCAACAACAAGGAACCGCCCGGCCCGGAGCGCCCAACCGGTCCGGGCGTTTTCCTGTTAAAAGCCTGGATTTAGAGGGTGCAACAAGATCAGATTCCTGTTGCACCCTCTAAATCCTCCGGATAACAATGAACGTCGATTTGAGCCCCATTAACCTGAAGCCTTAAATGTCATCATTCACTCACACACTTACATTCGCGCTGTTGGCCATCATCCTGACAGGCTGTGCCGGAGCTCCGGATGCCAACCTACCGGACAAACAACCCGGTGAGACGACAACCGAGGTTCTGGTGGACGGCTACCCCGTCAGTGTCACGGTACAAAAATCAGGCGCTGATACCTATGAAGTGCAAGCCTGCGAGGGGCGCTTCATTGCCTTTGGCGGCAAGCATTCTGCGGAAGCGCTTCAGGATCGTTTTCGGAGAGGCGCTGATCAGGTACTGGCGCAACAAACCGGCATCCAACAACCCCTGAGCCTGGTCAGCGAGACGGTTTCGGCGCGTGACTCCTCGGTAACGAGGATCTACACAGTGCAGAATCCAGGCTTGCTGAAGAAGGCGAGTTCGCCGGAGTCGGTGCAGCGTCCATAGTCACCGGTACGATTCATCAAGCCTCTGTCTGCCGGGCGCATCATGATCAAATTCGTCGCTGTTCTTGGCTGAGATTGGCAAAAATCATCCAGATCAAGATCGAAGCCGTTCCCTCGACAGCACGATCATCAAGGTGCACCCCGATGGTACCGGCGCTCAAAACAAAACGGTCCCCAATCCATCGGCAAATCCCGCGATGGCTGGACCACCAAAATTCATCTGGTTGCCGCGAGTGATCGCTGCGCAATCACCTTCAGACTCTCCCCGGCCAAGATCACGAGGCGCCGGCAGGACGCCAGGTTCTGATCGATTTTGGGCCGGTGGCAGAGCCCACCCCGCGGATCATGGACCGCGCCTACGAAGGCGATGAAACAC
>JBILXN010000225.1:0-3347 GCA_044378425.1 Methylococcaceae bacterium
CACCACTGCGACATCCTCGAAACCGGCAACGACTCCTACCGGTTTAAACAGCGCAAAAAGGGCACTCAGACACCCTGAACAAACCCTCTCAACTGGTAACTTTTCGGCGCTGACTCCGGAGGTGCGGACAAAATCTTGGACTACGTGGAGGTAGTTCATGTATTCATACGAAGATCGAATTCGAGCCGTTAAGCTCTTTATCAAGCTTGGGATGCGTCCCAAAGCAACCATTCGACAGCTCGGATATCCGACGAAGAACGCATTGATTGGATGGTATCGAGCATTTATTCAAGAGAGCGACTTGAAGGCGGGATACATCCGCTCGATTCAGAAATACTCCAATGATCAGAAGCAAGCAGCAGTTCAGCATTATTTAGATCACGATCGTTGTATCGCGGTAACCCTGAGAGCTTTGGGATATCCCTGCCGGGCAACGCTTGTCGGGTGGATTGAAGAATTGCAACCGGGTATCCGTCAACGTATTGTGGGCAGAGCGCCAAATATCCAGCACCCCCAGGAAATAAAGAATGCTGCAGTGATCGAGCTGTGCACCAGAAAGACCAGCGCGAAAGCGATTGCTCAAAAGTTGGCGGTCTGCAGACCGACGCTCTATAACTGGAAGAACCAATTACTCGGTCCGGAGGTCCCGGCATCCATGATTCATCAGAGCGAATCACAATCCAATGCTGAAGAGTCAAAGCTGACGGAATTGCAGCAGAAGGTCGATAAGCTTCAGCAAGACATCCGCCATTTGGAGCTTGAGCGTGACGTATTAAAGAAGGCCAATGAGCTTTTAAAAAAAGGGCTTGGCGTCGCCCCACGGTTCCTGAGTAATCGGGAGAAGACGTTGCTGGTTGAGGCCCTGAAGCACACCTATTCGCTCTCAGATTTATTTGCCGAACTTGAGCTCCCTCGAAGCTCCTATTTCTATCATCGTTCCCGGCTGCGAGTCCCAGATAAATATGCGGATGCGCGTCTCGCCCTTTCGGAGCTATTCGAGAGTAATCGGCGGTGCTATGGATACAGGCGACTGCGATCGGCAATGGGTCGCCAGCAGATACATCTCTCTGAGAAAGTCATACGACGTCTGATGAAGCAGGAAGGCTTGATCGTTTCCGTCAACAGAAAGCGTCGATACGGGTCTTACTTGGGGGAAATCAGTCCAGCGCCGGAAAACATCATCAATCGCAACTTTAAAGCCGCGACCCCGAATCAGAAATGGCTTACTGACATTACGGAATTCCACATACCTGCTGGAAAAGTCTACCTCTCACCCATCATCGACTGCTTCGATGGGTTGGTTGTGAGTTGGGCCATAGGAACACGCCCAGATGCTGAATTGGTTAACACGATGTTAGATGCCGCTATTGAGAAGGTGACTAAAAGCGAGAGCCGTCCGGTGGTCCACTCAGATCGCGGCGCCCATTATCGTTGGCCAGGATGGCTTACACGGATGCAAGACGCCAACTTGATTCGATCAATGTCTCGAAAGGGCTGCTCCCCTGATAATGCGGCTTGCGAGGGATTCTTCGGGCGCTTGAAAACAGAGATGTTCTACCTTCAGAACTGGCAGGGGGCTTCCATAGAGCATTTCATGCAAGCGGTAGACTCCTACATTCGCTGGTATAACGAAAAACGGATCAAGATCTCATTAGGTTCGCTCAGTCCGGTCGAATACCGAATGAGTCTTGGGATGGCGGTATAAATCAGTCCAAGGTTTACGCCGCACCCCCAGAGTCAGCGCCGAAAAGTTACCAGTTGAGAGGGTTTGGTCAGGGTGTCTGAGTGCCCTTTTTGCGCTGTTTAAACCGGTAGGAGTCGTTGCCGGTTTCGAGGATGTCGCAGTGGTAGGTAATGTGTGGTGATCAGATATGAGAATAGAGAACCAACCCCCAAATCAGACCCGCAAGCAATAACGAAGACAAGACTGCAGCAGAGCCGACATCCTTTGCTCGCCCGGAAAGTTCGTGGTGTTCAAAGCTGATTCGATCAACTACGATTTCAATTCCCGTGTTGAGAAGTTCTACGATCATCACCAGTAGGATGCTGCCAACAAGTAGGGCTTTCTCAATAGCTGTCTGACCCAACCAAAAACCTAATGGGCAGCAGAATACAAATAGATAGGCCTCCTGGCGAAAGGCCTCCTCATTGTGCCAAGCGGCACTAAAACCTTTCATGGAGTTAAAAAAAGCGGCGGTAATTCGTGCAATCCCTTTGAGGTTTTGTCCTGCCATGTTCGTAGTTTCGTTCGATAGATATGAATGGAAGTCATGCCAACAGGGGCAGGGGACCATTAACCACTGCCGGCAATAGGCTGGCATTGGGCCCAAATGGCGTCGACCCAGGCACGGTCAACGCTGAGGTCGCCACGCAATAACCAGTCAACAATGGATTGTGCTACATCAGGGAAACGAATGCCGATGGAGTGGCTGTTAACGAGCCAACGGGCGATGCTGTCAGCATTCAGGTCATGCATGACGTGCCCCAAATTGAGTTGATCAATCGCCAGTGCATTAGATAGCTGTTCCATCTGGCCATGCAGGGGTTTAACCAGCAGGCGTTTGCCGTGGTGCAGTGCCTCACTGGGCAACTCAAAACCGGCATTACAAATCACACCACCGCAGTCAGCGAAGTCGTTCTTGAAGGACTGACGGGCAACCCCCTTAACTGTGATATGCGAAGTGTTTCCACCGGTCACCACATCACCAGACGGATTGTAGATGTGAAACTGATGCGAGTTGAACGGTTCGAGCAGTCTTATAACCTCATGTACGTCCTCGAAAGGAAGATACACGATGATCTTTTTCGTTATCGAGGCGCAATCTGAGCCTGTGGTTTCAATGATCGGGGGCAATATGGACTCACCAAAATGATGCCAATGAACGCCGAGTCCGACGGTTACGGGCGCAAAATACTTTAGGAGTTGAGTGCCCATGAAGTCAGCCCCTGCGATCGGGATGGCCTGTCCGAAGGCATATTGATGGCCAATGCCCACGGTGCGAATTCCTCGCATGCGTGCGGCCCAGGCGGTAACGGGCTCAAAGTCGGATATCACAAGATCGTAATCTTCTAATCTCAGCGAACTGACATCGCGCAAAAAAGTCAGCAGGTTATTATTCAGTGCCGTTGCGACATATTGGATGTTGCCTTTATGGGTTTGAAAGGTAAGGCCCCTCCGCCATTCAAAGTCACCAAACACATCCATTTCAAATAGATCGGAGCGGGGGCGTCCGGTAAATAAATAAGTAACATCGGCACCGGATGCCTTGAGTTTGGGGGCCAGTGCCCTGGCTCGGGTGATGTGTCCATTACCTGTGCCTTGTACGCCATAGAAAATCTTCACGGCA
>JBILXN010000064.1:0-11520 GCA_044378425.1 Methylococcaceae bacterium
CTTTAAGATTTCTTTCGGCCATAGTTGCAGTATTGGCGTTGTGAAAATCCGCGAGGTCGTTTGCAGTCGATGCTTCGTTTATATTTTAATGACCATCCTTTTTTTGTTTTTAAATTTTTGTTTTTGTTTTTGTTTTTGTTTTTGTGAGCGACATTGGGCACCTATAGGCCACATACGCGGTGTGATCAATTTGCGGCAAGGTTAGCGTTTAGGTCCAGCAGTACCTCACCCACCGCTGCGCACCTTATCCCCCGCCGATCACCGCTGAACACAAACATGCGTGCCACCCCATCCCCGCCCCGGCGCTGCAATGCGATCCACACCGTACCCACCGGTTTTTCCAGACTACCGCCGCCGGGTCCGGCGATGCCGGTGATGGCGATGGCTATATCGGCATCACTGTTTCTGAGGGCTCCGGCCGCCATAGCCCGTGCGACCTGTTCGCTTACTGCGCCATAGCGGTCGATCAGACCCGGTTCAACCCCTAGCATTTCGGTCTTGGCGGCATTGCTGTAGGTGACATAACCCCGATCAAACCAGCCGGAACTCCCCGGCACTGCGGTTATGCACTGCGCCAGCCATCCACCGGTACAGGATTCAGCGGTTGCCAGCATTAGTCCGGTCTGTTTTAACTTTAGTCCGACCGCTTGCGCCAGCAGGTACAGTTCGTCATCAGCATCCATTGAGGTCGTTGTTGGTCAATCGCATAGCCGGATTGTATTAGATAAACTACCCTAATGACAGCCAACCCCCCCTCCGCAAGCTCCCCACACACCCCCCTGATGCAACAGTATTTCCGCGTCAAGGCAGAGCACCCAGACCGTCTGGTGTTCTTCCGCATGGGTGATTTCTATGAATTGTTCTACGACGATGCCCGTAAGGCGGCGCGCTTGCTGGACATCACCCTGACAGCCCGGGGCGAATCGGCAGGGGAGCGCATCCCCATGGCCGGCCTGCCCTACCATGCTGCGGAGGGCTATCTGGCGCGGTTGGTTAAACTCGGCGAATCCATCGCCATTTGTGAACAGGTCGGCGATCCGGCGGCCTCGAAAGGTCTGGTGGAACGTAAGGTTGTTCGAATTGTAACGCCCGGCACGGTCACCGAAGAAGCGTTGCTGGACGATCGGCGTGACACTCTGCTAGTAGCCATAGCCCCGGTCGATAGCCAGTTTGGTCTGGCCGCGCTGGATATTGCAGGTGGTCGCTTTACGGTGCAGCAACTGGCCGATTTTGACAGTCTGCTGAGTGAACTGGAACGTTTGAATCCCGCCGAACTGCTGGTCAGCGAAGATGGCTCGCTACCTGCGGCGATTGCCGGACGGCGCGGTTTGAGTCGCCGTCCGACCTGGCATTTTGAGCCCGAGAGTGCACGTCACCTTTTACTACGTCAATTTGGGGTACACGATCTTGCCGGCTTCGGCTGCGATGATCTGCCTGCCGCTATCGGTGCCGCCGGCGCCCTGCTCCAATATGTACGCGATACCCAGCAGTCAAGTCTGCCCCACCTACAGGGCATCCGGGTAGAAACACATGATGATGTGATCGCGCTGGACGCTGCCAGTCGCCGCAATCTCGAACTGGATGTTCACCCCTCAGGCCGTCACGATCTGACGCTGTTTGGTGTGCTGGATCGCAGCGTCACGGCAATGGGTGGGCGCCTTTTGAGGCGCTGGCTGCACCGGCCACTACGCGACCATCAGGTTTTAAGCGCCCGCTACAACGCTATCGGCCTGCTGCTGGATAACGCCCTCTATCGTGACGTGCGCGATCAACTTCGGTCTGTGGGCGACATCGAACGTATCGCATCCCGTATTGCACTCAAGTCGGCCCGCCCGCGTGACCTTAGCACCCTGCGGCTGGCCTTATGGAGCCTGCCGGCGCTACAAGCCAGCTTATCGCTACTGGACGGGCCACTGCTCATCGCCTTACGCGATCGTATCCGCGACCAGCCTGAACTAGCCGACCTGCTGGAACGGGCCATCATCGACAACCCACCGGTATTGATCCGCGACGGCGGCGTTATCGCCGAAGGCTATCACGCCGAACTCGACGAACTGCGTAATCTCAGCCAGAACAACGAGCGCTACCTGCTGGAACTGGAACAGCGGGAAAGGGAGCGCACCGGCCTGGCCAATCTCAAGGTTGGATTCAACCGGGTGCAGGGTTTTTATCTTGAGCTTTCCCGCTCTCAGGCCGACAGGGTACCCACTGAGTACGTCCGGCGACAGACCCTCAAGGGGGTCGAGCGCTATATCACACCTGAACTGAAAAGCTTCGAAGACAAGGTGCTGGGGGCACGGGAGCGGTCTCTGTCCTTTGAAAAAGCGCTCTACGATGCCCTGCTGGATCGATTGGGCGAGCATCTGGCCGAATTGCAGCTTTGCGCCCAAGGGCTTGCTGAACTGGATGTGCTGACCACCCTGGCCGAACGTGCCGATAGCCTCGGGTTCACCCCGCCGGAATTAAGCCAGCGCCCCGGTATCCACATCAGGGCTGGTCGGCATCCTGTGGTGGAAAGCGTGCTGGAAACGCCCTTTGTGGCGAATGATCTCGATTTTTCCCCCGATCGCCGCATGCTGATCATTACTGGTCCTAATATGGGGGGTAAGTCGACCTACATGCGGCAGGCAGCAGTAATCGTGCTACTGGCTCACATCGGTAGCTATGTTCCGGCAGAACAGGCGGTTATAGGGCCAGTGGACCGGATTTTCACCCGCATCGGCGCATCCGACGACCTTGCCAGCGGTCGCTCGACTTTTATGGTGGAAATGACAGAAACCGCACATATTCTGCACAACGCCACGTCGAGCAGCCTGGTGCTGATGGACGAGATTGGCCGGGGTACCAGCACGTTTGATGGCCTGTCTCTGGCCTACGCGGCGGCAGAGCATCTGGCCCGCGAGATCAGGGCCTACACCCTGTTCGCGACCCACTATTTTGAACTGATCACACTGCCGGACGAATGCCCTGGCGTCTGCAACGTCCACCTTGATGCCGTCGAACATCAGGATGGCGTGGTGTTTTTGCATGCCGTGAAGGAAGGCCCCGCCAACCAGAGCTACGGCCTGCAGGTGGCTGCTTTGGCCGGAGTCCCGCAAAAAGTTGTTCAGCGGGCGAGAAAAAAACTGCACTCGCTGGAAAAACAGAGCGACGAAGATCGCCGCCCTGTCAGCCAGGTCAAGCAACAGCTGGATCTATTTGCCGAGCCTCCAAACAGTGCGGCGCTGGAACTACTGAAAACAATACAGCCGGATGAGGTCACACCGCGTCAGGCGCTGGACCTGCTGTTCACGCTCAAGCGCTTGCAGGAGGAGTAAACCCGGGAGGGAATCTCGAAAAACCTCCAATCTGTGAAATCGACGCATGAGCAATCATGTGCATTAGGTTTGTGATTTCGGTGGGAAGGTGGGTTTTTCGATGTGCCCGGTAGTGGCTGTTTCCCCGGCTAAATGACAGGCCGGCGCAGGATTCATCTCAAAAAAATCGCGCATTGACCCAAAAGTGAACAGCAACGCTTGCAAAGTAGCCGAGCAGTATCACCGGTAACCAACGCATGTGATAGCCGAATGTATAGATCCCTTTGATCTGGCCCAGTAATCCAACGCCGGGTGCAGAACCGATTGCCAGGAGACTCCCGCCGACACCGAGGGTCAATGTCAGCAGGAGCCATTGTCCTATCGGCATATTGGGATGCATATTGAGCACCGCGAACATCAATGTTCCGTTATCAATAAAAGCGGAGGACAGCCCAATGAGAAGATTGGCATAACTGGTGTTGATCTCTCCAAATAAGTAATGGGCAATGGCGTCGAGGTATCCTACAAACCCCAAGGCACCAATAATCATCATCGCCCCATAGAAAAATAGCAGCGTATCCCATTCGAGATTACCAATCTTCTGAAAGATGTCGTAATTACGGTCATCCAACCAAGCCGCTGGCTGTGGCTCGTCAATCAGCCTGTCATTCTCTTTATCCTGCGCGGATTTCATCAGATAGAAACTAAACATTTGCAGCAGGGCTAATCCTGCCATCATGCCGGCTGCGGGTGGCAGTTCAAGGTACACATTCGACAGCACCGTAATCGTCAATGTCAGGCAGAAAAGAAGGATGATTCTTTTGCTGCCCCGTTTCAGATTAATGACACTTTTCGACATCAAAGGGACTTCTTTGGGCACAAAGAAATGCATGATGATGGCCGGAACAAGGAAATTGACAAGGCAGGGAATAAAAAGCGTCAAGAAGTCGAAAAAATGCAGGACATGACTCTGCCAAACAAATAATGTCGAGATACCGCCAAGTGGGCTAAACGATCCACCCGCATTCGTCGCGCTAACGATATGCACGCAGGCTAATGCGACAAAACGATGATTGTGTTTGCCTACGGCCATTGCAATCGTGCCGAAGAGCAGGCCAACAGCGAGCCCACTGACCACAGCGGAGAGAAAGAAGGCCAACGTTCCCAATATCCAGAAAAGCTGTTGATAACTGTACTGTCGGTTAAGCAACCATATCCGCATACCATCGAAAATGCCCCTATCCTCCATGGCATTCAGATAGGTCATCGAAACGAGGATGAAGAGCAGCAATTCAACATAGGCGAGTAGATTACTTTCAAACGCCTTCACGGCTACCTTTGCTTCGCCATTCATTGCGTAGAAGACACAGATCACGAACCAGACCAAAGCTGCACCGAGTACCATCGGCTTTGATTTTCGCAATTCGATAACATCTTCCATCATAGCTATCACATAGGCGAGAACCGTAATCCCTAAAGAGAGATAGCCGACAATGTGATGAGTTAAGTCGGAGGATGCCTGGGACATTGATTCGCCATTTTCCACCGGGAATCCGAGACTGGGAATCACTAGAAGTATGATTACGTTCAGAATAGACTTCAGCGAACTCATGCTTTTGATAATAAAAAGAATTATTGGATCACGGCCGTGCTAGTCCTGCAAAAAGGGACAGGTATCAAACCTGTCCCTTTGTTGGTGCCTGTATGCGTTACCGCGCTACTTGGCCGGCAGCGGGGTAGCGGGCTTTTCTTCCAGCATTTTCAGGAGCTGTTCAGCCGGAACATAGCCGGGCATGATGACGCCCTTTTCGGTCACGATCATGGGCGTACCGTTGGCGCCCATAGCCTCGGCCAGTGCCATGTGCTCATCAATCGGGTTATCGCACTGCTTCCTGGCGAGATTCTCCCCACTCTTGGCCTTGGTCAGAGCGGCATTACGATCCTTGGCACACCAGACAGTGACGGCCTTGAAGTAGGAGTCGGAGTCCTTGCCGGCACGGGGAAAGAACAGGTAACGCACTTCAATCCCCAACTTAAGATACTGATCAATCTCTGAGTGCAACTTGCGGCAGTAGCCGCAATCGATGTCCGTAAAGACATAGATGACGTGCTGGGTGGCCTTGGGCTTGAACACGATCATCTTGTCAGTGCCGATCTTTTTCAGTGCTTCAAGCCGAGCCCCGGCCAATTTCTTTTCAGTCAGATCTTCTCTGCTTTTGAGGTCCACCATGGAGCCCTGCATCAGGTAACGGCCATCCTCAGACACGTAGAACAGACGGGCACCGACAACGACTTCGTAGACGCCTTTGATGGCCGACTCGGTAATGGCGTCTGGCTTGATGGTCGGCAAGGCCACCTTGAGTGCATCCTCGACGGCCTTGGGATCGGCCTCCGTCACACTGCTGAACAGGCCACATGCCGCGAGTGCAGCAAACACTAAGTTTTTCATGAATACCCCTGGGTTTAAAAGAAACAGTCTAGCCTGCCAGCAAACGACCCATGTCGAGATAAAAGGCGAGAGCCATAAGACAGAGAAGCAGGAACATACCGACCTGCTGAAAATAGGTTTGGGTGCGGTCCGACAAGGGGCTGCCCTTAATCGCTTCAATCAGATAGAACAGCAGATGGCCGCCATCCAGTACCGGAATAGGCACCAGATTGAGCACACCCAGACTGATACTGACCAGCGCCAGAAATTTCATGAACTGACCCACGCCCATACTGGCTGATTGGCCCGCATATTGGGCGATGCTGATCGGGCCACTCAGATTGTCGACCGAGGCCTTGCCGATGACCATCCGCCCCACCATCTTGAGGGTCATGGTGGAGTACTGGGCGGTTTTGTCGAGGGCAGCAACCAGCGCCGGCAGCACACCCAGCCGGTATTCGACGCTCATGTCCGAGGCGACTGACTCAGGCAACCTGACGCCCGCCCCGATCCGGCCAATGCGCCCTTCCTCGGAATCCATGGCGCGGGGGCTCAGGGTGAAAATCACTTGAGCACCATCCCGTTCGATCAGCGCCTTGATTGGCTGATCGGGACGCGCTCTGACATACTCGACCCACTGTTTCCAGGTGCTGATGACACTGTCATCGGCCTTCACGATACGATCACCCGGCTTAAGACCGGCCACCTCGGCCGAACCACCCGGTTCAATGCGGTCAATGACCGGTAGTAGTTCAGGCTCAAACGGCGTGAAGCCTAACTGTTTGTGCAGTGCCTGAGGTTGTTCCGCGCTCTCACGCGATATCACGAGCGTCAGCTGGCGGGTCTGACCGTCAATGCCTCGGACCGTGGCGACGATGGGCGCTTCGTCCAGGGCCCGTTCCATGATTTCGCTAATCGCCATCTGCCACGTCGGCGTCGGGTCATCACCCACAGCAATGATCTCGTCCCGGGCCTCAAAGCCTGCCTGCTGCGCCAGAGTGCCCTGCTCTACCGGGCCAAGCATGGGGCGGGCACCCGTCTCACCCCACATGAAAGCGACCCAATAGATCAGTATGGCCAGCACAAAATTGAACAGCGGTCCGGCAAACACGATGGCCGCCCGGCTCGCCAGAGGCTTACGATTGAAGGCCTGGTCCAGATCGACGGGAGCCACCTCACCTTCCCGCTCATCAACCATCCGGACATAACCGCCGATAGGCAAGGCGCAAACGGTGAATTCGGTTTCGTCAGGCGCACGCTGGCGGCGCCAGAGCACCGGGCCAAAGCCCAACGAAAACCTGAGCACCTTTACGCCAAGGCGGCGGGCTGCCCAAAAGTGGCCATACTCATGGAAGGCAATCAGTATGGCAAGGGCAAGAACGAAAAAGAAAACCGTGTGGAGAATTGGGGGCATGAGATGTCGGGCTACTCCTACAAATGAAGCGAGGCAGAATCAGGCCACTTGGCCGGCGGGGCATAGGCCCCGGCGATCGCCGCCCGTATCACTCTGTGAGTGAACTGACGGGCGGGCAATTCAACGCTGTTGCTGCCGATTCTAATGCAGGATCAGGCCAAGCGGGCAATATACTCGTGGGCGGCCTGCCGCGAGGCGCGGTCGGCGTCCAATACTGCGTCTATGCTGTCAGCCTTGCTTACGGCGACCGTATTCATGCAGTGACTGAGGGTGTCGGGGATTGCCGTGAAACGGATGCTGCCATCAAGGAACGAAGCGACAGCGATCTCGTTAGCGGCATTGAGTATGGCCGGCATGGTCCCACCCGCCCGCACGGCATCATAGGCGCGCTGCAGACAGGGGAAGCGGACAAAATCAGGAGCCTCGAAATCCAACCTTTTGACGGCGAACAGGTCCAGCGGCGCCACCCCGGAATCAAACCGGCCTGGCCAGGCCATCGCGTGGGCGATCGGTATCCGCATATCGGGATTACCCATCTGAGCCAGTACGGTGCCATCGACGTAATCAACCATGGAGTGAATGACACTCTGGGGGTGGATGACCACTTCGACCTTCTCAGGCGGAGTGCTGAACAGCAGACAGGCTTCAATCAACTCCAGACCTTTGTTCATCATGCTGGCGGAATCGACCGAGATTTTGCGGCCCATCACCCAGTTGGGATGGGCAACCGCCTGTTCCGGCGTCACATCGTGGAGTTCTTCCAGCGGTTTTCTGAGGAAAGGCCCGCCCGATGCCGTCAGCAGAATGCGACGGACTTCCGGTGCGGTTTGACCGGCCCGGTACGCGGCAGGCATACACTGGAAAATGGCGTTGTGTTCACTGTCTATCGGTAACAGGTTGGCACCTGCCTTAGCGACAGCCTCCATGAATAGGGGGCCGGACATGACCAGCGCTTCCTTATTGGCTAGCAGGACGGTCTTGCCGGCGCGGGCAGCGGCCAGGGTTGGCAGCAGACCGGCCGCGCCGACGATGGCGGCCATAACGGAATCGACTTCAGGTAACACGCTGACGTGCTCAAGCGCTTCGGCACCACTCAGTACCTCAATCGTGTTGACCGCCGCATCGGCCAGACGCTTGCGTAAATCTGCCGCCGGTGCAGGATCGATCATGACGGCATAGCCGGGCCTGAATTGCAGACACTGCTCGAACAGCCTGTCGATGTTGTTGTTGGCTGTCAGCGCCACCACCCGATACTGATCGGGATGGCGGGCGACGACGTCGAGTGTGCTGACACCGATGGAGCCTGTTGATCCCAGTACGCAAATACCCTTCATTGCACAGCCCCATTGTTCTGCTGGGCCGGTTTTTCAGCCGGCGCCGGAGAGGGTGAATCCTCCATTACGGGCGGTTCGGCATTCTCGGGCGCGACCTGTTCGGCATCGTTGTGAGGGGCATCGGCATGGTCATGGTCATGGTCATGACCCTCACCATGATGATGGTCATGGCCTTCATGCCCGTCGTGGTCATGTTCCTCCGGCATTGCGGACGAATCGTCCCCCACATCGTCGGCATCAGGTTCGACTGCACCGGGTTCTCCCGGCGCTTCCAGTGCGGGAACAGAATCCGGGGCCATGATGATCTGGGTTTCTATCTCAGGGCCCATCTGCAGAAAAATAGGTATGAGCAGGGAGCCCGCGTAGAACACAGCAACGCCCGCCAAAAGACTGTCTATACGGTCTAGCAGACCGCCGTGACCCGGCAACATGGATCCGCTGTCCTTGACGCCGCTGATGCGTTTGGCAAGGCTCTCAAACAGGTCGCCACTCACCGAAAAGGCAACGGTCATGACCGATAGAAAAACGAAGTCCAGCAAAGTCTGGGTTTCAAATCGGGTAATGAACACCCCCACCAGCAGCGCCATGACGGCTGCGGCAAGCACCGCACCGTAGACGCCCTCAACGGTCTTGCCGGGACTGATGGCCGCGACAAGCTTGGTAGATCCCCAGCGTTTGCCGGTGAAATAAGCGGCGATGTCAGCCAGCCAGATCAGCAAGACCAGATAGAGGACCTGATACTGGGAAAAATTGAGCCGCAGCCAGACCATCAGTACCCAACCGGTGATCAGGACAAACGCCCCAGCCAGTACTCGCAATACCGGCGAGTATTTGCGCTTGACCAGCTGTTCCGGAGCCTTGCGGAAGGCCATACCCCACACCGCCCACCAAATGACTGCCGGAATGTAGAACCACATCGGTAATTCACCCGGCGCCCATTGCAGGGCAAAAATCCGGGCCGCCAGCATGGCAGCGAGAATCAGGCCAATAAACCCGACACGACCAGTGGTGCCGAGGCCGGACAAACCGCCCCACTCCCAGGCTCCCAGCACTATGACCGCACCCCAAAACAGGGCAAAGCCATCGGGCGGCAGCAGTACTATCGCGGCAATAATGAGCGGCGCCAGCAACGAAGCCGTGACAATTCGATTCTTGAGCATGGGTGTACTTCCTGGTTTGAGTTATAGGAATGGGGAAGGCCAGTCTATGGATTACGACTTTCGATTTGGTCACCGGTGTAGCCGAATCGGCGTTGCCGACTGGCGAAGCTCGCTAGCGCGTCGACCAGCGCCTGTTCATCGAAATCAGGCCATAACAAAGGGGTGAAGTGTAATTCGGTATAGGCCAGTTGCCAGAGCAGAAAATTGCTGATGCGCTGCTCACCGCCGGTTCGAATAAAGAGATCCGGCTCAGGTAAATCAGCAAGAGCGAGTTCAGCCTGAAGGCAGTCACTATCGATCTCGGCACTGTGCAGTTCGCCCAGCTCGACCTTGCGTGCCAGTCGTTGCGCTGCCTGAGCAATATCCCAGCGACCACCGTAGTTGGCGGCAATCACCAGTTCCAGCCGGTTATTGTTTTGGGTAAGGGCTTCGGCTGCTGCAATTCGTTCCTGCAGCATGGGGGCAAAGGCAAGACGATCGCCTATTACGCGAATGCGGATGTCATTCTCGTGGAGCTTCTGGGTTTCCCGTTCGAGGCTCGCAACAAAAAGCTCCATGAGCAGGGAAACTTCCTGCGCCGGCCTCCGCCAGTTCTCGCTGCTAAAAGCGAACAGGGTAAGCACCTCGACGCCCGCCCGGATGCAGCCCTCAACCGTTTTTCGAACGGCACCGACACCGGCCCTGTGTCCGGCCGGTCGTGGCAGGTAGCGCTGCTTGGCCCAGCGGCCATTGCCATCCATGATGATGGCGATGTGTCGAGGCACGGAGGCATCACGACCACTCATGACCGTAACTTCTCCGAAGGCCAACCCGGACCAAAGACCGAAATCGCGGGCCGGGTGCAGTCGGGTGATGCCACCAGCAGACTGAACAGATAAAACGGCATCGGGCCTCAGATGGCCATCAGATCCTTTTCCTTGACCTCCAGTACGGTGTCAACTTCCTTGACGTACTGGTCTGTCAGTTTCTGAATTTGCTCCTGACTACGGCGCTCATCGTCTTCCGAAATCAGTTTATCCTTGAGTGCGTTCTTCAGGTCGGTGTTGGCATCCCTGCGGATATTGCGGATCGCCACCCGGGAGTTCTCGCCTTCATGCCGGACCACCTTGACCAGGTCGCGGCGACGCTCCTCGGTCAGCGCCGGCAACGGCACCCGAATAACGGTCCCCGTGGTCATGGGGTTGAGCCCCAAATCGGAGGTCATAATGGCTTTTTCAATGGCCTGAATCATGTTGCGCTCCCACGGCGATACCGCCAGGGTGCGCGCGTCCTCGACCGTGATGTTGGCGGTCTGGCTAAGCGGTACATCATTACCGTAATAGGAAACACTGACATGGTCGAGCAGACTGGGGTGAGCGCGTCCGGTTCTGATTTTGGCCAGTTCGAGTTTGAGCGCTTCAATGGTTTTGCCCATGCGCTCAGCTGTTTTCTTCTGGAGAGCTTCAATCATGTTTGTTGGTCCGTTTCTATCAGAGAGCCAATATCCTCACCCTGTACGAGACGCATCACCGCACCGGGCTCAAATACGTTCATGACCCGCAGCGGCATCCTGTGATCGCGACAGAGCACCAATGCGGTCGCGTCCATCACATTCAGCCGCTGGTCTAGCGCTTCATCGTAGGTCAACCTGCTGTAAAGCGTGGCATTAGGGTCTTTCATCGGGTCGGCTGAATATACGCCATCAACCTTGGTCGCCTTAATCAATAGTTCTGCATTGATTTCAATGGCCCTGAGGCTGGCAGCAGAGTCGGTGGTGAAAAAAGGGTTGCCGGTACCGGCTGCAAAAATCACGACCCTGCCCTTTTCCAGGTGGCGGATGGCGCGGCGGCGGATGTAGTCCTCGCAGACCTGATTGATTTTGAGCGCCGACATAACCCGCACCTGACAG
>JBILXN010000065.1:0-11490 GCA_044378425.1 Methylococcaceae bacterium
CCTCGGATGACAGGGTAGTGGCTGTGGGGGAAACCGGGCTGGATTACTTTCGTAGTGAGGGCGATCTGGAACTGCAAAAGGAGCGATTTAGAACGCATATTCGCGCGGCTATTGCCGTGGGCAAGCCTCTGATTATTCATACCCGTGAAGCCAGGGCCGATACTTTACAGATCCTCAGAGAGGAGGGTGCCGAGCGTGTGGGTGGTGTCCTTCATTGTTTCACCGAGGACTGGGAAACAGCAAAGGCGGCACTTGATCTCAATTTCTATGTCTCCCTTTCGGGAATCCTGACCTTCCGCAACGCCGAGACACTCCAGGATGTTGCCAGAAGATTGCCTGAGCATCGCTTGCTGGTCGAAACCGATTCGCCTTATCTTGCTCCGATTCCAAAGCGAGGCAAGCCCAACTACCCTGCCTATGTTCGTTATGTCGCTGAGTTTCTGTCGGAGCTTAGGGGGGTGCCGGTGGAGCATCTGGCGAAGGTGACGAATGACAACTTTTACAGGCTTTTCAGTACCGCCCCCCGCTTTTAGTCAGGTGCTTAGGTTTGTAAACCCGAATGAAGGTTTCGGCCACTAGCCTTGAGACCAATTCACCAGATTGAGTTGCCAGGTAGCAATAATAGCGATCCCGAAAATGATGCGGTACCAGGCGAAAAGGGTGAAATCATGCTTGGAAATGTAGCGCAGTAGCCAGCGAACGCAGATAAAGGCCGAGATGAAGGCCGAGACAAAGCCCGTACTCCACATGGCGAGATCATCCATATTCAGCAGGTCGCGTTCTTTGTAGAGCTGGTAGGCCGTGGCTACGATAAGTGTCGGAATTGCTAGAAAAAACGAAAATTCGGTTGCGGCCTTACGCGACAAGCCAAACAGCAAACCGCCGATGATGGTGGCGCCAGAGCGGGATGTGCCTGGAATCAGAGCAAATGCCTGTGCCAGCCCAAGTTTGAGGGCGTCTGATAGGCCTATATCTTCGACCGATTCTATTGTAATGCGGTGAGGTCGACGCTCTGCCCACAAAATGACAAACGCGCCCAGAATGAAGGCCAAAGCCACCGGAACCGGTTGAAATAGATGGGCTTTTATCGTTTTTCCAAAGGCTAGCCCCAGTATCGCCAACGGCAAAAAGGCCACCACAAGGTTCAGGACGAAGCGTTGAGCCTCGCGATTGAATGGCAGCCCCAGGAGCACGTGAGCCAGTTTCTTCCTGTATTCCCAGCACACGGCAAGGATGGCGCCAGACTGAATGACAATCTCGAACAGTTTGCCTCTCTCATTATTGAAATTGAGCAGATCGCCTACCAGAATGAGGTGACCGGTGCTGGAAACGGGGAGAAACTCGGTGAGTCCCTCGACGATGCCCAGAATCAGGGCTTTCAGTAGTAGCAGTGTATCCATGATATCGGTGGGTTATGTGCGGTGGAAATGGCGGCGTGCTTAGAGGAGTCTGATGAAATGCGGGCGACGGGTCTGATGCGCTATTGCCAACTCAGGTCGGGATTTTTTGCTCATCATCATCCAATTCTAAAGAATGTGCTGCAAATTTCTCCCGCAAGAAACGGCCATGCACCAGCAAGCCTTTAGCATCTTTCTCGAATAGGCTTTTTGCCAGGTTGTGCAGGCTGTTATCCAGCAACGAGAGTTGTTCGCTTAACGATTCCTCTGCGGTTTTGCCGCTGATGAGGCGTTCGTTTCGGGCCATAGTTGCGGGTAACTGCACAAACTTGTTGAGGGTGTCCGGCAGGTATTCGAAGGCTATTTTCCTCACCTCGAACGGTCGCAAGTCCAGTAGTTCGTCGTTCGTGTCCAGTCGCTGCAACAGGAAGCCGAGTTTTTCCTCGATGGCCACTAATACGGCCAGAGTCTCCGGCTTGCTGCGAGCTGCCACCTGACTCTGCAAGGGTCGAAGCAACTCACGCCAGGCCATAAGTTCAGGTGTGTCAGGAGTCTGGTGAGAGACTGTGACATTAAATTCGGTTTGCAGACTGGTTTGAGCGGCTTCCTGAAATAGCGAGCGAAAGTCTGCCAGTTGATTCAGCAGAATCTTGGCTGGCGTCACCGTTCCGGCTACGTCACGCGGTCTGAAATGACGGGGCGGGAGTGCCCCTATACTGTCCAGTAGCTGGGGAAAACCCTGCAGGGCGCTCTTGACCAGGGATGCCTCCAGTCCTGGGTTTTGCTCTGATTCAAATCTTGCGACCAGGATAGTGATGGCCTCGAATGACTCATGGGCCATATCCGCGATCAGCGGATCATGGGTACGATACAGTTGCCTGATCCTTTTCTGCATTCTGCGGAGTTCGCGCTGCAGGTGCCAGGACACTTTTGGGATCGGCATTTCAGTTGCTGCTGGCAGGGTCATCCAGAGTGCAAGATAAATCGCAAACCCGAGGCCCCCGAAGAACAGGGATAACATGAAGAGTACACGGACCAGGCTCACGTCCCAGCCTAAATAATCCGAAAGGCCAGCGCAAACGCCGGCAATACGTCGCCGGCGCAGATTGCGCTGGAGTTGTGGCCTCAATGACCGGTCGATCTCACTCATAAGAGAATATTCGGGGCACAGAAGATGAAGCGCTATTGTAACCCCACCAGCCGAGCGGGTTGCCGTTGGCGGTCTATGAGCTTTGGTATTCCATAGCCGATGTTGAATAATAGTCCTATCTTTATGTCACAGTGCAATGACCCAATGCCCACGCCCGGAACTCAAAGTCTTCATGAGCTCGCTGAGGTTTGCCTTTTTGAACCATCTATAGAGACCAAGCTGGCGGTAACCGACCGGCTGGCGGCGTTATTGGTGGAAGACGCTATAGATTTCAGGGGTGATGCACCCATACGGTCTGCCTCGGAGGTGAGTTTTCCGGAACATCCTCTCCGGGTTGATCCTCGCAATTTGCCGAGACGGAGCCTGAATTCAGCGGTGGGTCGGGTGGCTTTTCTCCATGCATTGGCCCATATCGAATTTACTGCAATCCAGTTGGCTTGGGATATGGCCTATCGATTTCGCGAGATGCCGGCCGATTTCTATCGGGACTGGCTGCAAGTGGCGATTGAGGAAGCGCGCCACTTCAAAGCGCTGCGTGCGCAGCTCAGAGTTTTGGGCTCAGATTACGGCATGCTTCCCGCCCATCGGGGCTTATGGGAACTGGCCGAAAGTACCGCTGATGACGTGCTGCATCGGCTTGCGCTGGTGCCTCGTTTCATGGAGGCGCGCGGTCTGGATGTTACCCCGGCCATGATTAGCAAGCTCGAGCAACTCGGTGATCATGCCAGCGTGGAGATTCTGGAGATGATCTACCGCGAGGAAATCGGTCATGTAGCCATCGGTAGTCGCTGGTTTGGGTTTGTCTGCGAACAACGGGGCATTCAGTCTGAGCAGGCGTATTTCTCCCTGATAGATCACTATCTGGCCGGGGAGATTCGAGGTCCTTTCAATCGGGATGCCAGAAGGCTTGCGGGTTTTAGCGAGGGTGAGCTGGAGCGGCTGGAGCAGCGGGATTCGGGGCAGGTGAGTCCTTAGTACGTGCTCGCTAGCGTCGTCAGAACTGGGCAATGGGCTCACGCCAATAGCCGGTGTTATCCCAGCATAATGCCCACTCCTGGCCCGCCCATTCGGGTAGCACAAAGCGCTGGCAGGGCTGGCCCTTGACATCAAAATCATGCACCGCAGGGCGGTGGGTATGGCCGTGCAGGATCCGGGTGACGCCATGCTCAAGCAGGACGGCGCATACGGTCTCATGATTCACATCCATGATCTCAAGGCTTTTCCTGTCCTTGTCGCGTCCACTCTTGAAACGATACCACTGCGCATACAGTTGGCGTAGCCACAGCGGTTTGGAGAGTGCATGGCTTTTCCACGTCTCCGTTCGCACCCTACGCCGTGCGGCCTGATAGTGAACATCATCGGTGCACAGCAGGTCGCCATGGGTGAGCAGTGTAGGGGTGCCGTAGAGGTCGATGACATGGTAGTCACCGAGTAAGTCAGCTCCGGTATCGTTGCAGAAACGCTGTCCTAGCAGGAAATCACGGTTGCCTTGCTGGATGAAAAGGGCCGTATGGCCGGCGGAAAGACGTTTCAGGCTGGCTCTGATAGCAGGGTAGGGCCAGGCGTTATTGTCGTCGCCTATGTGGGCATCAAACAGGTCGCCCAGTATGAAGAGTCGTTGCGCCGAACTGGCGCGTTCATCAATAAAGTGAAGGAAACGCCGAACCACATCAGGACGACTTGCGCTGAGGTGCAGGTCGGATATGAACAGCGTTTCCTGTCTCACGTCGAGGACTCCGGGCCTTGGTCCGGTTGTTGACCAGAATAAAATTTAGAAGCCTAGGATGACTACTTAGCCTCTACCACGCTGGCTTTTTCGATCACGATGGCGGTTTGCGGAACATCGGTCGGCATCGGGCCGCCACGACCGGTTGGCACGGTGGCCATTTTATCGACGACATCCATGCCGCTGACGACTTCACCAAACACGGCATAACCCCAACCCTGCGGGTTTGGACTCTTGAAGTCGAGGAACGCATTATCGGAGTAGTTAATGAAGAACTGGGCTGTCGCAGATTGAGGGTCGGACGTTCGGGCCATGGCGATAGTGCCGCGCTTGTTCAGCAAGCCGTTATCCGCTTCATTCTTGATCGGCGCACCGGTTGGTTTCTGATCCCACTTCTCGGTAAAGCCGCCGCCCTGAGCCATAAAACCGGGTATGACGCGGTGGAAAACGGTGCCGTCGTAATGACCGTTTTTGACGTAGGTCAGGAAGTTTTCGACGCTCACGGGCGCCTTGGCCGCATCCAGTTTGATGACGACGTCGCCGAGAGTGGTGTGTAATTTAACTTCAGGGGCCGATTGGCTCACAGGTGTTTTCTCCGTTTTTTTGGGTTTTCCGGCTGCTTCACATGTCAATGACAGGGTCAGGGCACAGAGGAAAAGGGTGGCTGGGATGCGCATAATGTTGCTCGCTCAATGACTAAATTAGGGACAACACGGTGGATTATTGCAGATTGGACGTGCTCTGGCACCCGAATGTCTCTCCGCAGATGGCGGGTGCAGGCTCAGTCAGCGTTCCAGAGGCACTGTCCGCTACTAGATATATTTATGGCATCCAGTCGTTGGGCGTGAGCCAGTTCTTCTGCGTCATTGCAGACGATGACCCTGAGAGAGGGCCTTTCAGATGCGGGTCCCAGCGAGAGCGTGGTCCGTTCGACAGCCTTTACATCCGGCCAGGTTGGCACGTCGGACTCCAGTATCAACTGGGTCTGGCCGCCGGTCATGGCCAGGTAGACCTCCGCCAAAATTTCAGCATCAAGCAATGCGCCGTGCAGATTTCTTCGCGTGTTATCGATGTTGTAGCGTTTACACAGCGCGTCCAGGCTGTTGCGCTGCCCCGGATGTTTTTTGCGGGCCAGCGTCAGGGTATCGAGTACCGCACAGTAGTCGGTAATGCGGCTATAGCCCGATCCCAGCAAATTCAATTCATGGTTGAGAAAACCCACATCAAACGGTGCATTGTGGATGACCAGTTCGGCGCCTTCGACAAAGCTCACGAAATCCATTGCAACAGCAGCAAATTTTGGTTTGTCCGCTAAAAACGCAGTGCTGAGCCCATGAATCTCCACAGCGCCGGCATCCACTTCGCGCTCAGGGTTCAGATAGACATGAAACCGATTGCCCGTCAGTTTGCGATCCAGCAATTCCACGCAACCGATTTCAATGACGCGATGCCCTGATGCCGGATCCAGTCCGGTGGTTTCGGTATCAAGCAGTACTTGACGCATAACGGGACTTCTTGAGTGCGTTCAGCATCTCGTCGATGCCGCGGTTAGCCAACTGATCGGCGCGTTCGTTGCCGGCATGGCCGGAATGGCCCTTGACCCATCGCCAGTCGACCTGATGAGGCTGCTGGGCGTTGACCAGCAGTTGCCAGAGGTCGGCATTTTTTACTGGGCTGTTGCTGGCGGTTCGCCAGCCTCTTCGTACCCAGTTGGGCAACCATTCGGAAATGCCTTTCATGACATAGGTCGAGTCTGTGGTGACAATAGCGGAACAGGGCCTTTTGAGTGACGTGAGGCCCTGGATGGCTGCCATCAGTTCCATACGGTTGTTGGTCGTGTCCGGATCGCCGCCAAAGAGTTCCAGTTCGCGCTCTTTGTGGCGGAGCAACACGCCCCAGCCGCCGGGGCCCGGGTTGCCTCTGCAGGCACCGTCGGTGTAGATAAAAATCGAATCAGTCATGGTTCATTCGGGTGCTTAGTGCTTTGCTTTCCATCACTTGTCCGGTGGCCAGGGTAGGCAGGCTGATCCAGCTGGATTCGATGGGAATCAGGTTGTAGTGTCGTTTGACGGCTTTGATGGCATAGCCCAGCGACAGGTTGGATGTGATTTCAGCCCAAGTCGTCTCCGGATTTTTCAGTATGCGGTCTCCCGAGCCACCGAATGCGGCTTCAAGATCGGCATCAAACTTGAGAAGGCTGAGCCATTCCAGCAAATGATGACTCGCGATTAGGCGCGAATTCCAGAATGAGTCCCGCCGTGTCAGCCGGAATAGACGACGCGGACTCCATGGGCTAAGGCCGAGGATAAGCAGACGTCCTTCCGGCTTCAGTACCCGCTCCACCTCCCTGAGCACCTGATGCCGGTCCGATTCGAATTCGAGCACATGTGGCAGAATGATCGTGTCGATGGTTTCGGTCGCGAATGGCAAATCATTGGCATCGGCCTGTACGAAGTTCGGATGGCTGCGGGGTCCCCTGCTGTCGGCCAGAACGAAATCACCAATGAAGTCCTGATCAATGTAGTGGCTTTCCGAGCCGAGCCGGCCTATTTGCAGGGTTTTTCGGCTGTAGGTTAGTTCCAGAGTAGACCTCAGGTACTTCGTCTCACGTTCCTGCAGCGCTTGTCCGAGGCTTGCGACGTGATACCATTTCAGGAAGGCTTGACGAGTAAGGGGGTTCGCCGGTTGTATCGTTTTCATAAATCAAACGCCGGCACACTGCCGCAGCAGAGTGAATTGAAGAAAGTTAGAATCCAGGACACGATGAAACTGCCAAAATCTGCCGTCAGGGTGATCTGCTGTGTTTCGGTGCTTACCTTGACTTTGGGCGGATGCTCAAAAAACGAGGTTAAGAACGGCCCCAATATAACCGATAAAGGTCAATCTGAGTTAACGGCGCAAGGGCGGTGGTCACGAAAAAAAGACTCAAGAGGCTCCCAGTACGACACCCTGTGGGACCGCCTGTTTGCTCTTTATTCGCTACCTCCTATAGAGAACAGCGATATTGATCGCGAATTGCGCTGGTTTGCCAATCATCCAGACTATATCGAGCGCGCACAATCGCGAGCTGAACCTTTTCTCTACTCCATCGTAAAGCTGATAGAGAAGCAGGAAGTACCCGGGGAAATTGCTCTGCTCCCAATCGTCGAGAGCGCATTTCAGCCTCATGTTGTCTCACCCGCCCGTGCGGCAGGTATCTGGCAGTTTATCCCGTCTACCGGCCACAATTACGGCCTCAAGCGCAGTCGATCCTATGACGGGCGGCGCGATGTTTATGCATCGACCAAGGCTGCTATCAAGTACCTCAAGAAATTGCACCGCGACTTTGGTGACTGGTTACTGGCTATTGCTGCTTACAACTGTGGTGAGGGTGCGGTGGGTCGGGCTATCCGCCGGAATGAGGCCAGTGGCCTGCCGACCGATTTCTGGTCGCTCAATCTACCCCAGGAAACCAGGGCTTACGTTCCCAAACTGTTGGCTGTTTCACGGTTGTTCGCTGATTCCGAGCGATACGGCATCAACCTCCGGGACATGCCTAACTCGGCCAAATTCAAACCGGTGAAAGTCAGTTCCCAGCTTGATCTTGCCCTGGCTGCTGAGGCTGCAGGCATTTCACTGGATAAGCTGCACGAACTTAACCCGGGGTTCCATGGACAGTTTGCCGATGTGGAAGGTAGCTATCATATTTACATCCCGGCAGATAAAAAGGCAGCAGAATTCCGTCAGGAAGTAGACCGTCTATCGATGGAGCGGCGGTTGTTCACCCGTCCTGATCCGCTACAGGATGCGCTGGAGCCGGAGCCTGGTTCATTCGAGTCGTTTCGTCGTGAAAAAACGGGACGCATGAAGGCCGATTCGGGTTCGGCTGCCGATGCTGATGGAAATTCGAGGGCTTCAGCAGTTGAGGTCGAGTCACCCGTTGCCGCTCGTCCCAACCGTTTGGCGGCGAGGGTACCCGTACCCGATCGAGAGGCTGAGCCACGGTTTCCCGTACGGGGCGATACTGCGCCGCGCAAAGGGCTAAACTCCGACGATGACTATCAGGACCGTACCGCCCGGGTGGGGGCCAGGCCCGACGCCCGGTTAACGAAACAGGCTAGTCGCTCGGCACGGCCTGTCAGTTATTCGGTACAGAAGGGGGATACGCTTTATTCCATAGCCAGAGAAAACGCTGTCGAGCTTTCCGAATTGGCTAAGTGGAACCACATCCCGGTCAATACTCAGGTTCGATCGGGGCAAAAACTGATGCTGTCCGGTAGCGAGGTTGAGGACACGCCGGAGCCCATTTCCAGCCATCACAGCAGCAAGGCGAGTCGTCATCAAGAGCGTGGTGATAGGGAAGAGCCTGCTCGCCGAATCCAGGCGGTGACCTCAGCGTCTACTAAGCATCATGCTCGGCAGGTAGCCGATGAGCCGCGCAAGGTTTCAGCTTCGGCTCCGCGCAAAAGCGAGAATAAAGTCAGGGTCACGGAAAAAAGCAGGGATCATCATCCAACCAGTAAAAGCCAAGGAAAAGAATCCAAAAGCCGCAAGCACTGAGGGCAACCCTGCCATGTCGTCCTCGCTCGCGTTCCCTAACTATCCAGACAACACATCTCGTTTTCTCGAAGATACCCATTACAGAATGAATACAGATCACTTACTGCAACTCGTTGTGTCCACCTTGGATGGTGGGAAAGGTCGCGACATCACCGTTGTCGATGTACGCGGAAAAACAGCCATCACCGACTTTATGGTCATTGCCTGCGGCACATCGGAACGGCATGTCAAATCGCTGGCTGGGCATGTGGCCGAGGAGGCCAAAAAGCATGAGGCCCAACCAATTGGAATGGAAGGGGAAGATGTCGGCGAGTGGGTGCTGGTCGACCTTGGTGATGTCATTGTCCATGTGATGCGGCCGCAGATTCGCGAGTTCTACCAGCTCGAAAAATTATGGAGTGGGGACGCTCAGACCGCCGATCTTACGGCCACCGTCCGCCACTGAATCACGTCGGTCAGACTTTGGTTCGTGCGTGAGCATGGTGATGGCGTCGCGAACAGGATCCATCTCGGGTGAGTATTAAGCCCGTGCCAGAGATGCTCTCATCTACCCTGCCGTTTAGCATAGCGCTGCATGACACCCGATAGCCCGCGGCAATTCCCGATCAAGCTCAGGGAGCGTCTCACTCTCCCGGTGATACTGGTGATCTGTGTGACCGTGTTGGGTACGTTTGGCTATTACTGGCTGGGTCGTCAGCAAGGTGCAACCGTGCTGGATGCGCTGTTCATGACGGTTATTACGATCACCACAATCGGCTACGGTGAAGTCATCCGGCTGGACGAAGTGGGCCGGTTTTTCACTATTTTCATTGCCATTACCGGCATAGGCAGCCTCTTTTACAGCCTGACCGTCATCATGGATTATCTGGTCATGAGCAGGGTGTCGGATCCATGGGGAACACGGAAAATGCAGCGTGACATTACGCAACTCAGCGATCACATCATCATCGCTGGACTCGGTCGGGTAGGGCGGCAGGCGGCTGTGGAGTTACACGAATCGGCTATACCCTTCGTGATCGTTGATCCGCGTCAGGAAGCCCACGCCTTCTCTCTGCAGCACGGACATCTCATGGTGGTCGGTGATGCCAGCGACGATTCGGTACTTGAGCAGGTAGCGATTCGTCGGGCGAGGGGTTTGATCGTCACCAGCGGTGACGATGCCACCAATCTGTATATCGTCCTGTCCGCTCGGGTGCTGAACCCGAATCTGTTTATAGTCTCCCGTGCGGTCGATGAAAACAGCGTCCCGAAGCTCATAAGGGCGGGAGCTGATCGTGCGATCAGCCCCTACGCCATCGGTGGGCGGCGTCTGGCCCATCTGATAATGAGCCCCACGGTCGTCGATTTTTTCGACACGGTTATTTCACGCGGCGAGGAGAGTCTCAACCTGGAGGGGATCAAGGTGTGCCAGGATTCGGGTCTTATCGGCAAGAGTCTGGCCGAAATCGGCATCAGGGAAATGACCGGCGCTACCGTGCTGGTCGTATTGCGCGGCAGCCGGGTGATTCCCAATCCGGAACCCGCGGTCAGGCTGGAGCTTGATGACCGGATTCTGGCCCTGGGCACTGCTGACCAGCTCGAGAGTCTGGAACGGCTGGTGTCGCAATGTCGGGAGGGTCGCAGTGCGCGGCCTCGCCAGTTCTAAATCATGGGTCCTGGCGTCTCGCCAGATGCTCACCAGGCCCTGAGAAAACATACTCTGTGACAGGACGCCCTCCGATCAGGTGTTCCTGAATGATGCGTTCTAGTACCTCGGGGGTGCAGGAGTGGTACCAGATCCCTTCCGGATAGACGACAGCTATAGGCCCGTGCAGGCACAGCCGAAGGCAGTTCGCCTTGGTGCGGGCGATCTGCCCCTGTCTTGCCAATCCCAATTCGTCCAGACGCCGCTTTAGATAATCCCAGGAGGCCAGCCCCGCCTCTGTGCTGCAGCACTTGGGTTTGCTCTGGTCGGCACAGAGGAAAATGTGGCGTTCGAGGTGGTCCAGTTTCAGGGCCCCGGCCAGGCTGTGTAGCGCGCTAGCGGTATCTTGTCTTGGCATGTTGAACTCAGGTTTGAGGGGCTTGCGATAATCTGCGGCATACCATTGCACATGATTACCCAAGTCACCGGTGGCAGGTCGGATCACGCTATAATCAGCGCTTTGCACAACGTTTTCAATGTCTGAAATACTCTCGGAACTCGATAGGCGACGGACCTTCGCCATCATTTCCCACCCCGATGCCGGCAAGACTACGCTCACGGAAAAGTTACTACTATTCGGTGGCGCCATTCAGTTGGCCGGGTCGGTCAAGGGCCGCAAGGCTGCCCGCCATGCTACCTCTGACTGGATGGAAATGGAAAAGCAGCGTGGTATCTCCGTGACGACATCGGTCATGCAGTTTGAGCACAAGGACTGCATCTTTAACCTGCTCGATACCCCGGGCCATGAGGATTTCTCGGAAGACACCTACCGCACACTGACGGCAGTGGACTCCGCCCTGATGGTGATTGATAGCGCCAAGGGTGTCGAGGAACGGACTATCAAGCTGATGGAAGTCTGTCGGTTACGCGACACCCCCATTCTGACCTTCGTCAACAAGCTGGACCGCGAGGGGCGAGAGCCGATCGAGTTGCTGGATGAGGTGGAACGCATCCTTGCCATCCAGTGCGCGCCAATGACCTGGCCTATAGGCAT
>JBILXN010000226.1:0-3307 GCA_044378425.1 Methylococcaceae bacterium
CTGATGCTGGAAGCAGTCCCGGTCTTAGTAACCGCGACGGCCGCCGCCGAAACCACCGCGGTCACCGCGATCGTTACGCTCACCGCCAAAACCACCGCCGCTACGACGTGGGCCGGCAGGACGGTTTTCTTCACGGGGACGCGCTTCATTCACGGTAATGCTGCGGCCACCGAGGTCGGTCTGGTTGAGCTTGTCGATCGCAGCCTGAGCGCCGGCATCATCCATTTCAACAAAGGCAAAACCCTTGGACTGACCGGTCATGCGATCAGAGATCAGGTTGACAGAAGACACTTCGCCGAACTCTGAGAACACGTCGCGCAGCTCATCCTGGGTGGTCTTGAAGGAAAGATTGCCTACATAAATATTTTTCATACAAATAACTCCAGCTCCGACGCTCTGCCGGAACTCTAAAACAAACGAAATTGGCCAAAGGCCGGTTGAACCTTTCAGAGTTACTTCAAGTGAGAGCGGACTTCAAGAACGGAGCGGCAGAGACGCTGGATTCGCGAAGGAGTGACGCGACGCCACGGAAGAACTGTACAGGCGCGCGTAAGTTACCATGGCATTTTACGTTTTCCCACCTTTTTTGATCTCGGCCGTAAGGTTTAACCACCATTCACCCGGCTCGTGCGAAAATTGAGACACCATGACAGGCCCCTACCTTGCCGCCCAAAACGTATTACTCCCCTGCATCTCCGCCAGCATCGGCCAGAAGTGGGCTTACTCGTGAATACTCGCCACACCAATAGGCCGCTACGGGGGCTAATGTGCATGCTTTGCGCCTGCGGCTTGCTATCGTGCATGGGCACCTTGGTTTATGCCGCGACCCTGCTGGACCATCCGGTTGCAGCACCGATGCTGAGCTTCATCCGAGTTGCCGTGAATTTGTTGGTCCTGCTGGTGCCCGCCCTTATCTCCCGACGCTCCGCTGCGCTGCTGGGTGACCGGCGAGCATCGCTTTGGCTGCGGGGACTGTTCGGCGGCGTATCGCTGATCCTGTCCTTTGCCTCAATACAACGCATCGGCCCCGGCGAAAGCGCGTTTCTCACCGCCAGTAGCGGCATCTTTGTCGCTGCTCTGAGCCCGCAGATGCTGGGACAGCGCAGTCAGCGGCGGGATTGGCTGGCTATCGCCGGCGCGCTACTGGGGCTCTATCTGCTCCTCCAGCCAGAACTTAAAGACAGCGACCTAGTGGGCCGTCTGCTAGGGCTGGCATCGGGTTTTCTGGCGGCACTGGCCTATCTGATGATCGCCCGTGCCGGACGCAGCAACAGTCCGCGCACCGTCGTGTTTTACTTCAGCCTGGTAGCGGTACTGATACATCTTGGCTGGTTTGCCTGGCGCGACTGCTCCTGGCCGGCAGACGGCCAGGCCTGGGCGCTGGCGCTGTTGGCCGGTCTCACGGGCAGTGCGGCCCAGAGTTTTCTGACACGCGCCTATCAAATGGCACCCGCCGCACAGGTCAGCGCAGTGGCTTATTGCGGGCCCGTGATGAGCCTGATGCTGGGTGCGCTGCTGTTTAAGCAGACACCCAACGCGATCGCCCTCGGCGGTTGCGGGTTGGTTCTGTTAAGCGGGATGCTGCTGCCGTTCCTCTCGGCGCGGACCGCAAAACCTTAAATGCTTAACGGGTTCGGACGCTTGTGATTACAATGCGGCCACGGCAAGCTTCCCCCATACCCTGGAGAACATCATGCGACAGCACATTTTTCTGGCCACGGTCCTACTGTGGACGACGGCGACCAACGCCACGCCCACGACCGTCACACTACATAAGATTGATACCCAGGGGGTCGGCGCGGCCATCGGCACCGTCACCCTGACAGAGGGCGCAAAAGGGCTGGAGCTGACTACCCAGCTCCAGGGTTTACCGCCCGGCTTCCATGGCTTTCACGTCCACGAAAACCCGTCTTGTGCGGCGGGTGAAAAAGACGGCAACCTGATGGCAGGACTTGCCGCCGGTGGCCATTACGATCCTGACAAAACCGGCAGGCACCTTGGCCCGGCAGGTCATGGCCACAAGGGCGATTTACCGGTACTGGCGGTCGCTGCCGACGGATCAGCCAAAACCAGCATCCTCTCAGCGCGTCTGACGCTGGCCGACATCAAGGGCCGTTCCCTGATGATTCACGCTGAATCCGATAACTATGGCGACAAGCCGGGCGGCGCACGTCTGGCCTGCGGCGTTGTGAACTGACTTCACCCCCTTCATATTGCGCCGGTCTTCGGGCCGGCAGATTCCACCCGAGATTTTTAGTCTTGTCTGACAAAGCAGACTCCCCCACCGTCCCTTCCGTTCTGCGCATTACCGTGGAGGCGCCGGCGCGCCTGCACATGGGCTTTCTGGACATGGGCGCGGCGCTGGGGCGCCGATTTGGTAGCGTGGGCGTGGGCATCAACGAAATAGCCACCCGCATCCATCTGACCGCAGCATCACGCCTATCTGCCACCGGACCTGATGCCGACAGGGCCGTCCGTATGGTGGAAAAACTAGCCACGCAGCTCGGTCGGCCGTTACCTGCCACTCTTCAGATTGAAGCCGCCGTGCCCAATCATTCCGGTCTGGGCTCGGGCACTCAGCTGGCTCTGGCCGTAGGCGCAGGACTCTCCCGGCTTTATGGACTGAACCTTGCCCCGCGGGAAGTGGCCGCCATCATTGGCCGTGGCGCCCGTTCCGGCATTGGCATCGCCGTGTTTGAACAGGGCGGGCTCATCGTCGATGGCGGGCGGGGCGAGCGCACGAGTGTCCCCCCTGTCATCGCCCGACTGGCCATACCATCGGAGTGGCGGTTTATCATTATTCTGGACGATAGCGACCAGGGCCTGCACGGTCCGGCCGAATTACAGGCGTTTAAAGCGCTGCCAGAATTTCCGGCTGCGGAGGCCGCGCGGCTCTGCCATCTGCTTATGATGCGGGGTTTACCGGCGGTGGCGGAGGCCGATATCGAGCAGTTCGGCGCGGTCATCACTGCACTGCAATGCAGTGTTGGCGATCATTTTGCACCCGCTCAGGGCGGACGTTTTACCAGCCCGCCTGTCCGTGAGGCACTGGATTTTCTGGCGGCGCGAGGCGCCGTTGGTATCGGCCAAAGCTCATGGGGGCCGACCGGTTTTTGCCTGACTGACAGCCCAAGCAACGCGCAGGCCTGGGTCGTGGAGGCCCAAAACCATTTTGCCGGCTCAACCCGTTTGCGCTTTATAGTCGGCACCGCCCGCGACCACGGCGCCGATATCCGCAGTGAGCGGCTGGCGATTGACTGAGTCAGCGCCGACAGGGACAGAGGCCACCCCCTCCCAACTGTTGCTG
>JBILXN010000066.1:0-11431 GCA_044378425.1 Methylococcaceae bacterium
CGCATGAATTCCGGCACATCGCGCATGGCGCTGATTTCGGCATGACGGTGTAGGACCTGCCTTCGCTTGAACTCATCAAGACTAAGCCCACCCTGCGCCGGATCACCCAGTTTGCCCAGAAAGGTCGATATCGGCGTCAGGTTGTCCACCGTGATATTGCTACGGATATAGATGGAATCGGATTGCAGCAAGTCCCGCAGGAAGGGGACCTCCATGGCCCTCAGCTTGATGTTGTCGGAAATTGGCTCGGCCAGATAGCGGGTACCGATACGGTAATCACCGGAATAATGGAACCAGTTTTTTTTCGGCAACTTGTCGGCCAACGTGGTCTTGCCCACGCCCGACATCCCAAGCAAGGTGATGCTCTTGTATTCGCTGTCCCTGAACTCGGCGGGGCTCATCCTCATAATTTGGTCTCCGAAACGGCCTGTCATAAGATGGGTTGATACGGTTGAAACGCGCACGCTCCGGCTCACTCGGCCCTGTTGATCATATGTTGCGCTGTCTGGCCAAACGCTGCGTAAAGACTCGCCCGCAACTCCGGGTCGCTGACCGTGTCCTCAAGAGCCCGCCCCATGCAGGCGAGCCACTGATCTCGCTCGCTAGCACCGATACTGAAGGGAAGATGCCGCATCCGCAGACGCGGGTGACCAAATGCCTCCCAGTACAGATTGGGACCTCCGAGCCAGCCGGACAGAAACTTGAACAGCTTGTCCTCGGCATCGGCCAGATCACGGCCATGTAGTGCTCGAATGCCTGCGGCTTCGGGCAGTTCATCCATATAGCGATAGAATCGGGTTACAAGATCGCGGAGAACCGCAGCGCCGCCCAGACGCTCATAGGGTGATGAATTCGGAGGTGAAGTCATGCGTTACACGCCATCAATTACAGTTCATTCTACGCACTACGGCCGACGCCGGCCCATGATTGTCACATGCCAATGCCATCTGCGACCGCACCGAACCCCATGACCGGCTACCTGACCTGGATTGGCCTTCGGCCGAACCGTGATGCGGCCATGCTCAGCGTCGAGACGGTCTGGGTTGATCCCGCCAAAGGCTTGCTGGGTGATCGAGCAAGCGTCAGCAGCAACCGAAATCGCAAGATCAGCCTGATTCAGGAGGACCATCTGTACCTGATTGCGGAGCGATTGGGACGGGCGGTGGCGGCAGACCTGACCCGCCGGAATCTGGTGATCAGCGGGCTTGATCTGCGCAGCCTGCGCAAGCAGTCATTCCGCATCGGTCCGGTAATACTGGCCGGCACCGGCCTTTGCCACCCCTGCCCCAAGATGAACCTGCGACTCGGCCCCGGCGGTCTGGCCGCCATGAGCGGCCTGGGCGGCATCACTGCCGCGGTAGTCAGCGGCGGGCAGATCAGGCTCGGGGATGAAGTGTCATTACTGCAGTCCGACCTGTTCGAATTTTCACTATAGGAAGGACACTCCGTCGTGGGCTCAATTGCGGGCGAGACAGACACTTGTGCGCTGAAGCGATGCCATCAATGTGACAGGCACTTACCCTTCTTGTCCCTACCGCTCTTGCACGCACTGGCCACTGACGGCTTGGCCTTGGGTTTGGCCGTCACAGGGCCGGCATGAGATGCCTTGGCGGAAGCCTGTTTTGAACTGCCATGGATAGCCGCATGTGATGCGGTCTGCTTGCCTCTTGGCGCGGGGTGAGTCGCAGCCCGCACAGGCGAACGGCCGGACCGCCCGCCCCGATGGCTGCTCACCGGTTGTTCCAATGACCGCGCTCGCCGGGGGCTTGCAAAACTCAGCTCTGGCGCATCCAGTCCCGCGCCATCGTCAAAACGGGGTCGCCTGGCTTCCGGCGCACGCTCGAAATCGGCCACAACAAGCCCCGGCGCTGCCCCTTCGAGCTGGGCAAAACCATCGTTCAGAATATCGCGCATGTGGCGGTCGCGCCTAACCGCACTGGGACCGCCAAAAACGACACCGATCAGGCGCTTGCCATTACGCTTGGCTGAGGCCACCAGATTGAAACCGGAGGAATTGATAAAACCGGTCTTGATACCATCCATACCGGGATAGGTTTCCATCAGGTGATTATGGTTATCGAAACTCCGCCCCTGATAGTAGAACCGTGGGGTAGAAAAATACGGGTAATAGCGAGGAAAATCGGTAATCAGCGCCCGTCCCAGCCGATACATGTCCCAAGCCGTGGTGACCTGTTCGGGGTCCGGCAGGCCGGAGGCATTGCGAAACACACTGTCCTTCATCCCGAGGCTACGCGCCTTGGCCGTCATGCGGTCACCAAAGGCGGGTTCCGAGCCACCCAGATTTTCAGCAATGACCGACGCAGCATCGTTAGCCGATCGGGTCACCAGCGCCAGTATGGCGTCCTCGACGCTCAGGCTGTCCGCCGCCGTCAATCCCAGCCGTGAGGGAGGACGCAGCATGGCATAGCGGGAGACGGTCAAGGGCGTATTGAGCGTGATTTCGCCCCGTTCCAGAGCCTCGAACACCAGATACAGCGTCATCATCTTGGTGATGGAGGCGGGGTGCCGCAGCTCATGGGCATATTTTTCATAGAGAACCCGCCCGGACTCGGGCTCTACCACCAGGGCGGAATAGTCACGGGCGAAGGTGTGGAACGACAGGACCAGTCCTGTGATCAGGAGTATCGGCTGAATCAATCGGTTCATCGTGCTTGCGGTGCGGACTCAGCCGCGTGGAATGTAAATTGAGACAGAGCGGCAGATCGGTACCCGCTCAGTGGGGTAACGGCGGCGGGGCCAGTCAAATATAGAGGCAGAGATTATGCCACGGCTTAACCGTGCTTCATGACCCGCTGTTTTTCACGTTGCCAGTCACGATCCTTCTCGCTGGCGCGCTTGTCGTGGAGCTTTTTACCCTTGGCCAGGCCGATCTCCAACTTGGCGCGACCTTTTTTCCAGTAAAGGGCTAAAGGTATCAAAGTATAACCTTTCCGTTCAACATGGCCGACCAGCTTGCTCAGCTCATAGCCATGCAAGAGCAATTTGCGGGTACGCAAAGGATCGGGCACGACATGAGTAGACGCCGTACTCAGTGCCGACATATGGGCACCCTGCAGCCAGGCATCCCCGCCCTTCAGCACCACATAGCTTTCCTTGAGCTGAACCCTCCCCGCCCGCAGGCTTTTAACTTCCCAGCCCTGCAACACCAGCCCCGCCTCGTAGCGTTCCTCAACGAAATATTCGTGAGTGGCCTGCCGATTGAGCGCGATCGTCGAACTACCGGATGAATCCTTGTTCTTTTTTGCAGCCATAAGCGTTTTAAGAATCCCTGACGCGTCCCAAAATTATTGCTATTTTAACGCATTAAGCCCCGCTTCGGGTTCCCCACCAGGCTTCAGAAATACGCATAGGCACGCCCATGACCGATTCACATTCAAGTCACAGCCAATGGTCGTCTAGACTCGCTTTCATATTCGCAGCCAGCGGGTCTGCCATCGGGCTGGGTAATATCTGGAAGTTCCCCTATCTGGTTGGCGAGAACGGCGGCGGTGCCTTCGTGATCGTCTATCTGCTATGCGTGGTCGGCATCGGCATCCCGCTGATGATTGCCGAAACCATGCTCGGACGACGGGGCCGTCAAAGCCCAATCAACACCATGGCCAAACTGGCCAAAGAGTCCGGCGCTGCACGCGCCTGGTCCTATGTGGGATGGCTTGGCGTTATCGCCGGCTTTTTGATCCTGTCTTATTACTCCGTCATCGCCGGCTGGTCGATGGCCTACATCCTCAAAATGGCGGGTGGTTTTCTTGACCACACCCACGCGGCTGTCGCCCAGCAGACCTTCATCGACCTCAAAAACGCACCCGACGTCCAACTGATATGGCACACCGCCTTCATGGTGGGGACGCTGCTGATCGTCGGGCGCGGACTGAGCGAAGGCATAGAAAAAGTCACCCGCATCATGATCCCGGGGCTGCTCATTATGCTGGTAGCGCTGGATCTCTACGCCGTGGCTTCGGATGGCTTTGGTCGTGGCATGGGCTTCCTGTTTACCCCCGACCTCAGCAAACTTTCTGGCGAAAGCGTCCTGATTGCAATGGGGCAGGCTTTCTTCTCGCTAGGACTCGGCATGGGCTCGATCATGGTCTACGGCGCTTATCTGCCGCAGCAGGTCTCCATCGCTAAATCGTCTGTGGTCGTAGCGGCGGCCGATACCCTGGTCGCACTAATGGCAGGCATAGCCATATTCCCTATTGTGTTCACTCATCACCTGGAACCGAGTATGGGCCCGGGCCTGATTTTCGAAACCTTGCCGATTGCCTTTGGCAATATGCCCGGCGGCACACTGTTCGGCACGCTGTTCTTCATTCTCGTTTTCTTCGCCGCAATCACCTCGGCGATTGCGCTGATTGAGCCCGCCGTTGCCTGGCTCTCTGAAAATCGCAACATCACGCGCCCACAAGCTAGCGCCTGGGCCGGTGCAGTGTGCTGGCTGCTGGGGCTGGGCAGCCTGTCTTCATTCAGCGACGGGGCTCATTCCAACTGGTTCGGCAAAACCTTCTTCGGGTTCATCGATTTCCTAACGTCTGACATCCTGCTGCCACTGGGCGGAATACTCATCGCCATATTTGCGGCCTGGGTAATGAAGCAGCAACACAGCCAGACAGAACTGGAAATGGGCAAGCATTACGCACTCTGGCTGAGGCTCACCCGCTATGTCTCTCCGCTGGCGGTCATCGTCATATTCATGCGCGCCATGGGCGTAATCTGAATGCGCGTGGAGGTGATCTACGCCACGCCCGAGCAACAAGTGATTCACACCCTGGAAATGGCTGAGGGCGCCACTGCCGGCGAAGCAATAGAGGCTTCGGGTATCATGGCCCGTTACCCTGAAATGAAACTGGCGGATGGTCAGATCGGTATTTTCAGCAAGCCTTGCGACTTAAATCATCGCTTGCGCGCCGGGGACCGGGTGGAGATTTACCGACCGCTGCGAGTCGATCCCATGATGGCCCGCAGGGCGCGGGCGCTTAAGAAATAAAGCGACAACGAGGGCTATCCGTCCTCATCCATGAACAATCCCTTGATTTTCTGCCAGATGGTTTTCTCCCGCTCTATGCGCGGAACAATCACGGATGTGTCCTTTTTCATCTCTATCGACGGCAGGTTACCGGGCTTGAAGTCACCTTGCAGAGCAGCGAGTTCATCATCTTTGAAAATCAGGCTGATGTTTTTCTGAACTCTGGGCTCACCGCCCGGCTGATTGGAGTAGACGTAATCCCAACGATTGTCATGAAAAGGATCCACCAGTAATGGCGCACCCATGATGAAGGTCACCTGTCGTTTGGTCATTCCAGGCCGCAACTGGTCAACCATCTCCTGCGAGACGATGTTGCCCTGATGGACATCCAGCCGGTAGACAAAAGGCAACCACTCAAGGGAGCAGCCGGCAAGAAGCAGAGCCAGACTCAAGCCCAACAAGATACGAAAAAACGGCATGATTTATAAAGCCAAGGCCTAATAGCGATGGGATAAATGATACCCTATAGGTCAGCTGAACACACTGCGCGGGGCTATCGTTCTGGAAACCAAAGACATACGAAACGCGGGTCTCAAGGTCACCCTGCCGCGTATCAAGATCCTCGAAATCCTCGAACGACGGGAATCGGGAGAACGCCATCTTTCTGCCGAAGAGGTCTACCGATGCCTCATTACCGAGGGCGAGGAAATCGGTCTGGCCACCGTCTACCGGGTACTGACCCAATTCGAAACCGCAGGCCTGGTTCAGCGCAACCACTTCGAAGGCGGCAACTCCGTATTCGAACTCAACAGGGGCGAACATCACGACCACATGGTCTGCGCCCAATGTGGCCGAGTAGAAGAATTTCAGGACGAAACCATCGAAATGCTGCAGAAAGAGATCGCCATCCGCCACAACTTCACATTGACCGATCATTCACTATGCCTCTACGGCATTTGCGCAGGCTGCCAAACCAGTACATCCAAACATCAGCCCTGACATAGCCCTAGCCCGCCCTCAATCATAACGTCTTGCAGGTCGCCCTAATCCGTCTCCCTTCATGTTCAAACCACTCATTTTTTTTATAGGCCTGCGCTACACGCGGGCGAAACGACGAACCGGATTCATCTCCTTCATTACGCTGACCTCGGTACTAGGCATTGCCTTGGGCGTGACCGCGCTGATCACGGTGCTCTCTGTCATGAATGGCTTTGAAGCCGAACTAAGAGAGCGCATCCTTGGCATGACCTCCCACGCCGCCATCACCGGCGTCGATGGTGAACTCAGGGAGTGGCAAAAGCTGGAGGCCCCACTCGGAAAGGAAAAGCGCGTTAAGGGCTGGGCACCCTACGTCGAAGGCCAGGCCATGATCAACTCCGACCGGCGCGTCAGTGGCGCCATGCTGCGCGGCATCCTTCCCGACTATGAACCCAAGGTCTCCGAAGTCGCTACGCGGCTGACCGCCGGCGAACTCAGCTCACTCAAAGCTGGCGAGTTCGGCATCATCCTTGGCGCTGAACTGGCCGAGCACCTGGGGGTGATACCCGGCGACAAGGTAACCGTCATCACCCCACAGATCACCGCAACCCCGGCTGGTATCCTGCCACGCCTCAAGCGATTCACCGTTACCGGCATCTTCCACGTCGGCATGTTCGAATACGACCGCAACATGGCCCTCATCAACCTGGATGATGGCGCCCGACTGTTCAGCTTAAACGACGCAGTATCCGGCCTGCGGCTCAAGGTCGACGACGTCTTTTATGCACGACAAATCGCCCGTGAGATCGGCCCAAGACTACCCGGACAATTCATGATTACTGACTGGACTCAGGCCCACAACAACTTCTTTAAGGCCATACAGACCGAAAAGCGTGTCATGTTCATCATCCTGCTGCTGATTGTCGCCGTCGCCGCATTCAACATCGTCTCCACCTTGGTGATGGTCGTCACCGACAAGAAAGCTGACATCGCCATACTGCGCACTCAGGGCATGGCCCCAGCATCGGTCATGGGTATTTTCATCGTATTGGGCACCATTATCGGTGTGATGGGGACATTGATAGGCGGAATAGGCGGCGTGTTGCTGGCCCTGAATGTCGAAACCGTGGTCCCCGCCATCGAACGTCTGTTTGGCGTTCAATTCATGTCGGCTGATGTTTACTACATCAGCGAACTCCCCTCAAAACTGATCTGGTCCGACGTTTTCAGAATAACCGGCGTCGCCTTCGTCCTGTCGATACTCGCGACGATTTATCCGGCATGGCAGGCCTCCCGTATCAAGCCAGCAGAGGAATTGCGCTATGAGTAAAGCCGTACTGGCCTGCCGCCACCTGAGCAAACGCTACACCCAGGGCAGCCTTGACGTTGATGTCCTTCGAGATGTCAGCCTGTCCATCGCACCCGGTGAAAGGGTCGCCATCATGGGCTCATCGGGGTCAGGCAAAAGCACTTTGCTGCACCTGTTGGGTGGCCTGGAAGCGCCCACGTCTGGCGAAGTATTTCTCGAGGGCACCGCCCTGGTTGGCTTAAACGAACGCCGCCTGTCACAACTACGCAATCAGGTACTAGGCTTCATTTACCAGTTTCACCACCTTTTAGGTGAGTTCACCCTGCTGGAAAATGTCGCCATGCCCCTGCTGATCGGTGATAACGACATTAAAGAAGCCAGCCAGCGGGCAACCGAAATCCTTGAGCGGGTCGGCCTTGGCAAGCGAATGACGCATAAACCGGGCGAACTCTCCGGCGGCGAACGCCAACGCGCAGCCATCGCAAGAGCCCTCGTTACCCGCCCCAAATGCGTGCTGGCGGATGAACCCACCGGCAACCTGGACCGCAAAACAGCCGATCACGTCTATGAACTGATGCTCGAACTGAATAGAGAATACGACGTCAGCTTCCTCGTAGTCACCCATGACCCTAGTCTGGCCCGGCGAATGGATACGACCTTGCAGTTGGATGATGGGAAACTGAGAGATTGAACCGGTATTGCTCTGTTGAGACAATCACTTACGTTTTAGTATTTTATAGTGTGGGATACGACTTCAGGTTCGATTGATAAAGAATCGAGATAATTTTTCATTAGATTCTGCAAATACAGCATCGACCCCACGAATAAAATCATCAGAACACTCCTCGTCCTTTTTCCTCACCATAAACCAAGCGTACCTGAGTACCTTTCGCAATCTGACGAACACCCTATGCCAGTCAGATCCCACTTCTTCATAAGTTGGAATGTAGGCATTTAACCGTCTTACAAATTCAACTTGTGCGGAAGGCATAGATTTATTTCTATTTCTTGGTCGCTCATAGTGCGATAAGTCGTCTATACCAAGAAGATGCATGAAATCCTTACAAATATCGCCATCCTTGAGTTTTTTGTAGTCTCTTACCATAATGTTATGGGGGCCGAAAACTGACGCCCACACTTCCAATAGCGTGTAGTAGTTAAGATAAGAATTATCTGCATTTATCTTATCGCTAGAAAGCGGCGTACGCCTGCCGTTAAGAACGGCAGTTGAATAAGCAGACCATAGTAATTCAGACTGTGGTCTCATGTAAAAAACAACAGTGACGTCATGTGACCGCAATGCCCTGGCAAGCTTTTCCAAATCGGCGACATGGGTCAGCCTGGATGAAAAATGCTCACACGAGAGTATCACATGACGTGACTCACTTATTAACTCCTGCCGAATACTAGAGAGCATCCTTGTGTTCTCATAATGTTCGGCTTGAGATATGAAATCAGGCGTCACCGTATAAAAACTAGCAACTATGGGAAAATGCCCATATCTTCCCTGCGAGTAACAGATTTGATTTTCGCCACAAAAGTAGGTGTAGCCATCCGACCCCAGCCTATGCCTGTTAACACTTAAGAATCTTTGCAAGGTAGTAGAGCCTGTTTTCTCAGACCCGATATGGAGATAGATTTTCTTCATACTGCTAAGCAATAAATACAACCATCCATCATTGACAGCCAGGAATTTGCCATCATTTGCACTACGCCAACCCGTTCATCAATTGAGAATTACAACAATATAGATTCAGGAACTGATCACTTCCACCAAGGCACTCAGCGTTAGAGAAGCAGTTGTCTCCCATGAGAAACTAGCAGCTCGGAGCCTACCTTGGTGAGACAGTTCAGCTCGCAGAGATGAATCATTAATCATCCTGGCTAATCCCTCACGAATAGAATCCACATCTGTAGGTTCAATCAGTAATGCAGCACCTTCAGCTATCTCCCGCATGGAAGACACATTGCTAGTCAAGACTGGAACACCTTTAGACATTGCCTCAAGCACGGGGAGACCAAAGCCTTCATACAATGACGGATACGCAAAAGCGAGCGCACCATCAAATAGGTCAGATAACTCAGAATCAGAAACAAATCCAATAAAGTCAATGCCATCCTTTTCACGAGAGCGCGCGAAACCATCGCCAAGCAGCCAACCTTGAGCGCCAGCAATCACCAACTTGACCCCTGATCGTTCGATTTCACTCAATCCGCACCACGCAGTAAGCAATCGTTCTAAATTCTTTCTTGGCTCTAATGTTCCTACAACCAGAACATAGTTGTATAAATTTACGTCTGAACGCTTGGTTGATGTAACCAGATTCCGCGCAGCCTCAAGCGTCACTACAATTTTTCCGAGACTGTTTGGTAGAAATTTCTCGACATCTACTCGTGTGGAATTTGACACAGCGATGACCGTTCTAGCTTGACGAACTGCCCGACCAATCATGACAGGAAAATAAAATCGCTTAAACCATTCATGAGTATCAGGAAACAACTGATACGTCATATCGTGGATGGTCACCACTGCAGGACACGTACAAAAGGCAGGCAGAATAAATGCGGTACCCCAATGAACATCGACCTTAGAACGACTAATATGCCATGACATAATACTATGCTGCCACAGCACTCTTAGGACTCTATTGTCTGGCGCGATAATGAATGTGAAACGGGAGTCCAAGCCTAAGTCGTCAAAATGCCACATTGCCTTGCGGCTAGTGAATATTAGAATCTCATAATCTAATTCTAGCTGATTCCAGATAGAGAGTATTTCAGAAACATAGACTGCAGTACCTGTTCTAGGACTACCCAACCCCGTAGCATCAATTGAAATCCTCATATTCTAGATTTGAGCACATTGATGAGTTTAGATGCCTCTAACTGCCAACTACTAATGCACCCATCATAGTCAAGTCTAGTAGACATCGAATTATGAACACCTTTGGGAGAGGTCATAGCATCAGTCAGCGCCGCCAGAATCCCCTGTACCGTTGGGCTGATATAGGTCACAGCCCTAGAGCCAGCCTCTCGAATTTCAGGAACATCAGAAGCAATAACATTTGCGCCGCAACACAACGCCTCAGCCACTGGCATTCCAAAACCCTCATACAACGAGGGCATCACAACCGCTTGGGCACCGCTGTAGAGGGGAGGTAACCAACGATCATCAATATAGCCTGTCAACTTGATAGTGGCGCCTTGATCCCTAGCCCTCGTTATAACCTTGCCTAATTTTGTATTTTTCCATCCGTCTTGCCCTACCAAAACTAATTCAACGTGACGTGATGTTTTACTGAAACAAACAAAGGCGTCAATAAGAGAGATCAAATTTTTTCTTGGTTCTTGCGTAGATACAGACAGGAAATAAGGAAGATTAATATTGAACCGTTCTCGTGCCAACGTTATTGCCTGAGTCGTTTGGGGTCTAAAATGATCCGAGACACTGGGCCTCATTATTACGTCCGCACGAACACCGTATAGCTCATGTAGCCTATCCAAAGTTCCCTGCGAATTTACAGCCAGAAAACCAGCCTTTTTAAGTCCGTATTTAAAAAAAAGACGATACGCCAGCCGATGCGTCAAATTGAGAGTATCCGGGAATAGACGAAAAACTACATCATGCACTGTCAAAATAGATAGGATATCCGGATTTAGGGATAAAGGAAGAAAGTTAGCTGCCCCCCAAAAAGCATCTACGCCGTCCCTGTTAGCCAAAAGCCCTGCCCTGCAAAAATACCAAAGCGATGATGGTACACGACTTAACCCAACCTCATCAGTTCGATGAATCCAACGCTTACTAGAGATTGGCAACGACAAGGACCGATTGCCATAGACTAGAAACTGCGCCTCTGGCAGATGCTCATTGAGGACCTTGCAAACTTCAGCCACATACCGTCCAGTACCCGCATACGGACCATAAAATGAGCGGCCATCAATCCCAATAATCACTACTCATAGCCCCAAGTAGAAACCTCATTAAGAGGCGGCACTAACCCCAAGAGAGCCAACATCATGATGCCTGTACGCGGTTGAAGACATCCAATGTCTCAACTGCAGTTCTCCGCCAAGTGAACGTAGCGGCACGTTGAACACCCAATCGACCAAGCCTTTCACATAATTCCTTGTCTTCAAGGACCTCTTGCAGGGCCATACGAAGA
>JBILXN010000227.1:0-3300 GCA_044378425.1 Methylococcaceae bacterium
GCTGATATTGCGTCCATCAATAAGAATGTCGCCCGAAGTCGGGTCGTACAGTCGCGGCAACAACCGGATCAGCGAAGTCTTTCCGCTGCCGGAGTGACCGACCAGGGCGATAGTCCGTCCCGGTGGAATGGTAAGGCTGACCCGATGCAGAACCGGCTCGCCCCCCCCCTCATAGCGAAGACTGATGTCACGATACTCCACCCGTCCCTGCACATGTTCCAGCGTCGCGCCGCCGCCATCGTGTTCCGACGGTGTATCCAGCAGTTCAAAAATACTGCCACCCGCGGCAATGCCACGCTGAAGGATATTGGCCAGATTGGTGACGCGCTTGATTGGACTTAGCAACATCGACATGGCGGCAATAAATGAAATCAAACTGCCTGGAGTAATGGTGCTGCGTACCGAATCAATGGACACCACATAGAGGACCGCGGCGAAACCGGCTATATAGATCAACTGGATGATGGAACCGCTGACGGCCTCGGTAGCCACTCGCCGCATGTAGCGGCGCTGGTTGAGTTCGTTTTCATATTCAAATTTGGTGGCTTCGTAGTTCTTGCCATTGAAAACCTTAACGATGCGCTGGGCATCAATGGCCTCCTGTGCCACATGACCGACATGACCCATCGACTCCTGTATGCGTCGGCTGATTGTGCGAAAGCGCTTGCTGACATGACCGATGCCGATACCCAGAAGCGGCCCCACCAGCAACAAGACGGCAGACAGCTGGATATTCTCGTAAATCATGAGCGAGACCAAGCCCACGATGGTCAGACCATCCTTGAAAATGGCAAGCAGGCCATTGGTCAGCGATTCGGCGACCTGCTCGGTGTTATAGAGCAACTTCGACAGCATCTGGCCTGATGAGGCGCGATCGTAAGCAGCGCAGGGAAGATTCAGGAATTTGTTAAACATGTCGCGACGCAGATCGGTTACCACCCGGCGGCCGACCCAGCCGGAAAAATAATCACTGCCAAACCCCGCAATGCCACGCACGATCGACAGCCCGATGAGCACGAAAGGGGCCATACGCAATGCCGAGGGGTCATTATTGACGAAACTGCCATCGATAAGCGGCTGAATAAGCTTGGCAAAGGCAGGACCCAGCGAGGCATAAACCACCATGGATAACATGGAAATGAGGAACATTCGCCAATAGGGTGCGGCATAGCGGAGCAGGCGCCGGTAAATGGCGACGCTATCTGGAGGGATTGTCGTGTCGGTCATGTTCACTCTTGAGTTTGCGCTACGAAAGACCGGCAACGGCCGGACTCAGACCAGCCAACGGCCCGTCCCCGCAATTATACTGATAAGGCTTAAGCCACCCTGACTCTATACTTCCCCCCAGGATCTCAGCCGCACCGCATAACACACCGGCCAGGCCGCGATCTGGATTTTTCGTCAACGAACTCAAGAGGATGTGATCATGAGCATGAGGACAGAACTGGAAGTTTTCCGAGAGGGACTGATGCAGCAGCGCGATGAATTGCGCGTGCAGGCGCATCTCGCGAAACTGGAAGCGATGGAAGAATGGGAACAGGCTGAAAAAAAACTCAACGAAATGGAGCGTAGATTGGCCGAATTGTCCGATGAAGCCCGTGAAGCATCAGACGATGTCTGGGCCAGCGTCAAAATGCTGGGGGAAGAGATCGGAAATGCCTATGAGCGAATCCGGCGACATATCTGACCTATCGGTAAAACGCGACCGACTCGGGAACCGTTAACAGCAGCGCTTGATGCCATTCCAACGCCGCCGTACTTCAGCGGCCTGGAATGCCTTACGGGAGAGAGGGTAGCCCCCCTCCGCGTGGTGTTCGCTCCAATGAGCCGCATAACGATCGTAGGCGTCATCTCCCGACACCCGTCTTAAAACCACCCACAGCCCGTGAACGACCCGTATCAGAGAGGTCATCCGCAGACGGGGTGGCAGGCGGTCAGGCGCATATCCCACAAAGCGGTCAGCCGCTTACTTGATCTTGCTTTCCTTGTAAGGCACATGCTGGCGGATGACAGGATCAAATTTCTTGATCTCCATCTTTTCGGGCATGTTCTTCTTGTTCTTGGTGGTGGTGTAGAAATGACCGGTGCCCGCGCTGGATACCAGTTTGATTTTATCTCTCATGGTCTAACTCCTGATTCAGACCTTGTCACCACGCTTGCGAATATCCGCAAGCACCGCGTCAATGCCCTTCTTGTCTATGGTACGTAGACCATGGGCGGAAACCCGCAGGCGCACCCACCGGTTTTCAGCTTCTACCCAAAACCGGTGTTCATGCAGGTTCGGGTTGAAGATCCGCTTGGTCTTGTTATTAGCGTGCGACACGTTATGGCCTACAATACGACCCTTGCCCGTCACTTGGCATATTCTGGACATGATGAACCTCTGTTCGCCTGACTGGAACGGAAAAACCAAGCTTTATAAGTCATCGCCAACACCAAAGTCAAGCGGCGTCCCTCGCACCCCCAGACCGGAAACCCACCCATGAGCCTAAAACTCGGGATCGTCATGGATCCCATCCAGAGCATAAAAATCAGCAAGGACACCAGCTTCGCCCTGTTGCTGGAGGCACAGGCGCGGGGATATGAACTCTGGTACATGGAACTCAACGACCTGTCACTGCGTGATGGTCGTACCTATGCCCGAATGCGCCGTCTGCAGGCTCGGCGTAATGAGCAAAGCTGGTTCAGCTTTGAGAGCGAAATCCATGCACCACTGGACATGCTGGACGTGATCCTGATGCGCAAGGACCCACCCTTCGATCAGGAATATATTTACGCCACCTACCTGCTGGAATGCGCCGAAAGCCGCGGCGTCCATGTCGTCAACAAGCCTCGCTCGCTGCGCGATGCCAACGAAAAGCTCTTCACCGCATGGTTCCCACAGTGTTGCGCGCCCACCTTGGTCGCACGGGAGGCCGGCAAAATCCGCGAATTTCTGTATGAGCAGGGCGAAATCGTCCTCAAACCACTGGACGGGATGGGTGGCGCGTCCATTTTCCGTGTTGCCGTGACCGATCCCAATCTCAGCGTTATCCTCGAAACGATGACCCGCCACAACACTCGTTTCGTGATGGCACAGCGTTACCTGCCGGAGATCCTGGATGGCGACAAACGTATCCTGCTGGTGAACGGCGAACCCATACCCTATGCGCTGGCGCGAATACCGGCTCAAGGTGAAAGTCGCGGTAATCTTGCCGCAGGCGGACGTGCGGAGGGTCGCCCACTTACCGCTCGCGACCGCTGGATTGCCGAGCAGGTGGGCCCCACCCTTCGGGAGCGTGGACTGGCCTTCGTCGGCAT
>JBILXN010000228.1:0-3285 GCA_044378425.1 Methylococcaceae bacterium
GTAGCGGCGCGCGGCAAGGGCAACGTGGTTCGTCGAATGTTTGCCGACATAGAGGCGGATGCTTACGTCATGGTTGATGGCGATGCCACTTACGATGCAAAAGCCGCGGCTGAAATGATCAACACACTGATAGACGGGCACCTTGATATGGTAGTCGGCTGCCGGGTTGAAGACAGCAGCGCAGCCTATCGCGCCGGCCATGCCAGCGGTAATCGTCTGTTTAACGGGTTTCTCAGCCTTCTGTTTTCCCGTCCTTGCCGGGATATATTCTCAGGCTACCGCGTCTTTTCCCGCCGGTTCGTAAAATCGTTTCCTGCCCAAGCAACGGGTTTTGAAACAGAGACGGAACTCACCGTTCATGCACTGGAACTGAATATGCCTATCGGCTACTGCGACACCCGCTATGGTGTGCGCCCGGAAGGGTCGTCCAGCAAACTAAGCACCTATCGGGATGGCTGGCGGATACTGATGATGATGTTGCGATTGTTCAGAATGGCACGTCCCTTCGCCTTTTTCCTGCTGATCGGGATCGGACTTGTCAGCTGTGCCCTGGCGCTGTCGATTCCGATCTTCATGACATACCTTGACACCGGTCTGGTGCCCCGGATTCCCACCGCAATACTGGCCACTGGTCTGGTCTTGCTAGGTGCCCTGTCAGCGTTCTCGGGTCTGGTTCTCGATACCGTCGCCCACGGTCGACGCGAGGCGAAGATGCTGGCCTATTTATCCATTCCGCACGATCCGGTCGCATGAGATCCAAGATAACGGCCTGTAATCGGCGCCAGGTCCTGCTACGGCAAATGTTCTGGTTTTCTGCTGTTGGAGCGGTGGGATTCGTAGTGGATGCGGGCACTCTGAATGCACTGGCCATAGGACTTGAGTTGAACCCATACGCCGCCCGCGGGCTTTCCTTTCTCGTTGCGGCCAGCACAACCTGGATACTCAATCGCACCCTGACATTTCGCTCCAACCGAAAAGCATCTGCCCGCGAATGGTGGCGTTATGCCCTGCTGATGGCATTCGGCGCAGCCATCAATCTGTCGGTCTTCTCGGCCACCCTGTTTTACCTCGGCACCTCGCAGCAGATCATGCTTATGGGCGTGGCATTGGGTACGGTGTCAGCGATGATGTTAAATTTCTCCACTGCCCGATTTGTTCTACTTAAAGAATCGAACACTCCACTCAACCTAAACGGATCCAACTGAGGCTCTATGGAAAACGTAGCGCGCCCCGCTGAAACCACATTCGAAAAAATACTCCCCCGCCTGACCCGCTTCGCCGAAGTGATTCAGAACCTCGCAAACCGCTTCAAGGGGCTAGCGCGGTTTCTGGCAGTGACCGGCTTAGTCTCTGCCCTGATGCTGGACTGGTTTGCGACCAAGGCCTGGGGATTATCCCTCACCACCGCCGCACTGCTAGGCGCAGTGCTCATGTTACCGGGGCTGGTTCTTGGCTGGTGCTGGTATGTGCTGGATGACGCCAGCAATTTGCCGCAGCGCCTGAGTACATGGGTGGGGCAGGCTCGCCACTATGCCGGCGACGTCAAACAGCGACTACAGGCCGACGAACCGGCGACGTCGGGCCGCAGCCGACTATCCGATCTCAAGCAGCTGGGCGGACTGGCGTATGACATTACGGCGATGGGCAGCGATGCCCGCGATCTTCTCACGGTGCTGGGTGGATCACTGACGCTCACCAATCCGGTTTTTTTGCTGGTGCTGGCGATCTCGGTCGGCCTGATCGGGCTGCTTGATCTCAGCGCCGCCATTACGGCACTGCTGGCGCTGATCCGTTGAATCGCGCCCAAAAGGGCTGCCGGTCAAGGGCCTGATTGCCGCCATCATGAGCAGACCCCGGTCCGGGTGTATTGGGGCGACTGAGGTGGGCCTGTGTCGGCTCAGCCCAAGGTGAGTCTCCACGCATCCCGCTTCGCATCACTGCGCCAGCGCAACTTTTCGCTGTTTCTCATCGCGCGCTTTCTCGCAACGGTTGCCATCCAGATGCAAAGCGTGGCGGTGGGCTGGCAGGTCTATGCGCTCACCGGCGACCCATTCGACCTGGGGCTGGTCGGACTGGTCCAGTTCGCTCCGTTTGTGCCGATGGCACTGGTAGCGGGGCATGTTGCCGATGTCTACGACCGCCGCCGGATTATCGCCCTCTGCTATGCCGTCGAAATGCTCTGCGCTCTTTCCCTGCTGGCCTTCAGCTGGACGGGGCTGGTCAGCCTGTGGCCAGTATTTGCCGTTATGACGCTGTACGGTACGGCGCGCGCGTTCATGATGCCGGCCAGTCAGGCCGTAGTGGTCAATCTGGTGCCGGTAGATCTATTGCAGCAGGCTCTGGCACTCAATTCATCCGCCTTTCAGATCGCCATCATCAGTGGACCAGCGCTCGGCGGCCTGATCTACCTCGCAGGACCCAGCGCTGTTTATGCCACTGTTGCGGCCATGCTGGCAGTAGCCTCAATACTACTGGCCTGCACCGACCCGACTTCACGCCGCACCCCGCTAAACAATAACCCCATTTGCTGGACCACTGTGTTGCAAGGGCTGCATTACGTGCGCTCGCAACGGATCATTTTGGGTGCCATGTCACTGGATTTATTCGCCGTGCTTTTCGGCGGGGCCACCGCGCTGTTACCCGCCTATGCCAGCGATATCCTGCAGGTGGGGCCCACCGGCCTTGGCCTGCTGAAAACGGCGCCGGGCATTGGTGCGGCCTTTACCGCCTTTTTTCTGGCCCTCCGGCCGATCCACCTGCGCGTGGGCTACTGGATGTTCGGCGGGGTGCTTCTGTTTGGTGTCGGCAGTCTGCTGCTGGGCGGATCGGACAACTTTGTGCTGTCGCTGCTGGCGCTCACACTCATGGGTATGGGCGATATGGTGAGTGTCTACATTCGTCACCTGTTGGTGCAAACGGGGACGCCCGACGCCATCCGCGGTCGCGTGAGTGCGGTGAATGCCGTCTTCATTGGCGCTTCAAACGAACTGGGGGAGTTTGAGTCTGGGCTGGCGGCCGCCTGGCTGGGACTGATACCGGCGGTGCTGGCGGGCGGCTGCGCCACACTGGCGATCGCGGTAGCCTGGATGCTGGCGTTTCCGGAACTCAGGACGCTGGATCGTTTTCCTGAGCGGGTGGTGGGGCCGGCTGCGGAGAAACCTTCGGGGCGTCAACCCCGGTATACCCGGAGACGGCGTCCAGCCTAAGCGGTTAAGACCGCGATTGGCCCAATAACCGATCCCTCAAACGAAAACAGGGCCGTTACGGCCCTGTTTTCTGATGCTG
>JBILXN010000229.1:0-3276 GCA_044378425.1 Methylococcaceae bacterium
ATCATCGACTCCCAACAACCGCGCATTGAATCGACGCCGCCCATCGAGAGCTCGGGTAAGTTGCAAACGGGCCATCTGCCCCTTGAATCGCTCGAAGTGCTCCAATGCGAACAGAGGACGATCCATGCCCGGAGAGGAAACCTCAAGCTGGTACCGACCCGGCATGGGATCCTCTACATCAAGCACACCGCTGATCTGGTAACTCACTCTGGAACAGTCATCCACCTTGACCCCATCCGGAGTATCGATATAGATCCGAAGTACGCGCTGATGGCCATCAAACTCGATACCCACCCATTCGTAGCCCAAACCCTCCACCACCGGCTTGAGCATGTCGACCAGACGGTCATGCGCTTTCATGTACAACCTCACCAAATCTCAAACAAAAAATGGGCGCTAGGCCCATTGTTGCTTTCAACATACCCCAAAAACTAAAAACGCCCCTTAAGGGCGAATCTCTAGAGGGAAGAAAACAGGCCAGCAAGACCTGACCCGACCCCGAAAAATTTTTGCAATCATAACATCATTCTGACTCTGATTAAAATCTCATCATCAATGCTGCTGCTGCAGCTACCCCAGAGTTTGCGTTACGAAAGGCCAAGACAGGTCCGGCGAACCTGCATTATGCTCAAAGCCCCATGAAACCTGTAGCGGGAAATCTACTAAATGACCACATCGCCGCACCCTCCCGGCCTGGCTGCACGTCTTCGGGCTATATCAATGATCCTGCTGACCGTCTGCTGCGCACTGGCAACACCTTCTGCCTTGGCGGATAGCGGTCCCGACCTGCTGCTTGCCGAGATTTACCGCGACGAGATTGACCCTGCCGATTACTGGGTAAGCGAAAAATTCGACGGCGTCAGAGCGTACTGGGACGGCAAGCAGTTGCTCTTTCGCAGCGGGCAACCCATTCATGCACCCGCGTGGTTTATCCACGGACTCCCGTCACGCCCGCTGGATGGCGAACTTTGGCTGGCAAGGGGGCAGTTCGAGCGACTCTCGGGTATCGTGCGCAAGGTCGAACCGGTCGATGCCGAATGGCACCAGCTCAGCTACCTGCTGTTCGAGTTGCCGGATGCTGAAGGCAACTTCAGCCAGCGACTCGCGGCGCTACAACAACTGGCGGCCAACGCCCGGTTATCATGGCTGAAAGTGGTGGATCAGCAGCGGATAAGCGACCGCCGCGCACTGAAAGCCCGGCTTGAGGAAATCGTCACCGCGGGCGGCGAGGGCCTGATGCTGCACCGTGCTGACGCGGGCTACCGGACAGGACGCAGCAATGACCTGCTCAAACTCAAACCTTACCTCGACAGCGAAGCTCGGGTGACAGGCTATATCGCAGGGAAAGGTCAACATAGCGGTCGCATGGGTGCCTTACGGGTAACCGACGCTGAAGGCCGGACATTTCATCTGGGCAACGGCTTTACCAATGCCCAGCGCGACAACCCGCCTGCGATCGGTAGCCTCGTCACCTACCGCTACCGCGGCCTGACCCAGAAAGGCCTGCCACGCTTCGCGTCCTTTCTTCGGGTCCGTGAACTCCCCTGAATCTGCCGTCGGACAGAGACAACTCCGCCTGAGCCAACGTAACATATCCATCTGATCAACAATCTCACCGGAGCATCTGATGTCACTCACCGCCATGGATCTAGTCGCCGCAGCCAAACTGCACATCCGCGAAATAAGCCCTGATGAAGCTTCCGGCTTACTGGGCCGTATTGCCATTCTTGATGTCAGGGAACCCACTGAATTAGGTGCCGGCACCCTTCCAGGCGCGATCAATATTCCGCGCGGTGTTCTCGAATTCCAGATCAGCCAACACCCCGAGTTCAAGGATGCCCGAGAAAGCGAAATTTTGGTCTACTGCCTTTCCGGCGGGCGTTCGGCACTGGCGGTCGAAGCCCTGCATAAACTCGGATACACCCAGGCAATCAGTCTTGCTGGCGGCTACAAGGCCTGGACCGAAGCCGGCCTGCCAACCCGCGCCTGAAACATCAATCGACTCATGTCGCGCCATACCGAAAAACCTCAGCCCCCTGACGTCGAGCGGATGAGGCTGGATAAATGGCTATGGGCCGCGCGATTTTTTAAGACCCGGCAACTCGCTATCGATGCCATCAACAGCGGCAAAGTCCATATCGGCGGTCTGCGGGCGAAACCGGGCAAGGAAATTGAAGCGGGTGTCCAACTCAGCGTTACCCGTGAACAGGAAACCCGGAACATCACGGTGCTTGGCCTTTGCGGCCAGCGCCGGCCGGCTCCTGAAGCCGCACTGCTCTATCAAGAAAGTCAGGATAGCATCACCAAACGCGAGACAGAGGCTCAGCGGCGACGCGACGAGCGGGGCACTGGCCCTATCAGTGATGCTCGCCCGAACAAGCGTGAGCGCCGACTCATCCACCGATTCAAACGCAGCGACGCATGAGCGATCTCCTGCCGATCGCCACGTCAAATGAGCGGGCCATCTATTCAGTTTCACGACTGAACCGCGTTTGCCGGTTCCTCCTCAACGACACTTTCAGCACACTCTGGATTGAAGGTGAAATTTCAAACTTTTCAGCGCCCTCCTCTGGCCATTTCTATTTCACCCTCAAGGACGCCGAAGCTCAGGTGCGCTGCGCCATGTTTCGTCCCCAGACCCGCAGCCTGGGGTTTCGCCCGCAAAACGGCGATCATGTGCTGGCACGCGCTCAAGTCAGCCTTTATGAACCACGGGGTGATTTTCAACTCATCGTGGAAACTCTGGAGGCCGCTGGCGACGGCGCACTGGCCTTGGCGTTCGAGCGGCTCAAGCAGAAACTCGAAGCCGAAGGCTTATTCAGCGCCACCCACAAGCAGCCCATCCCCGCGTTTCCAGCCTGCATTGGCGTCATCACCTCCCCCACCGGCGCAGCCATTCGCGACATACTCAGTGTTCTGCGCCGCCGCTTCCCCGGGATTGAAGTGATCCTGTTTCCGGTCAAGGTGCAGGGCGTGGAAGCGCCTGGCGAGATCGTTCGTGCTCTCCGTCTGGCGGATCACATGCATGGCTGTGATGTCCTGATCGTCGGGCGCGGCGGTGGCTCAGCGGAGGATCTTTGGTGTTTCAACGACGAGGCAGTGGCGCGGGCGATTCATGCCTGCCAAACACCGGTTGTATCAGCTGTCGGTCACGAAACTGATTTCACGATCAGCGACTTCGTGGCCGACCTTCGAGCCCCGACACCCTCAGCCGCCGCCGAAGCCATCAGTCCGGATCGGGCTGAATGGCTCGGCCGGCTAGACAGGCTCTCGGGC
>JBILXN010000067.1:0-11326 GCA_044378425.1 Methylococcaceae bacterium
AGAAACTCTATGTCCACGATACCGCCGAAGTCGTGCTTGATGTTGAATACAGCGCGATCTTTTGATCCCAGATGGGTGCGCATTTTCTCCCTCATCTCGACCACTTCGTCCCGCAGGGGGCTGCGGTCACGCGGGCGGCACAGTGAGGCTCGACGGATGGCCTCGAAACGCGCGCCGACGCGACTATCACCGGCCACGAAGCGCGCCTTGACCAATGCCTGTTGTTCCCAGGTCCAGGCGCTGTCCATCTGATAGGTCTCGTAGGCATCAATGCTGCTGACTAACAGGCCCGAGCCGCCCGAAGGCCGTAGTCGCAGGTCGGTTTCATAGAGTGTGCCGGACGGCGTGTTGGTGGTCAGAATATGGACGATGCGCTTGCCGACGCGACCGAAGAACTCGGCGGTGGTAACCGGCTTGTCGCCGCGGGTGGGCGCACTGCCGTCACCCTCATAGAGAAAGACCAGATCAAGGTCAGAGCCATACCCCAGTTCCAGTCCGCCCAGTTTGCCGTAGGCGATGACAGCAAAGCCATCAGGGCGCTCCTCGCGACAGCCCTGAGGTACCCCGTGGCGCTGGGCGGTAATATGCCAGGCGGTATGGAGTGCTTCTGCCACGACCCCCTCGGCAATCCAGGTCAGATAGTCGCTGACGACCATCACGGGTATGGCACCCGAGAGGTCGGCAGCGGCCACCCGCAGCACATTAGCCTGCTTGAACTGGCAGAGGACGATCATCCGTTGCTCCAGATCATCCCCCTCGACAGCCTCCAGACGCTGGTTCAGTTCCCGCCGCAGCTCGGTTGGGGTCAGTGGGGTATACAGCGAACGCGGATCGAGCAGTTCGTCCAGAAGCAGCGGGTGACGGGCGATGCTGTGGCAGATCCAGGGGCTGGCAGCGGCCAGCGTCACCAGCTGGGTGCGCGCCGGAGGGTTTTCCGCCAGTAGGGTAAGGTAGACATTGCGGCTGGCAATGGCCTCAAGCAGGCCGAGGATCCGTTCCAGCGTTACGGCCGGAGAGACCGTGCTCGCTATCGCCCGCAGTAGTTTGGGTAACAGGCGCTGTAATTCGGCAGCGCCCCGGCTGGTGAGGTTGCGAATGGGGTGGGAAGTCTGGAATGGTTGCAGCAGAGTCAGTGCCTGATGTGACTCAGCCTGCGGCCACCCCAGTTGGTGCAGGGCGGCAAGTGACTGCTCGACCTCGCCGTTCAAAACGAAGCGTGATTCTTGATCGCTATCGCCGCCGGTAATCACTTCGAGGAAGATGGCATGAACGCCCATGCGTGTCTGATCCAGTTCCAAAGTGAAACTGTCCCAATCGCTGTAGCCGAGCACATGGGCTATGGCCAGCCGTTCCAGCGGATTCACCGGCAGGTCATGGGTCTGGCGATCGGCATATTGCTGTAGCCGGTTTTCGACGGTGCGAAGATAGCGATACGCACTCAGCAGGGTGTTGACCGCATCCGGCGCCATCAGGCTCCGTTCAGGCAAGACCGCCAGTACCCGCTGAATCCGCCGCTCCCGCAGCGCTTTCTCCTGACCGCCGCGTATCAATTGAAAGGCCTGGCCGATGAATTCGATTTCGCGAATGCCGCCGGGTCCGAGTTTGACATTACCCTGCCGGTCCTTGCGCTGGAGTTCCTGCGAGATTTTGCGTTTGAGTTCACGCAATTCGCCCAGCGCCCGGTAATCGAGATAGCGGCGGTAGACAAAGGGCCTCAGGAAGTTTTCCAGAGCCGCACCCGCGGCCATGTCGCCGGCGATGGTCCGAACCTTGACCATCGCATAGCGCTCCCACTCGCGAGCCTGGCTCTGGTAATAGGATTCCATGGCATCAAAGCTCATCACCAGTGGCCCGGAATCACCGAAAGGCCGCAGTCGGGTGTCGACCCGGAATACAAAGCCATCCTCGGTTATCGCATCGAGCAGTTTCACCAGGTTGCGGGCCAGCCGGCTATAGAACTCCGAATAACTGGTTTCGCGCTTGTCTGCCAGCGTTCCGTCATCGCGATAGGCAAAAATCAGGTCAATGTCGGACGAGAAATTGAGCTCCCAGGCCCCAAGCTTGCCCATTCCCAGCACGACCAGATTCTGGGCCTCCCCTTCCTGATTGAGTGGGGTGCCGCGTTGCATGCAGGCGTTTTGGAACAGACGTTCCAGTGCCAGCTGAACGCAGGTTTCAGCCAGCAAGGACACATCCATCAACGTCTCATCCAGTGTTGCCCAGCCCGCACTATCGCGCCAGGCAATACGCACCATTTCGCGGTTGCGAAAGCGGCGGAGTGCCGACATCAGCCCGGCGTCATCGCTGATACCGGCCATGCTATCGGCCAGCAGGCTGCGATATTCCTCGGGTGGGGTGGGGCGCAACAGGCGGGGCACGCCATGGTCGGCGCTGGACAGATCAAACAGCAGCTCCGGCCGCCGCGCACACTGGCCGGCGACGAATGGACTGGCCGCCCATACCCCGGCGGCGCTGTCACGGACCGCCGCGGGCAGGCTGTCCCAGTTGGGTTCCGGGGAACGCTGGCAGAGATCGGCATGAGCCGCGAGCACCGCCGGGCGCAGGCTGGCGGGCAAACGGGCGAGTGAGTCTGAAAAATCGGTCACGGGATTGGCTGCTGTGAAAGACGGTCGGAGCGTTCGGTTTACTCGGTATCGAAAGAGGGGGTGAAGATGCTGAAGAAATCGGAGCGGGGCGGCTTTCTGGCGCGGGCATCTGCCAGAGCCTGCTCGGTTTCCTCCTTCACCCGCGTATCCGACACCTTCAGGCTGGGACGAATCGGCGCCCTGCTTGCCTTTGCCAGATAGTGCTCGGCACGGGCGTAATCGCCGACGCTCAACAGGTAATCGCCGTAGAAATAATTGGTATCAAGCCCCTCCGGATAGAGCTTGACCCCGGTCTCGAAATACTGCCGCGCCAGCGCCTTGTCGCCGTAAAGCAGTGGCCAGCCGGGTAGCCGGCGATAGAGATTGCCCAGCGTAACGTAGGCCGCGCCGTCCAGTGCCGGTGGGTCAATGTCGATGGCCTTCTGCAGCAGGCTACGTGCCTCCTCCAGCATGCTCAGGCTATTGAGGCTGATGGCCGCCGCACTGTAGGTGCAAAGAATGATGGCCTCCACGATCAGGGGTTCGGCCCGCTCCGGATGGTTTGCCACCCTGACCCGAACCCGCTCCAGCAGCGCCTTGTAACGGCTGGCCTGCTGACTCTTGGGCGCCTCGTAGAAAATACCCGCCCACTCGGCTTGCAAAGCCCGCATTTCGCTGGCGGTGGCATCGGTTTTGGTCCCCGCCTGCCCAGGACTTGCCAGCAGGCAGAGCAACAGCAGGGTGGCATGGCCTGGGGTTGAACGGTGGCGGGATTTATCCACGGGCAAGCCCTGTCGTGAGGTGGGGGGTCATTGTAGCCTGTCGCCCTTCCGGGGCAGGACGGGTCATTACGGATGGGCCGCCGGTGGCCAGACGCCCCCGCAGGGGCGCGTTCGGCGAGCCCATGGCGCCCATCAGACGATCAGGACGTGCCGGCGAGGTGAAGTACCGCACCCAGCGCCGTGCTGAGTTCGGCCAGGCTGATGCGGCCATCGTGGTCGATATCCATGGCATCAAATACCGCATCGGTACCCAGCCATTCCTCGCGGGTAATAGATCCATCGCCATCCAGATCGTAGAGGCTGAAGATCCGGTGTGAGGACGCCGCGAGTGCCTGACCGCTTTCGAGTTGATGCAGTCGGCGGGTCAGCAGGGTTTCGGTGGCTTCCAATGCCTTGGTAAAGCCCTGTATGCCCTCACTCAGCTTGTCACTGGCCATGCGATCAGCGGCGTGCATCTGCGCGAAGCAATCCCTGTCGATGCTGATGCGTTCGATGGGGGAGGCCGCAGCCTGCGCAGGGTCAAGCTTGCGCGGCAGTGCGCCCTCTGCAGCCGCCAGTTCCTTGAGCAGGGCCGGTGAAATGGTCAGGAGGTCGCAGCCCGCGAGTTCGGTAATCTCGCCGATGTTGCGGAAACTCGCCCCCATGACTTCCGTCTTGTAGCCGAACTTCTTGTAGTAGGTGTAAATCTGGGTGACGGACACCACGCCGGGGTCTTCCGCTGCCGTGTAGTCCTTGCCGGTGTCCTTCTTGTACCAGTCGAGAATACGGCCCACGAAGGGCGAGATCAGCGTGACCCCGGCTTCGGCGCAAGCGATGGCCTGATGCAGACCAAACAGCAGGGTAAGGTTGCAGTGAATGCCGTCTTTCTCGAGTATTTCGGCAGCGCGGATGCCTTCCCAGGTCGAAGCAATTTTGATCAGAACGCGGTCGCGGGGGATGCCTGCCGCCTCGTATTGCGACATCAGGTAGCGCGCTTTGCTGACGGTTGCTTCGGTGTCGAAAGACAGGCGGGCGTCTACCTCGGTCGAAACCCGACCCGGAACGATGGCCAGTATGCGAAGACCGAAAGCGATCGCCAGTTGATCAAACGCCAGCGACACGACGGCCTCGGTCGATGCCTCAGGGCCTTTGGCCTTCCGTGCTGCCAGAAGGGTGTTATCGACGACGTCCTGATAGTCCGGCATCTGCGCAGCGGCGGCGATCAGGGACGGGTTAGTGGTGGCGTCGCGGGGTGTAAAACTGCGGATGGCCTCGAAATCGCCGGTATCGGCGACCACGACGGTCATGCTGCGCAGTTGATCTAAAAGGGTTTGACTCATTGAATGACTCCTCGGTTACGGATAGGGGTAAGGCTGGCGGTTCGCCGGTGTCGGTCAGGACAGCACGACGGCTGGCGGGTTCACTTAAAGGCGATCTTCATTGCGATGATGCTGCCGGACAGGATGAGCGTCAGCCCATTCGAGACCATGATGGGCATCGACTGGATGGCCACCCCGTAGATCAGCCAGAGGGCGACGCCGAGGCTGAATAGCAGAAACATGCCGGTCGATATGTCCCGGGCCGAACGGGATCTCCAGGTTTTGAGTACTTGTGGCACAAAGGACAGGGTGGTCAGGGTGCCGGCAATAACGCCGATCAGATCGTAGCTTTCCATGAATATCAAGTCTCGAATGACGCCGGGCGGACTTTACCCGGCCGGTTGTCGGTGACACTACTGATTACGCCGGATGGCCTAGCTGTCTAGTATGCCGTCTTTGGGAGGCATGTCACACCTTCCGCGCGATCATTTCACCGAAATCGGCCGGCCGGGTGACGCAAGGGCAGCTCGCCCGTTGCGGTGGCGCTCCCCCTGTCGGTCCTACATTCTGGATGCCGCCATGGATAAAGGCTCTACGCGATCGAACCGAGGAACCCCCGTCGCCACACTGCGCAGACTCTGGCGGAAACTGGCCAGGAGTCTGCAAAAGCTGCACCGGCCGAGCCCCCCCGAGGTCGAGATCAATCCGCCGGAGCCCGTCGATGCCCCGGCCCGGGGCGGCCGCAGTCTGCTGCTGTTCGTCCTGCTGGTACTGGCCGCACTCTATCTGTGGCGAGGGGTCGAAGAAACCCGCCAGAATGAGATTACCTATAGTGAATTCATGCAGTTCGTTCGTCAGCAACGGGTCGCGGATGTCGTCGTCAGCGACAAGTTCATTACCGGCGTTATCACACCGGAGGTCGGTGCGACGGGTCGGCGCCAATTCGTCACCCTACCGCTCTGGAATGCGGAGTTGGCCAAACTGCTGGATGACCATGGCATCCGCTACAGTGTCGTCTACAGCTCCAATTGGCTGAGCAACTTCATCTTCAACTGGTTGTTGCCGATAGGCGTGATGGTGGCCATCTGGTCTTTCATGGCCCGGCGCATGGCTTCCGCAGCAGGAAGCGGGTTCCTGAACATCGGTCGCAATCGGGCGCACATCCATGCCGACAAGTCCGGCAGCGTCACCTTTCGTGAGGTGGCGGGTGCCGCCGAGGCCAAGCAGGAACTGATGGAGAGCATTGAATTCCTGCGCGATCCGGTGCATATCCAAAGGCTTGGCGGCCATATGCCCAAGGGAGTACTCCTGGTCGGGCCACCGGGTACCGGCAAGACCTTGCTGGCGCGGGCCGTTGCAGGGGAGGCAGGTGTGCCGTTCTTCAATATCAGTGGCGCCGAATTTATTGAGCTGTTCGTGGGCGTTGGCGCGGCGCGGATGCGGGATCTGTTTGAGCAGGCCCGTCAGCAGGCCCCCTGCATGATTTTCATCGACGAACTGGATGCCATCGGCCGGGCCCGAGGCGGGCCGCTTATCATGGGGGGGCATGATGAGCGCGAGCAGACCCTCAATCAGTTGCTGACCGAGATGGACGGCTTCGACCCCTCCGGAGGTGTGGTGGTCATGGCCGCGACCAATCGACCGGAAATTCTCGATCGTGCCTTGTTGCGGGCGGGTCGGTTTGATCGCCAGATCGTGGTTGACAAGCCCGGACTGGAGGACCGGGTGGCCATCCTGCAGCTGCATAGCCAGCCGCTGACCTTGGTCCAGGACATCAATCTGCGTATCGTCGCCCAGCGCACGCCGGGTCTGGTTGGGGCTGACTTGGCCAATATCTGTAATGAGGCAGCAATTATCGCGGTTCGGGAAAACGCCGTCGCCATCCGGCTGCAGGACTTCGAGGCGGCGATAGATCGCATTATGGCGGGACCGGAGAAGAAATCGTTGACCCTCTCGGAGACCGAAAAACACCGGGTGGCCTGTCACGAAGCGGGCCACGCACTGGTGGCCGAGATCGTGCCAACCGGCGAGCCGGTGCATAAGGTGTCGATTATCCCGCGGGGTGCGGCCGCGCTGGGATTTACCCTGCAACTACCGGTTGAGGAGAAGTTTCTGTCCACCGAGCCTGAGATGAAAGATCAGCTGGCCATACTGCTGGCCGGTCGTTCGGCCGAGGATCTGGTCTTCGGTGACGTCTCCAGCGGCGCCCACAATGATCTGGAGAAAGCCTCTGCCATTGCCCGCGCCATGGTCTGCGAACTGGGCATGAGCCGGCGACTGGGGCCTTTGACCTATGGCAAACGTCAGCAACTGGCCTATCTCGGGGTGGAGGGTGCCGAAGAACGCAATTTCAGCGATGAAACCGCCCAGCTGATTGATAACGAAGTGCGTGATCTGATTGAGGAAGCCCAGCAACGCGCGATCGGCATATTAACCGAGTATCGCGCCACACTGGACGCCATCACCCGCGAGTTGCAGGCCCGGGAGGTCATGGATGGCGAGGCTGTCAAGGCGATGATTCATCAACAGGGAAGCCGGGCCGCATGAGGCCCGAGTATCGGTCATGTCAGTCAACCAGGGAGTAGGCGTATGCAGAGACAGCGACTGAGGGCCTTGCGGGTTCTCCTGATGGGCGGGGTTTTAACAGGTTTGGCGGCACAGGCCGGGGAGCATGATCGGTTTGCATGGGGCGACCCTTCCGCGCATACGCGCAGCTGGGCGCCGGATCGTGGCGATGCCGATGCCGGCTATGGTCATGAAAGTTATGGCGATGTGGTGCTGCGGCATATCGACGAATTGCAGCTAACCGATGAGCAGATCGGCCGGATTCTTCGTCTCCATCAGGCCAACCAGCACAACATCATGGCCATAGCGCGGCGTGTGCGGGAGGCGACCCAGTGGGCCCATGCCCTGTATCTGAGTCCGGCCAGAGACGAGGCAGCGATCCGCCAGGCGAGCAGGGCACATACCGCCGCCTTCGAGGAGTTGGTTGAGACGGCACTCAAAGCGAGGCTGGCCATCACCACCGTGTTGAATCCCGAACAGAAGGCCAGACTGCTGGCAATCAAACCGGCGCCATGATGACCCTGCTACTCGCTGCCCGGCCCCGTCGTTATCTGGCGCTGGGACTCATGATCGCAGGAGGGATGCTGCTGCTACTGACACCGGGGAATGTGTCTGCCGGGCTGTTCATCATGGCGCTGGCCGTTCTGATCGAACTCCTGGGGCTGGCGTTCCGGCATTTCGGGGGTGGCAGGTAGCGGGTGGCGGCCGCGCGCGAGCAGCCCCCTCCGGCCCTATCAGCGGTTGTCGATATTCACAAAATCTGTGGATAACTCTGTGGGGAAAACGCTGTCGTTAAGGTATTGTGCGGCCTCAGCTAGATTGGTCATAAAGTCTTCATGTCTCTAAGTTGTTGATCCTTTTTTGTTTATCCCGGTTTTGAGTGGTGCGGTCCTGAGAAAACAAGGTGTTAGTCAGCCTGTGCACTGACTGTGTGCCATGCCCCGGTCTGGCGGGTGGATGTGGGCAAATTTGCAGCGAAACATCAAGGGTCAGAAATCCGTCACGTCATGCCGGGTGTAGACGGAACGTCGGTGCGCCGGACGCGCTGCATATCAGTGGAAGGGTGACGATACCCGGCGGCTGGCCGTATCATGGCGACCATGAACTCACCTGCTGCGACGCTCTCCACCCGCGAAAAACTGCTCAATCAGGGCGTGAAACTGCTGATGGAGCAGGGCTATCATGGCGTCGGCCTGCAGACCATACTGCAGACGGTCGGCGTACCGAAGGGCTCTTTCTACCATTACTTCGCCAGCAAGGAGGCATTCAGTGCGGAGGTCATACAGCATTACATTGCGCCCTTCATCAATCTGCTTGAGACCCATCTCAGCCGTCCGGAGACAACCGCCTTGCAGGCGCTGGATGCCTATTTCCAGGCGCTGATTGACGAATCCGAGCGTCGCCATTTCAAGGGCGGCTGTCTGCTTGGCAATCTTATGGGTGAAATTGGCGATACCAGCGAGCGTTGCCGCGAGGCCCTGCATGAGGCGGTCACAGCCTACCGTGACGCCTTTCGCGATGCCATTGCCCGTGGTCAGAGTGAAGGCTGCTTTCGTACCGATCAGAGCGCCGAGAGAATGGCTGATGTGTTGGTGAACAGCTGGCAGGGGGCTTTGTTGCGGATGAAGATTGATCTTTCCGTCGCGCCCTTGCAGGGTTGCTGCGATTTTCTGCTGCATGATTACTTCCGGCCGACGCAAACCGCTTGACCCCTAGACGACCGGTCGTCTAGTATGCCCGGACATCCGCACGCCCTCTTTCCGTCTGCCTTGCCATGGCCGCGCTGATCGCGGGCAGTGGGGTGCGAAATGCTGTTTACATCCCCTCAAAACGGAGGATGATTCGGAACTGCTCAGGGCCTTGCCGGCAGGCTTTTCCGCGCCCTGACCGGCCGCTGGCGTCACAGCGCAAGCCCGGCCCACACGCCACGACAACAATAATTCATGAGGAGCACCGTTATGACACTGAACCAAATCCATGCCAGGCCGCATCGTCCCCGCAAAAGCGCCCTGGTCGCCGGTCTGATTGCAGCATTAGGCCTGGCCGCCAGCGTTCCCGCGCCGCTGCACGCCGACGAGACCTGTGCCTCGCCCTACATGAAAAAGATCACCGGTCAGGAGGACTATGTTTACGTCTGGACCCTCGGTGCCGAGGGCATCGGCGATACCCAGGACAAACTGGTTACGGTGGATGCTAATCCGAAATCCAGCCACTATGGCAAAGTGATCAATGCGGTCTCCGTGGGTGGCCGTAACGAGGCGCATCACTCCGATTTCACCGATGACCGCCAGTTTCTCTGGGCTGGCGGGCTGGATACCAGCAAGATCTTTGTCTTCGATGTCAAGACCGATCCGGCCAAGCCCAAACTGGTTAAGACCATCACCGATTTCGTCGCGAGGAGCGGCGGGGTGGTGGGTCCGCATACGATGTATGCGCTGCCGGGCCGCATGATCATCACGGGTCTTTCCAATAACAAGGATCACGGCGGCCGGACCGCGCTGGTGGAATACAGTAATGAGGGTGACTACATCGCAACCCACTGGATGCCGACCGACAGCGACCTGCGCGGTGCGATCAAGACAGGGAAATATGCCGACGGCTACAACTACGACGTGCGTGCCCTGCCGCGCAAGAATCTGCTGGTAAGTTCGTCCTTCACCGGCTGGAACAACTACATGATGGATTTCGGCAAAATGCTGCAGGACCCCGAAGCCATGAAGCACTTCGGTAACACGGTCGTGACCTGGGATCTTCATACCAAGCAACCCAAGAAGGTATTCGATGTACCCGGCGCGCCGCTGGAAATTCGCTGTGCCTGGGGTGAAAGTCACAATTACTGCTTTACCACTACGGCGCTGACCTCGCAGATCTGGCTGATTCACGAAGATGCCAAGGGTGAATGGCAGGCCAAGGCGGTAGGCAGTATCGGTGATCCTGCCAAAATTCCGTTACCGGTCGATATTTCCATCTCCAGCGATGACAAGATGCTGTGGGTGAATACCTTCATGGATGGCAATACCCGCGCTTTCGATATCAGCAACCCCGAGAAACCGGTGCAGGTGTTTGAACAGCACATCGGCGCCCAGCTCAACATGGTGTCGTCCAGCTGGGATGGCAAGCGGCTTTATTTCACCTCTTCGCTCCTCGCCAACTGGGACAAGAAAGGTAAGGACAACGAGCAGTTCCTCAAGGTCTTTGACTGGGATGGTAAGACGCTGAAACCGGCCTTCGCCATCGACTTTTATGCCGAAAAGCTGGGTCGTCCGCACCAGATGCGCTTCGGTGCGCACTCACTCTATACCGACGTCGCGGCAGTAAAGGTGCCGGCCAAGGCGGAGCTGGCACGAGCGGAGTAGGCGGTAGTCAGCCTGCCTGCCTTGTGCGACCGGTCTGACCCCATCAGGTGTGCAGCATGGCTATGAAACCGACAGCCGTCAGCGGACTGCTGGCGGCCGGTGTTGTGGCTCTGCTGCTCAGCCTGCCGCTGCGGGCCGATAGCCCGACCCCGCTGGCGCTCGGTTACCGGCCGCTGCCTTATCCGGCCCCGGTCCCTGGCAGTTACATCTTGCCGGTACTAGGTCTGGCGGCCGATGGCGATGTGCTCGATACGACGGGTCAGCCGCTGGCACTGCATTCGCTGCTGGGTGACCGGCTGGTGTTGCTGAGCTTCATCTATTCGACCTGTGACGATATCAACGGCTGTCCGCTGGCCACTGCCGTGCTGCATCGGCTGGCGGCGGCGATCAAGGCCACGCCCGGACTTGAGCCGTCGCTACGTCTGATCACCCTGAGCTTTAATCCTGTACATGACACGCCAGCCGAAATGGCCAGATTTGGGCGGAGCCTCCAGACCGGCGGCGTGGACTGGCGTTTTTTAACGACCCGATCAAGCGCGGAGATTGATCCGATATTGCGCGCCTATCAGCAGCCCATTGAGCGCGAGGTCAATTCGGCGGGGCAGCAGACCGGCCGGTTTTCCCATCTTTTGCGGGTATTCCTGATTGATCGGGATCGGCAAATCCGCAATATCTACTCGGCATCTGTTCTGCATCCTGACCTGGTGATGGCGGATATTAAAACGCTACGAATGGCGCCC
>JBILXN010000230.1:0-3266 GCA_044378425.1 Methylococcaceae bacterium
GAGATTGGGCCGGTTGACATACTGCACCGGAAAGCGCGGATTAACGAAATTCTGGTCTTCGGCAATCTCAATGCTGTCGAGCAAGGTCATCAGTGCGGGCCCCTGATACCAGGGCATGTGAGCGCTGGGGTTGACGACGTTGTCACCTTTGAGGGCTGACAGCGGAATGAAGTGCACGTCATGCAGACCCAGTGGTTCGACGAAAGTCAGATAGTTGCTGCGGATCTGCTCGAATACGCTCTCGCTGTAGTCCATCAGATCCATCTTGTTGACGGCGATAATGACGTGGCGAATACCCAGCAGGGAGACAATATAGCTGTGTCTCCGGGTTTGGGTTTGTACCCCGTGGCGGGCGTCGATCAGGATGATGGCCAGATCGCAGGTGGATGCGCCTGTTGCCATGTTCCGGGTGTACTGCTCGTGGCCGGGTGTGTCGGCAATAATGAACTTGCGGCGTGTAGTCGAGAAATAGCGATAGGCCACGTCGATGGTAATGCCCTGTTCGCGCTCGGCCTGCAGTCCGTCCAACAGCAGCGCCGGGTCGAAATCATCACCGGTGGTGCCAAACTTCGCGCTGTCCTTGCGGATGGCTGCGAGTTGGTCTTCATAGATCATTTTGGAGTCATGCAGCAGCCTGCCGATCAGGGTGCTTTTACCGTCGTCCACATTGCCACAGGTCAGAAAACGCAACAGTTCCTTGCGCTCATGCTGGGCCAGATATTCGTGGATGTCCGAGGCGATCAGGTCCGATTGGTGCGACATCAGAAGTACCCCTCCTTTTTCTTTTTCTCCATTGAGCCGGACTGATCGTGATCAATCAGTCGCCCTTGTCGTTCCGATGTGGTGGTCAGAAGCATCTCCTGAATGATGTCCGGTAGGGTGGTGGCGGTGGATTCGACTGCACCGGTCAGCGGGTAGCAGCCGAGGGTCCTGAACCTGACCATTTTCATTTCCGGTTTTTCCCCCTTTTCCAGCGGCATACGATCATCGTCGACCATGATCCAGGTGCCATCGCGGCGAACCACGGGCCGTTCCGCCGCGTAGTAAAGCGGGACAATCGGGATATTTTCCAGGTAGATGTACTGCCAAATGTCCAGTTCGGTCCAGTTGGACAGCGGGAATACCCGGATACTTTCACCTTTGTTGACCTTGCCGTTGTAGAGGTTCCATAGTTCGGGCCGCTGATTCTTCGGGTCCCAGCGGTGATTCCTGTCGCGGAAGGAGTAGACCCGTTCCTTGGCGCGGGATTTTTCCTCGTCACGGCGGGCGCCACCAAAAGCGGCATCAAACTGGTAGTGATTAAGCGCCTGCTTGAGTGCTTCAGTTTTCATGACGTCGGTATGTTTCTCGCTGCCATGCGTGAAGGGGCCTATGCCCTGGGCGACGCCCTCCCGGTTGATATGCACGATAAGCTCAAGGCCCAGTTCATTGGCCATGCGATCCCGAAAGGAGATCATCTCCCAGAATTTCCAGGTGGTATCCACATGCAACAGAGGAAACGGCGGCTTGCCGGGGTAGAAGGCTTTCATGGCCAGATGCAGCATGACGGCAGAGTCCTTGCCGATCGAGTACAGCATTACGGGCCGGTCAAACTCGGCGGCGACTTCGCGAATGATGTGGATGCTCTCGGCTTCGAGCTGCTTGAGATGGGTCAGTTTGTGCTCGTTCATCGGAAAAAATCGTGGTGGCAGACGCTGGGTCTGCGGGTGGGCAAAGGCTCGATTGACCACCGATTTTATCATAGCGGGCGTCTAGGTTTACTGCCCGTAGTCGTGCGGGGTCCTTAAATAGAGTGGGCCTTCATGTTTTGTCGACATAACGCCATTGCAGCGTTTCGCCCGCCATCAGAGGCAGCAGTTCACCTTCACCATAGGGCAAGCGGGCTGGTACCTGCCAGTCCCGCTGTTCCAACGTGATGCTGCCGCGATTGCGGGGCAGACGGTAGAACGCGGCACCGTGACGACTGGCAAAATCATCCAGTGCCGCCAGCGCGCCTTCCGCTTCGAATGCGGTGGCGTAAAGCTCCAGTGCAGTATGGGCGGTGTAGCAGCCAGCGCAGCCACAGGCCGATTCCTTCTGGTGGCGGGGATGTGGGGCGCTATCGGTGCCAAGGAAAAACCTGGGATTGCCACTGGTAGCCGCCGCCAAAAGGGCCCGCCGATGGCTTTCCCGCTTTAGTACAGGCAGGCAGTAAACATGGGGCCTGATGCCACCTGCCAGCATCGCATTGCGGTTATAGAGCAGATGATGGGCGGTGATGGTAGCGGCGATGCCAGGGCGACTGTCGCGCACAAACTCGGCCCCCTCGCGGGTAGTGATGTGTTCCAGTACGATGCGAAGCGCCGGAAAGCGACTGGCAATCGGTGCCAGATGGCGGTCAATGAAGACGCGCTCCCGGTCGAAAATATCGATGTCGGCATCGGTTACTTCGCCATGCACCAGCAGCGGCACATCCAGCCGTTCCATCGCGGCCAACACAGGATCAAGGCCAGCGAGGCTTTTGACGCCAGCATCGGAGTTGGTGGTAGCGCCCGCCGGATAGAGCTTGAAGGCGAGGACGCCCGGTGCCTCTGCCACCCGCCGCACCTCATCGGTTGCGGTCTGATCGGTCAGGTACAGCGACATCAGGGGTTCGAAATCAGTTTCGGGCGGCAGGGCGGCCAGTATCCGTGTCCGATAGTCGATCGCCGCAGCCACGGTGGTGATGGGGGGCTTGAGGTTGGGCATGATCAATGCCCGTCCGAATTGCCTTGCGGTATCACCTGCCACAGCGTTCAGTGCGGCCCCATCACGCAGATGCAGGTGCCAGTCGTCGGGGCGAGTCAAAGTTAGGGTCGTCATGGTGATGAACCGTCATGTGGATTGCGGATAACAGTGCAGTCGCGGATTTTACGCGCAGTGAAGAGGATGTTCGAGAAGGGCGTGCCTTGGCTCATGGCGATGGTTTCAACTGCAAAACCCAGTGTCTCGAGTCGCAAGCGCCACGCCCGCGCACTTCGGTAATGATAGGGTTGCCGCCAGTGGCCCCTGCTGAGGGCGCACAGTCTTTCGGCTAGCAGGGTCACCCGGAAGCGCCAGCCTGCGTCGGCGTCGGCTTCACGCAAAATCAAAATGCCGCCGGCGGGCAGGTGGGCGGCTATGTTCTCCAGCACCCTGTCCTGTTCGATCCGGCTGAGGTACAGCAGGACATCCAGCATAATGACGACCTCGCAGGGGGAGATTTCTGCGTAGCGTACGTCGGCTTGATCAACCCGGGCACGGTCGGC
>JBILXN010000068.1:0-11270 GCA_044378425.1 Methylococcaceae bacterium
AAAACGCATAGTAGGGGCCATGAGCGACCTGTAGCAGCAAAGCTGCGATGAAAAAGGCGATTACCTCTCGGCGCCCCAGAATGTCGCAAACAGCAGTGTTGATGTCAGGCGCATGTTCATTGATTGGCGAGGGCACCATAAGACTTAGCAGCCACTGGCAGGACAGCAACGCCACCATGACGAGCGGTAGATGGGCCACCAGCAGCATCCCGTCCAACATCTCGCCTATACCCCAAACCGCAACGATGAAACCCACCGAACCCCATAGCCGAATACGGCTGTATAGCGCCGTGTGGCGGGTCAGGTGGCTTAACGTGACCGCCTCGAACAGGGGTAGCGTCGCATTCCAGCAGAAACTGAAGGCCAAAAGCACCGCGACCTGGGTGCCCAGCACGGCAGGACCGATAAACAGCCCGGAGAAACAGATCAAAGCGAGAAAGCTGGCCCACCGGATCAGTCGGAGGATGCGCCCACTACGATCGGCAAGCCAACCCCACAAGGCTGGGGATACGATCTTGGTCGCCGGCACTAGCGCCATAATCCAACCGATCTGTTGCGGGCTATATCCACTGCTTTCGAGATACAGCGGCCAGTACGGAATAAAGCAACCCAGTATCGCGAAATAACAATAGTAAAAGCCGGACAGGCGAGCCTTGGGTATACCGCGCGCCATCACGTCGGGCATGCTCCTGCGTTGGGGGTTATCAGGCCTATGCAGGGATGGGCTTCAGCGACATTTCGACATCAGAATTCTGTCCCCGATGCCGCAAGTAGTGATCCAGCAATACAATTGCCGTCATCGCCTCCGCTATTGGCGTAGCACGGATACCGACGCAGGGATCATGGCGCCCGGTGGTGATCACATCCACGGGTTCGCCACGCACATTCACAGACCGGCCTGGCAACCTGAGACTGGAGGTCGGCTTTAGTGCGATGCTGGCGAGAATGTCCTGACCGGAGGAAATACCGCCCAGCACACCGCCGGCATCATTACTGAGAAAACCTTCTGGCGTTATTTCGTCACGAAACTCGCTTCCACGAGCCTCGATACAGCCAAATCCGCCGCCAATCTCAACGCCCTTGACAGCATTAATACTCATCAACGCATGAGCCAGATCAGCATCCAGCCGGTCGAAAATAGGCTCTCCCCAACCCGGCGGTACGCCGGTCGCAACCACATTGATACGGGCGCCAATGGAATCACCCGCCTTGCGCAAGGCATCCATGTAATCCTCCATCTCAGGCACCTTGTCGGGATCCGGGCAGAAAAACGGGTTGTTCTCGACCTCTTCCCACACTAACCGCTCGGCCTTGATAGGACCTAGTTGAGCAAGGTAGCCACGAATTTCAATACCCAGGCTCACCCGCAGATATTTTTTCGCGATGGCGCCCGCCGCAACCCGCATTGCGGTCTCGCGTGCTGAGGAGCGACCACCACCGCGATAGTCCCGAAAACCATACTTCATGTGATAGGCATAATCGGCGTGGGCGGGACGGAACTGTTCAGCGATGTTGCCGTAGTCCTTGGAGCGCTGATCGACATTTTCTATCATTAAACCAATCGGCGTGCCTGTGGTTTTTCCCTCGAAAATGCCAGACAGTATCCGAACCTCATCGGGTTCACGGCGTTGGGTGGTGTGACGCGATGTTCCAGGCTTGCGACGATCCAGGTCGACCTGCAAATCGGCCTCCGAAAGGGCCATACCCGGGGGGCAGCCATCGACAATACAACCTATGGCTGGGCCATGACTCTCACCAAAAGAAGTGACGGTGAATAATTTGCCGATAGTATTTCCGGACATGGTGCTGCCTGAATTGGGTTAAGTAGTTCTACCCCCCCGCCAGTGCGCCGGGTGGGCTACGAAATGAGACACTCGAACCGACCTCGCCACGGACTACCCGCAACAAAAGTCAGGCAACAACCTGGGATAGCCCCCGCACCTGGTCTGCCGTGAGCAAAAACACGCCATCGCCCCCTCGCTCAAACTCCAGCCAGAAGAAGGCGATTTCAGGGTATGCCTCCATCAATGCTTCGGCAGCACTCCCCACCTCAACCACCAGTATCCCACCTGGCTTCAGGTGCCGGGCAGCACCCTGCAAGATGCCACGAACACAATCAAGCCCTTCTTCACCTGACTCTAGCCCCAACTTGGGTTCGGCATGAAATTCTGCCGGCAAATCACACCATTCAGCGGTACTCACGTAGGGTGGATTGCTGACGATAATGTCATAGCGCCGCTCACTCAAGGCAGCGTAGATATCCGATTCGATGATCTCAACCCGGTCAGCCAAGTCATGACGGTCAACGTTGATGCGCGCTACTGCCAGGGCATCGGCAGAGATATCGACCGCATCGACTTTCGCCTCAGGAAAAGCTAGAGCGCAGGCGACAGCTATGCAACCACTGCCGGTACACAGATCCAGAATATCAGTCACGCGCTCTTGATCGAGCCAGGGCGTAAAGCTGGCCTCGATCAACTCGGCGATGGGTGATCTCGGCACCAGCACGCGCTCATCCACATAAAAGGAGAGCCCTGCGAAGGGCGCTTCATGGGTCAAGTAGGCCAGCGGCTTTCGTTCCGCTATACGACGATCCATTAATGCCAGCACCCGCTCACGCTCGGGCACTGTCAGTGCGGCTTCGAAGTAGCCGCCGGGCATGTCATAGGGCAAATACAGGGCATGCAACACAAGGGCGCAGGCCTCATCCAGGGGGCCAGACGTACCGTGTCCGAAATAAAGTGCCTGCTCCGAAAAGCGGCTAGCGGCATAGCGCACGTAATCCCGCAGGGTCACCAGCGTATCGAGTATGGCGATCCGCCCTGTATCATGGCTCATGGATAAAGTCCTATTGCGTTGAGGCCCGCACATTCATCAAGCCCGAACATCAGATTCATATTTTGTACCGCCTGCCCTGCTGCGCCTTTGACCAGATTATCAATGACCGATAGAACGACCACGGTGTCACCCTTCATGGGGCGGTGCACGGCAATCTGGCAGCGGTTGACGCCGCGAACATTGCGCGTGTCGGGATGTGAGCCCTCTGGCAAGATGTCGACAAATGCTTCTTCCCGATAACGCTGCTCAAAAACTGCCTGCAAATCGTTGGGCTCGACCTGCAGTTGACCGTAGATCGTGGCATGAATGCCACGTATCATCGGCGTTAGGTGAGGCACAAAAGTCAAGCCGACCGCTGACTGGCTAATACGCGACAGACCCTGAATGATTTCCGGCCAATGCCGGTGGCCATTGACACCATATGCCTTGAAGCTCTCGCCAGTCTCACTCATCAAAGTGCCAATTTCAGCCTTCCGGCCGGCGCCACTGACACCCGATTTGACATCCGCAATGATGCGGTTGGCGTCGATCAATCCGGCTTCCAACAGAGGTAAAAGACCCAACTGCACTGCCGTAGGATAGCAACCGGGGCAAGCCACCAGGCGAGCGGTCCGGATAGCATCCCGGTTAATTTCAGGCAATCCATACACCGCTTCGGCCAGCCACTCAGGGCACAGGTGTGGCTCGCCATACCACCGGGCCCAGACATTGGGGTCTGCCAGCCTGAAATCTGAAGCAAGATCAATGACCTTTACCCCTCTCGCCAGCAAATCAGGCGCCATACGCATGGCAGTGCCATTGGGCGTAGCAAAGAAAACGACCTCGCAGTCGTCAGCCAGCTCAGCCACGCTGGGCTCAACGAAAACGGCATCAATATGGCCGCGCAGATTGGGATAGATTTCTGCAATCGACTTGCCCGCATCACTGCGCGACGTCACGCTCGCGATGGTGACACCCGGATGTAGTGCCAGAATTCGCAACAGTTCGACACCGGTATAGCCGGTACCGCCAACGATGCCGGCTCGGATCATGCCCTGACTCCGCAACTGGGTGGGCAACCGTTGTCCCATGAGAGCATCAGGATTCCTCTGGTGGGGGGCCATCGAACGCTTCAATCGCATCCTTGAGCTTTTGTCCCGGCTTGAAGGTGACTACACGGCGGGCGGTGATGGGAACCTCCTCGCCCGTCTTGGGATTGCGGCCAGGCCGTTCATTCTTGTCCCGTAATTCGAAATTGCCAAAACCAGAGAGCTTTACCGATTCTCCTTGAGCCAACGCGGTTTTTATTTCCTCGAAGAACTGATCAACCAGTTCTTTGGCATCCTTTCGGCTCAGGTCAAGATTTTCAAGCAATTTCTCGACCATATCTATTTTGGTCAGTGCCATGGATCAGTCTCTCAGGTGTGCATCAAATTGTTCAGCAAGGCTCGTCAAGATACCCGTAACAGCCTCATCAACCCTCGCATCAATCAGTGTGTCGGTCTCATCCTGCCAGAAAAGCCCAAGCGCTACGCTCTTTTTACCCGCTTCGACGCCCTGTCCGCGGTAAATATCGAATATCAGCACTGACCTCAAGAGGTCGCCGCCATGGTGCTCGCAACAGGCCACCAAACCGGCGACAGGAATAGATTCATCGACAATAACGGCAATATCGCGGCGAACGTGGGGAAATTTGGATAACGAACGGAATTTTGGAACCGTCCTCTCCAAAAGCACCGATTGATCCAGTTCTACCAGAAAAACGCGCTGGTCAAAACCGAGTCGTTTCTCCAGCCTTGGGTGCAGCATACCGGCCACACCCAAACGCTGACGACCGAGATAAATGGCGGCAGTCTGGCCAGGATGCAGGGCTGGGTGCTGACCCGCCCTGAATTCCAACAGATCGGCGCGACCGGTCAGTGCAACCACGGCTTCGACATCCGCTTTGACATCGTAGAAATCCACCCGGCGTAATGCTTCGCCCCACTGCTCGGGATTGACCGCGCCCATCGCTAACCAGGCTATAGACTTAGGTTGCTCCAGCCCATTAGCATCCTGATGAAAGATGAGTCCGCTTTCGAACAGGCGTACCCGTGTCTGCTGGCGGTTATTGTTCTTGATGGCGGCATCCAGCAAGCCCACCCACAAGGTCGTACGCATCACGGCAAGCTCGGCAGAAATCGGGTTTTTAAGCGGCAGCGGCACATCATCCGGCACGATCACCTTTTGAAGCCTGTCTTCGACGAAGCTATAGGTAATTGCCTCCTGATAGCCCGCATCCACCAGTGCATCCTTTACCCTATCCAAATTCAGGCAGGTCTCCGAAACGGCTCGCATGGCGGCCGGAAACGTCGGGTGCTTGCGCGGGAGGTGATCGTAGCCGTAAACACGACCCAACTCCTCAACCAAGTCAGCTTCAATCGCTATATCGAAACGGAACGCAGGTGGTGTTACCCGCCAACCCTCCGCATGCTGTTCGGGCCGCATACCCAGCCGTTGCAGGATCGCCCCAACACGGGCCGAATCAATATCAAGGCCAAGCAAGCGACTGATCCGGGCAGAACGCAACTGCAGCGGTTCCCTTTTGGGCAAATGTTCAGGGCTGCAAACTTCGACAACGGGTCCCGCTGCGCCTCCCGCAATGGCAACGATCAGTGCGGTAGCACGCGCCATCGCCTCGGCCTGCAGTTCAAAACTCACACCGCGCTCGAACCGGTGCGATGAGTCGGTGCTGAGCCCATACTGACGGGCCTTACCCATGATCAGGTCAGGAGTGAAAAAAGCACACTCGAGGAAAATATCGCGGGTAGCGTCTCCAACGGCAGACTCGCTGCCGCCCATGATGCCAGCTAGTGCCAGCGGCTTGAACTGGTCAGCAATGACGAGTGTGTTTTCCTGCAGGGTCAGTTCCTGGTCGTTCAATAGGCGAAGTTTTTCACCTTCTTGTGCCAGCCGAACCCGGATACCGCCTTCGAGTTTATCGGCATCGAAAGCATGCAGTGGCTGACCCATTTCCAACAGAACGTAATTGGTGACATCAATTACGGCATCCAGAGATCTCAGCCCCGAACGCCGCAAACGTTCCTTCATCCACATCGGGGTTTGGACACCGTGGGCGACACCATGAATCAACCGACCAAGATAGCGCGGACATTGCTCGGGAGCCTCAAGGGTGACCGTTAGTACCGCATCATCCTCCACAGGGGGTGATTCGATTTTAGGGCTCGTCAGATCCAGCCCGTTTAGTAGCGCCACCTCGCGTGCGATTCCTGCAACACTCAGACAGTCCGCCCGATTGGGAGTGAGATCAACCTCAATCACCATATCGTTCAACTGGAGGAACTCGCGGATATCGGCCCCGACCGGGGCATCTGCCGGCAACGCCATCAGACCGGAGGCATCGTCGTCGAGACCCAGTTCTTTGGCAGAACAAAGCATGCCCAAGGATGGTACGCCGCGGAGTTTGGATGCCTTGATCCTGATGCCACCGGGCAACTCAGCACCTACCAGCGCCAGGGGGGCACGCATTCCCTCACGGGCGTTAGGAGCACCACAAACAATCTGTAACGGTTCTGCAAGACCTGCCGCCACCCGGCATACCTTCAAACGATCAGCCTCAGGGTGTGGCGATGTTTCAAGAATCTCTCCGATGACGACACCGCTGAATTTATCCGCAGCGGGTACGACGCTATCGACTTCAAGACCGGCCATGGTCAATTGATGGACCAACTCCGAAGTCGTAATAGATGGATTTACATAGTTTCGGAGCCAAGCTTCGCTGAAACGCATAGTAGGACCCAGTGGGTAAGCTTAAAATGCAGCGAACTGCGTGAGGAACTTAAGGTCGTTTTCAAAAAACAGGCGTAGGTCATTGATGCCGTAGCGGAGCATCGCCATCCGTTCAACCCCAAGCCCGAAAGCGAATCCGGTATGTACTTCAGGGTCAATACCGACAAATCCAAACACTCGGGGATGAACCATGCCACAGCCCATCACCTCAAGCCAACCAGTCTGTTTACACACCCTACAACCCTTTCCACTACAGATAACGCACTCGATATCGACTTCAGCCGAGGGCTCAGTAAATGGGAAGTAAGAGGGTCTGAACCGGACCTGTACATCCTTTTCAAAAAACAAGGTCAGGAATTCGTAGAGTATGCCGCGTAGATCGGCAAAACTGACGTTTTCATCCACCAAGAAACCTTCTACCTGATGGAACATCGGCGTATGGGTCAAATCGGAATCACAGCGGTATACCCGACCAGGAGCAATCACCCGCAACGGTGGCTTTCTCGTTTCCATGATCCGAACCTGCACGGGCGAGGTGTGGGTACGGAGTAGAGTATGCTGATCGAAATAGAAAGTATCGTGCATAGCCCGCGCAGGGTGGGACGCAGGTATGTTCAGTGCCTCAAAATTATGAAAGTCATCCTCAACTTCGGGACCTTCGACAATTTCGAATCCAATTTTGGCGAACAATTCAGATATGCGCCGCAATGTCAGCGTTACAGGATGCAATCCGCCCGTGGCCCGACCCCGCCCGGGAAGACTCACATCAATCGTCTCGCTGACCAAGCGTCTCTCAAGTTCCAGCGACTCAAGAAGCGATTTGCGTGACTCCAACGCTTCAACAAATGCATCCCTGGCAGAATTGATTTCTGCACCAGCAACCTTACGTTCGTCCGGCGGGAGAGTGCCCAGCGCCTTCATTCGCTCGGTGAACACGCCTTTTTTCCCGACGTAACGTACGCGGACCCAATCAACTGCCGAAACAGTATCAGCCGCGGACAATTCCCCTTGCGCAAGTTCGAGTAGATCTTCAAGGGTAGTCATGTGCTGCCTTATTCTCGAAATGTGCAGTAAGCTTTTGACAGAAAAAAACAAGGCGCGACTGGCGCGCCCTGGATTCAGGTTTTGCGAGATTTAGCCTTGGGCAATCTTGGCGAGTTCTGCAAAGGCTTCCTTATCGCGGACGGCAATATCGGCAAGCACCTTGCGATCAATCTCGACAGAAGCCTTCTTAAGCCCATCCATGAAACGACTGTAGGACAGACCACATTCACGAGCAGCCGCATTGATACGGACAATCCACAGTGAGCGGAACTGACGCTTCCTTTGTCTACGGTCACGATACGCATACTGACCGGCCTTGATAACAGCCTGCTTGGCTACGCGATAAACCCGACTACGGGCTCCATAGTAACCCTTAGCCTGCTTAAGAACTTTCTTGTGACGCGCTCTCGCGGTGACGCCACGTTTTACTCTTGGCATTGGACCCTCTTAAAAATCTTAGGTCGAAATAAAATCGGTTAAGCGTAAGGCATCATACGTGCCGCGCTACGCACATCCGACGCATGGATCGCGTTGGGACTACGTAACTGGCGCTTCCGCTTTGTGCTTTTCTTGGTAAGTATATGACGGCGATGCGAATGGTTGCACTTAAAACCACCAGAAGCGGTTTTCTTGAAACGTTTCGCCGCGCCACGATTAGTTTTCAACTTTGGCATCGTGCTCTCCGGTTTAATCTCTAAATCAGGACTTTTTCTTCTTTGGAGTCAAGGTCATGCTCATCTGCTTACCCTCCATTTTAGGGAATTGCTCGACTGAGCCGTGCTCAACCAAGTCGGCCTCTATCTGCTTGAGAAGATCCATACCAAGCTCTTTATGGCTTAATTCGCGGCCACGAAATCTTACAGTCACCTTCGCCTTATCGCCGTCATTCAGGAACCGGATTAGATTTCTAAGCTTGACCTGATAATCACCAACGTCGGTACCCGGCCGGAATTTTACTTCCTTGACCTGTATCTGTTTTTGCTTCTTTTTTGCCGCTTGTTGCTTTTTGTTAAGCTCAAATCTGAACTTCCCATAGTCCATGATCCGGCATACGGGAGGATCGGCACCAGGGGATATTTCAACCAGATCAAGTTCAGCCTCATAAGCCAGTTGTCTCGCCTCACGACTGGATACAACACCGGCCTGATTACCCTCTGCATCAATTAACCGGACTGTTGGAGACTGTATTTCGTCATTCAACCGCGGTTCTTTTCTATCGGCGCTGATAGCCTGATCCTCCAAAAACAGTTAAATATTCACGACACGATTGACCGCTTCGTCGGCAAGCTTTCGCGCCAACTCTGTCGGGCTAAGCGCCCCCAAATCAACACCCTTCTGGGTGCGCAGGGTAACCGTATCCGACTCAACCTCCTTGTCTCCCACTATGACAAGATAGGGAACTCGCCGCATCGAATGCTCGCGGATTTTAAAGCCGATTTTTTCATTTCTCAAGTCGGTCTCAACTCTGAGACCTTGTGCCACAAGTCCGGCCGCTACTTTGGCTGCATAGTTAGACTGATTATCCGTTATATTCACGACCACCGCCTGAACAGGTGCAAGCCAGAGCGGAAAATAACCAGCGTAGTGTTCAATCAAGATCCCGATAAACCTTTCCAGTGAACCCAAAATGGCACGGTGCAGCATCACCGGAGTATGTTTTGCCCCATCCTCGGCAACATAAACCGCACCCAACCTCTCCGGCATGGAAAAATCAACCTGAATTGTGCCGCATTGCCACACGCGATCAAGGCAGTCGGCCAGAGAAAACTCTATTTTAGGCCCGTAAAAAGCCCCCTCGCCCGGCTGAAGCTGCCAGTCAAGCCCCTTGGCGTCTAGCGCGGTGGCTAATGCTGCTTCCGCCTTGTCCCAGACCTCATCGGATCCGACTCTGTTCACCGGGCGAGTTGATAATTTAACGAGTACCTTGGTGAAACCAAAGTCAGCGTAGACATTACGAAGCAGATCGATAAATGCGGACACTTCGCCCTGAATTTGCGCTTCAGTACAGAAGATATGCGCATCGTCCTGGACAAACCCACGAACCCGCATCAAACCGTGCAGTACCCCAGACAACTCATTGCGATGGCATGATCCAAACTCAGCCAAGCGCAATGGCAGGTCTCGATAACTTTTCAAACCCTGGTTGTACACCTGAACGTGACAGGGACAGTTCATCGGCTTGATGGCGTAATCCCGCGACTCGGATGTCGTGGTAAACATATCAGCCTGAAACTTGTCCCAATGTCCAGACTTCTCCCACAAACTACGCGATACCACCAACGGTGTACGAATTTCCTCGTAACCATTATCCTGAAAAACGCCGCGCATATATTGCTCGACCACTTGCCAAAGTATCCAGCCCTTAGGGTGCCAGAACACCATCCCGGGGGCTTCTTCCTGCATATGGAACAGATCCAGCGCTTTAGCTATCTTTCGGTGATCGCGCCGTTCCGCTTCTTCAAGCCTAGCCAGATAGTCCTTAAGGTCTTTTTTGTCTGCCCAAGCGGTCCCATAAATCCGCTGCAACATCTCATTCTTAGAGTCCCCGCGCCAATAAGCGCCAGCGATCTTCATCAGCTTGAATGCACGCAATTTGCCGGTATCGGGCACATGGGGCCCGCGACACAGATCGGTAAACTGACCTTGCGTGTAAAGCGAAAGAGCCTGATCCTCAGGAATGCCGCTTATGATTTCAGCTTTATAGACTTCACCCTGCCCAATAAAGAACTCGACGGCCTCGTTTCTGGACATGATCTTACGCGTTACGGGCATGGCCTCCGCGGCCAATGCTTCCATTTTCTTTTCTATCGCCGCCAAATCCTCAGGCGTGAATGGACGCTCATAGGAAAAATCGTAATAGAACCCATTGTCCACCACAGGACCGATAGTCACTTGCGCAGTCGGGAACAGGGATTTAACGGCCTGCGCCAGTAAATGAGCTACCGAATGGCGGATCACATCTACGCCATCCGGGTCACGCCCTGTCACCAGAGCCACATTCGCATCCCGCTCGACCAGATGGGACAAATCAACCAACTCACCGTTAACGCGCCCTGCGAGGGCCGCCTTGGCCAACCCTGGGCCAATAGACGCAGCGACTTCCAATAACGTCACTGGACGCTCGAACTCGCGGTTCGTTCCATCGGGTAGCGTTATCACCGGCATCTTAAAACCTCGCTAACAAAAAAAAGCACCGCATTGCGATGCTTTTTCGGATTTGGTAGGCGCGATTGGACTCGAACCAACGACCCCCACCATGTCAAGGTGGTGCTCTAACCAACTGAGCTACGCGCCTGCAAACTAGCCACGAATTATAGGCAATTTTATGAGGATTGCAAACATTTAGACGCCCAGCGTTACCCTAGGCCTTGTAAAGATATGTGGCCTTTAGCCGCGCGCGGTCTGCCCGTCGCTGACCGCGGCAACTCACAACCAGATGGCAGCCGATATCGACCAACCAGCTGGACAACACGAAGGCATACGTAATGCTCAAGCCAAAAATGCAAGTCCGGGATGCCCCACCGTACTCGCTGTGTATCCCTCGCGTTTCGGTCTATCGCAGCAGGAAGCCATCTCCTGCTGCATCTATGGCAACACTTTTAAACACACCGACAAGATCA
>JBILXN010000069.1:0-11145 GCA_044378425.1 Methylococcaceae bacterium
CAGCCCAACGGCACCGTCAACGGACCCTGCGTCATGTCGGGCGGTGCATCCTGTTCGCAGATCCCCGTCAATAAAAGTGTGTGTGAGGATAACGGTGGTGTCTGGTGGGGCGAAGGCGCGCAGGACTCGGACGCCGACGGCCCAGGTCCAGTCCCCCAAACCTATTGCTGCAATGTGAATATTTATCTGACCAACTACTACAAGGCCAACAACATTACCGACTACAGTTTGCCCAGTATTAATTCGCTGGCCTCAATGGGTATTCGCAACAACCGCTACAAGCTGGTAATCAACTCCACCAATGCCTACGACGCCACGACCAATAGCTGCGTCATGAACAGCGAAACCAAGGAGTTTTATGAAATCAACGAAAACAAAAAGCCTAAAATAGATCTGGAGAAAGACAACTTGCTGGCCGATGGCGAGGCTAATCTGACGTCAGACCAGAAACGCAACTATGCCGCGCTGACCAGAAAGCTGGGGCTGTTATTGAAAACCGACGTGGATTGCGAGGGTGACGGCAACCTTGACGGGGTGGTCAACCAGAAGGATATGGCCGAATGGGAGAAGTTCAGCAAGATCAATGATGGGCTTTCCAGCTGGTATGACTTCAACCTGGACGGACTCACCAACGAATCTGATTATCAGGTTATCCAGCAGAACTTCGGCACGCATTGCAAACCCGGCAAAACCGCCATGGCTCCGGCAAAATCTGCTGCCAGCAACCCAAAGAACCCCTGAGCAGGCCCCAGTTCGGAGGAAATGCCGCACATGACGACTCACTCTTTAATGGGGACTGGAACCGCCCCCCCGCTGGGGCGGGGCTGCGCCGTGGCTGCCTGGCTGCTGGCGCTGTTGGTGAATGACACGGTCGCCGCACCGACCGGCATGGTGCTGATCCCTGGTGGTGAATTCATGATGGGTAGTGAATCCAAGCTGGCACGGCCCGACGAGCGGCCGGTTCACAAGGTGAGCGTCAGCCCGTTCTGGATGGATGCCACCGAAGTGACCAACGGTGAGTTCCGCCGCTTTGTCGAAGCGACCCATTACGTCACCACTGCAGAAAAACCACCGAGCAAGGAGGACATCATGGCGCAACTGCCGCCGGGGACGCCTGAACCTCCGCCGGAAAACCTGAAGCCGGGCTCGCTAGTATTCGCAGCGCCACCTTCAGGCGGTGAGTACTGGTGGAAGTGGGTGCCAGGTGCCGATTGGCGCCACCCCGAAGGGCCGGACACGACCATTGCCGGCAAGGACGACTATCCGGTAGTGCAGGTATCCTGGTTTGACGCCGAAGCCTATGCAAAATGGGCGGGCAAGCGCCTGCCGACCGAAGCGGAATGGGAATTTGCCGCCCGCGGTGGGCTCAAGGGCAAAACCTATAGTTGGGGTAACGAGGACCCCGCCCGCGGTAAACCCCGCGCCAATATCTGGCAGGGGACTTTCCCGCAGCAGAATCTCGGCAGCGATGGTCATACCGGCGCCAGCAAGGTTCGCAGTTTTCCAGCCAACGGGTATGGCCTGTTCGACATGACCGGCAATGTCTGGGAATGGACCCAGGACTGGTATCGGGCAGATGCCTACACTCAAGTCGCGGGCAAAAAAACGGTCGATAACCCGCAAGGTCCGATCGACAGCTTTGACCCGGAAGAACCCTATATCAAAAAACGCAGCCAGCGTGGCGGTTCTTTTCTCTGTGACGATAACGTCTGCGCCAGTTACCGGCCCAGTGCCCGCATGAAATCCAGCCCCGATACCGGGCTGGTTCACACCGGCTTTCGCTGTGTGAAAAACAAGGAATAAGCCCTTCACAAGATGACGTACCGGCCCCGCCAGAGCGGTTAACCCTACCGAACGGTCAGGGTAGGGGCGGGTGCTGTAAGACCTGTTCTCCCGGCACTGTCGCCGCGCGAGAGTCATGGCTCACGGTAGAAATAGCGCTCTCACCTATAGGGTCCGCTACGCCGGCCCGCCATCTGTGGGCCGGTTATGGCAAAATGATCCGAAATGTAACACTACGGGGGGTCGCCCTTGATCCGCAATCATCCGTCTGCCCGATTTCCCCGCACCCTTTCGCTTCAATCGCCTGCCGAAACCATGAACAGAACCCCGCCACCCGCCCGCATACTGCCTCGTTGTCTACGCGCCGAGTGCCTGTTCGTCGGTCTGCTGCTCGTGCTGTCGGGCTGTTCCCAACCGATAGGCTTGACCCGTGTCTCGCCGGAGGAGTCCTACCAGACCGCGATTACCAGTCCGCTGACGGCAAGCGGCGAGTTGAGCAATGATGCCAAATCCGTCTTGCACCGCTACAACCTCACCGAGGCTTATGACACCAAACCGGCTGACGCGATTCGAGCACTGCATCAGGTTGCCCTGAAGGACGAGCGCCGTGATCTGCTGTTTGCGCTGGCGGAACTCAGTTACGCCTATGGCGGCACGCTGCCCGAACGTGCTCTGGCGACCGGAGCTGATTTACGCGCTCAGGATGTATTCCTGCAATCATCGGTCTATGCCTACCTCTACCTGCTCGGTAAGGGTAGCGAACCTCCGCCCAGCGCCTATGATGGCCGCTTCAGGCAGGCCTGCGAATTTTATAACCGGGCGCTGGATCATGCCTTTCGGGCTGGAAAAGGCGATGGTCTGCAATTCGCCTCCGGTCGCCGCAACTTGGGAGTAACTACCCTGCCCGTCAGTCTGGTCAGCCAGGATCTCGGCTGGAAATTGGCGGATTTCGATTCATTTGTCGCTGCCGATTCCTACGATGTGTTCGGCTTCACGGTACGCAACCGTACGCCGGGTCTCGGCCTCCCGGCGATCGGCGTCACCCGCAAGTCGGCCGAGGCGCCCAATGGCGGTGCGTTGCCCATCACCGCGTTTCTGAGAGTCAATGGTGATTTGGCGGATATCCAGAACGGTCGTGGCAGTGCCAGTCTGGAACTGTATTCAGCCTATGACGACAATCAGGTGACGGTGAACGGCCAACCCGTACCGCTGCAGTCTGATGCTACCGCGCCGCTGGCCTACCGGCTGAATGACCCCGAACTCTGGAATGTCGGGCTCAAACGCTTCATCACGGGCGAGCAGGTGCCCAACCACATGCTGCTGATTCAGCCCTATGAACCCGGCCGCATACCGGTGGTGTTGGTACACGGCACCGGCAGCAGTCCGGTATGGTGGGCGGAAATGGTCAACACCCTGCGCAACGACCCGGTGATGCGCAAGCGCTATCAGTTCTGGTTCTATCAGTACACCAGTAACAGCGTAGTGCTGGCCTCCGCCGCTGATCTGCGCGAAACCCTGACTACGATGGTCAACCGGCTGGATCCGCAACACAAGGACCCGGCTCTCAATCAGATGGTGGTCATCGGCCATAGCCAGGGCGGGCTGTTGACCAATCTGACGGCGGTGGACCCCGGTGATCAGTTATTCCGCAGTATCAGCGATGTGCCGTTCGAGTCATTGCAGGCCGACCCAATGCTGAAGAAAGGGCTAGCGCGGTCCATGTTCTTCCGGCATCTGCCCTTCGTAAAACGGATTGTCTATATCTCGACCCCGCACCGGGGCAGTTTCCTGACCAAGGACTGGGTGCGAAATCTGGCGAGAAACGTCCTGACATTACCCGCCGACCTGATCTTGGGTGGCGCCGAAAAGTTTGCGCAATTGTCGGGGCAGTTGAAATTACCGCCGGGTATGCGCGAAAAAATCCCCACCAGTATCGATGGTATGGCGGCCAATAATCCCGTACTGCAGACCTTGGCCAAGTTGCCGCTGGCGCCCGGCATTACTGCCCATTCGATCATCGCCGTACTGCCCGATCAGGACATCAAGACCGGCAACGACGGCGTGGTGGAGTACAGCAGTGCGCACGTCGATGGCGTGGCATCGGAATACATAGTCCGTACCGGCCATTCAGCCCAGGGTCATCCACTAGCGATTGAAGAAGTGCGGCGGATTCTCTACACCCATCTGGGCCAACAGCAACAGGCTGCAAAAATGGCCAGCGCCCCGGTCTGCTCCGCTGTGGATTGTGGGGGGACCGCCGCCACCCCGACCCAACAATAAAGACGAGACTCCATTGCCTCAGATCTTGACACCTCTGCGAAGCCAATTACGCATCCGGCGGGCGATGTCCGTCGCGCTGTCCGCCCTGTTGCTGGCCGGCTGCCATTCATTTGGCCCGGATGAATTGAAAGGGACCCATCCGCTCTACAACGAAGCCATCAACAGCAGCATTAACGAGCAGTTTGTCCAGAACCTGGTTCGTCTGCACTATCACGATCCGACCTTTTTCCTGGACGTCACCAACGTCGCCGCCACCCTGAAGCTGGAGTTGAGTGGTGGTCTCGACCAGTCCACCGTGGGCCTGAGCGGCAGCGCGGATAACATTCTCAAGTTCAGTGCCGGCGGCGCCTATACCACTCAGCCGACCATTTCCTATTCCCCGCTGCAGGGTGAGTCTTTTGTCAAAAGCCTGTTGAGCCCGATTGCGATAGAGTCCATTCTGGAGCTGACCTATTCCGGCTGGAGCGAACGTCGGGTTTACGGGCTGTGCGTCGAGCGCATCAATGATCTGGAGAACGTACCCTCGGGTTCCGGACCAAAGCCGGACGAAGCCCCCGAGCATAGCGGTGACTTCATGCGCTTCCTAGAACTGGTGCAAAAGGTCAGGGGATCCCGACTGATCACCCCGCACATTGATCCGGTCACCAAACAGGCTGTCGTGCAGATTCACAGCAACGCGAGACATCAGGGAGACATCGCCGAAATCAAGCATCTGCTGGGTCTGGATCCGCATCGCGAAACCTACATCCTGACCGGCAATGTGCTACAGCGCGGCGGCGATACCATCTCCATCAGTACCCGCTCGTTGATGAGTATCTTTTTCTATCTCTCCCACAACATCGAAACGCCCACCGAGCACAAGCAGGAAGGTCTGATCAAGATTACCCGCAACAAGGATGGCTCCGTCTTTGACTGGGCCACAACCCCGGCCGGCCAACTGTTCCGGATCAACGTCAGCGAGAGCAAACCCGACCACGGTTTTCTGGCCATTCCCTATCGGGATCATTGGTACTATGTGACAGACAACGATCTGGAATCCAAGTCTACTTTCATGTTGCTGACCCAGTTATTCCGGCTTCAGGCAGGGGCCTCAAAAGCGGTGCCGCCTACGTTGACAATACCGGTACGCTAACCCTGGCCCCACACGCTGTTAAACCGATCGCCCACAGTCCTCCCTTGCCCAGGATTTAAGTCATGTCACGATGTCTGCCTGTCCTCATCAGTCTCTGGATACTCCTGGCCGGTCAGGCTCGGGCCGATATACAAAAACCCCTGAGGCCCGTTGATACCTCCAGCCCCCGGGCCACGCTCATGAGTTTTATCGAAACCACCGAGAGAGCCTACAGGGGAGGCATCGGGCTTGTCCCGACTTACATCGCCTCCTCTCGGGCCTACCTCACTTCAGAAGAAATAGCGTCCATATTCGACAGTAGAAACATACTGAAAACGGCTAAACGCTGCCTGGACCTCTCTCTGGTGCCACCGGCGATGATTGATGCGTCGTCGCGCAACTACATGATTGAGCTCAAGGAAATTCTGGATCGGCTACATTTGCCCGACCCCGAAACCATCCCCGATGCCGAAGCAGCACAGCGTGCCGAGCTCAAGCGCTGGTCCATCCCGAATACCGAAATCCACATCGTGCGGATGGAATCCGGGCCACATACCGGGGAATACCTGTTCAGTGCCGACACGGTGGAGCGTCTCGGTGAGATCTACGAGACGGCCAAGCATTTGCCCTATGTCACCACCACCACCGCAGGCTGGTACGAGTTCCAGAAGGGAAGGCCCATTGCCCTGGCCGTAGCGTTGAACGGATTAGTACCGCCCCGCTGGGTGGCCAGTGAAAGCCCCCTGACGCGTTACTTTTTCCTCAATCAACCGCTCTGGCGCTGGCTGGCCATGGTAGTCGTCTCCCTGGTTTACTTTTTACTGAACCGGCTTTCGTTTAGGTTGACTCGTCATCTGATCAAGAAGAACGATTCCGCGCTGGGTTTCTGGGCCCCCTTGCTGCGGCCTGCCGTCCTGGCGGCCACCACCGCCATGCTGGCTCAAAACTTCGTTAATTTCCTCAGAATCTCGGACAGTGTCTATGCGGTCGTCACGCCCACGCTGCTGGTCATGTTCTATCTGGCGCTGACATGGTTGACCTGGGTGATGGGAACCCTGTTGGCCGAAAACATGATCTACATGGAACGGTTGAAGGCGAGCAGTATCGACAGCCAATTGATCCGGCTGGTGATGCGTTTGGTGACCCTTTGCGTCACCATTTTCATCCTGGTGACCGGCGCCGATAAACTCGGACTTCCCGCCTATTCGGTTCTGGCAGGTCTTGGGGTCAGCGGTTTCGCGGTGGCGCTGGCGGCCCAGCAGACACTGGCCAATCTTTTGGGCTCGCTCATCATCATGTTCGAAAAGCCTTTTTCCATCGGCGATGAGGTGAGGGTGAAGGGGGCAGAAGGTGTCGTCGAGTCGGTCGGCTTCCGCAGCACCCGCATTCGCACCGCCAACAAATCGATAGTGACCATACCCAGCAGTCAACTGGTCAACAGCGCTGTGGACAATCAGGGTTCGCGTAAATACCGGGAAGTCCGCACCACACTCAGCCTCAGTTTCGAGACACCGAGCCAGGTACTCACCGACTATATCAGCGAGATCAGCGATATGCTGGCGCAACATCCATTGGTACACAAAAAATTCATCCGGGTCGGGTTGGTCGATGTGGCGTCCCGCAAACTCGATATCGCCCTCAGTTTTCTGCTGAAAACGCCGGATGATGCGGGCGAAATTCGCGAACGGCAGGCGATTTTCATCAAGATACTCAAACTGGCGGAAGAAAAGTCGATCGACTTCGTCTGAACGGACTCCCTTTGACCGGCTTGATATTCCACCCGAAGATAATGGTTTTTCGCTGACGGTCAGACCGCTACAATCGGCCTGAGGCCTCTGCCGGAGGGCCGACGTTGATGTCCCGCGTGTGCTGGCGGCATGTGCGCCCGTCTCTTAAAACAATCGCTACAGGAGAAGAATCATGAAAAAAGTCATGTTGTTGTTGATCGAATCCCTGGCCCAGTACGGCCTCGACAAACTGGAACGCGCGCTCATGTTCGGTGGCGCTTTGGTCGTTGCACTCGCCTTTGCGACCGGTAGCGTCACGTTCGGGCATAACTGGTTCAGCTTTTTGTTCCGTTGGCTGCACGTCATATCCGGCATCATGTGGATCGGTCTCCTGTGGTATTTCAACTTCGTGCAGATTCCTTCCATGCCCAAGATCCCCGATGAACAGAAGCCCGCTATCGGCAAAGTCATCGCACCGACCGCGCTGTTCTGGTTCCGGTGGGCTGCCCTGTCTACCGTCGTCACCGGTCTGATTGTCGCTGGCATGAAGGGTTATCTGTTATCGGCAATGGCGCTGGGCTTCTTCAAGGGCGGCATGGATACGTACATTGGGCTTGGCATGTGGTTGGGCCTGATCATGGCATTCAATGTCTGGAACATCATCTGGCCAAACCAGAAAATTGCCTTGGGCATCGTTGACGCGACCGCGGATGAGAAGAAGGCCGCCGCCCGTACCGCCATGTTGACCAGCCGCTTTAACACCATGTTCTCCATTCCCATGCTGTACTTCATGGTAGCTGCACAGAACGTGGCCTAAGCCTGCCCGGGGATCCCCCCGACACTGTAAAAACCCGGTTCAACCTCGAAGAGGTGCCGGGTTTTTTGTTAAAGGCAGTCGGTTCAGCGCTGGCCGAGAGCGTTGCTCATGAGCGTTTGCCGGTCGACAGTGCCGGTAAAGCTAAAGGGTAATTGGCCGAGGGCGCCCAGCCCGTCCAGCAGATGCAGGTGGCCCGTGAGCTGGTAATCCAGCGCCGGTTTGCTCTGCAACAGCAGTAGCTGCTGGAGGGCGCTGAAGGTATTGGCCGATACCTCCACGTCCATCTCCGAGCTGCCCAGCCGGTTCAGGGTCAGTGGACTGCGGCTGATGCCTTCCGCCACCGGCAGGCCATTCAGCGCCAGCGCGACATCGGCGCCATCCATGCTGACTGCGGCATCGTTGGGGTTATCCAGTTTCAGCCGGACGAGAAAGCGGGGGTTGAGCGGATTGATATCCTTGATGCCAAGGCTCGTCAGGGAGACCTTGGGTGCCTTGAGATTTTCATAATCGGTCGTCAGAAGGGAACAGCCACCCTGAAGCAGACTGGCCAGGAGGGTCAGTCGCAGCAGGACGCGCTTGGGTTGCCTGGGCATGTGGATTCTCACCAGAGTTGAAAGCCCTCATTGTAACCACCCGCTTCAAGCCTGCGGGTGCCAATCGCGGAACTCTCGCTCAGCCTCCAGCCAGTCCAGAAAGTCGTTACCCGGCTGAAATCCACGCTTCTCGGCCCGGTAGTAGGCGGCTTCGGCAATCATCTGGTGCAGCGGAACGACACTGCCTGCTGCGACCGTCTTAGGCTTCGAAGGCAATGGTGATGATAGCCCAAACTGGAGCAGGTCCCAGAACGAGAGGCCTGGCACGCCCGGCAGGCCGATGTTTTGGGGTTGGGTGTCACACAGGGTTCCGAATAGCCGATCCCAGCAGGTCAGTACCGCCCCGTAGTTGTTGTCATGTTCCTGTCGCCGCGTCGAATGATGGGTGCGGTGCAGGCTGGGCGTAATCGCCAGTTTTCCCAGCAGCTGTTCCCCACAAAACCGAATATTGGCATGGTGGAACAAGATGCAAAGCGTGATTAAAGCCTCATTGACTACCAGAAGGTGCGCATCCACCCCGACGAGGATGATGAACGCGGCCTTCACCAGCACCGTTAGCAGGACTTCCATCACATGTAGCCGAAAGCCGGTCGAAACATTCATCACCCGGTCGCTGTGATGGACCTTGTGAAACAGCCAAAAACAATCCAGTTGATGACAGGCCCGGTGCCACCAGTACAGCGTAAAGTCCAGCAGAACGAACGACAGCAGGGCCTTTCCGCCTGCCGCATCCATGCCCGCGAGGAGCCCCCAGCCGGAAAAACGTGACGCCACCGTCCATAACGAAGCAACGGACAGGAGCGACAACAGCGTGTCATTGAAAAACAGCAGACCAAAATTGGCGAGATAGGACTGGCGATACTCGGAGCGCCTCCGATCTTCCCGGGCCCAGCGGGCCTCGGTCGCCAACAAGGCAACCAGCACCGCCAAAACCATCAGGCTGCGCCAGTCGCCTTGACTGACATCGGCCAGCGGGTTTGCACTGTCAGAATAAAGGGTGTCGGTAAATGTATGACTCAACATGGCCTGATCCTCCCTTGATTAAGGTGAGAGTCTCACGTCGCGAGACGTTGGCCTCATCATGCAGCATAAGCCACATAGGACACAATACAGCCAAAAACCTACTTATTGTTGCCTATTCGTGAGCCAATCATCGGGGCTCCCCTTTCATGAGTGGCCGCCACAGCATCCAACGCCAGCAGCATTTACTTCAGATGCTGCAGCATGGATCGAAACCAGCGCGGGTTGAACAGGAGGATGTAGGCCATAAAACTCTCCACGACCGGCACCGGAAATATCAGGTAATGCAGGGCTAACAACATCACGGCGAACAGCAGCCGGATCACCCATTTCATAGATGTGCAGCCTGACGGGGCCACCCGGGATTAAGGCTTAGCCACACAGCGATCTTAGTTCCGATGGTATGCGGGACTGATCCACTTCGGCCTCGGCCTCCAGCCAGTCCTCCACATCGAAGCCGCTGATGAAATCGCGCGCCTCGGCTCTAAAATAAGCCGCCTCCGCGATCATTCTGTGCCGTACTTGCGGGTCCAGTTCGCTCTCGAATGCAGGAAACGGTGAGGTGCCTGCCGAGTGATGTCCTGTCAAATGGCCTGTTGTCTGCATGATGATTCCTGCTATGTCAGACCGGGCGCACGCCCCACCCTGCCTGAGGTGACCCCCCGAAATCCAGGATAGATGCCCGCCTACCCGGGTGGGTTAAACGCCTGATCACTACAGCATGGCAGGAACCCTCGAGGGAATAGGCCTGACTACAGACCTCATCACGGCAGCAGGGCTCTCACCGAAATAGCACTTTGCCGAAGGCCTCAAGGGTATTTGGACTTTTCTACAAACCATCATCAACATTTATCTTTTCAGATTCGAGAATTAGGCCTGCAGCGGCTGCCTCCAGCAAGAGCAACTGAGAAAAATCAGCACCATATCCGTAGCCGATCAGCGATTGAACCTGATCTCGCGTTACGCTGGTCGTTGGCATCGGTACTCCGAGATCCCGAGCGGCAGACAGACCGAGGTCTAGATCCTTCAGCATCAGTTGCGGGGTGAATGTCACCTCGAAATCGAGATTCGTCAGGGCCGGCGATTTATATCGGGTGAACATCGACCCCATCACACTCGAATTCAGAAAGGTCAGGAAATCATGCCGTTTCAGTCCGGCTTTTTCCGCGAGCACAAGAATTTCGGCAAGGTTCTGGGTGACAACCCCCAACATGACGTTGTGGCAAATCTTCGCGATTCTGGCGAGATCTCCCGTCCCAACATAGGAAACGCTTTTGCCAATCAGCTGGAGGTATGGCTCGACTTCCTTGAAGGCGTCTTCAGGCCCTGAGGAAACGATCGACAGTTTTCCCGCATGAATAACTTCGGCATTGCCTGAGACGGGTGAGGCTATGAACGTAATACCGAGTTCAAGGAGTTTTTCCCGAATGGCGGCTGATTCTTTCGATCCGATCGATGTGCAGTCGACAATAATTCGAGGTCTCTGTTTCCCTGAGAGCAGTCCCTGTTCACCCAACAGAACGGCCTCAACTTCATGATGCGTTGCGACGATCATGAAGACGATATCGCAGGATCCTAGCTCTGGGAGTGCATTAGCAATCTTCGCGCCTTTATCGGCAAGTGGAAGCGCTTTGGATGCGGTTCGATTCCAAACCATAAGATCATGACCTGCCGCCATCAAGCGATGGGCCATCGCAAGTCCCATTCGGCCTGTCCCGATCCAACCCAATTGATGAGGCGTATTTCTGATTTGATTCATAAGTTTAGATGGTGAGCGTTATTAAACAGATTTCGGATCCCTAGCTTCCTTTGACC
>JBILXN010000232.1:0-3205 GCA_044378425.1 Methylococcaceae bacterium
CGATGATGAAACTCTGTGCGAGATCATGCGGGCAGTGGATGTGCCCCTGTGCTTGCTTGACCAAAAAGGTTTGATACTTGATGCCAGTCGCCCATTCTCAAGGATCTTTGGAATACCTGAGGTTAACGTTAAAGGGGTCGAAATCTCTGATATAGAGGGCTATGATTTTAAGATTATAATGGAGTACATTTCTGGCATTCAAAATATTGATCGCCTCGAATCTGTTCTCTACTCAATAGTAACCGTTCCCAGTTTATATCCTATAAAATCTTTCAATGTCAGCCTCAGTGGTCACGGCGTGGGAGAGTCGAGGGTATTTGTGCTAAAACTGCTGCCAGTGGCTGATCAAGCAGATAGTTTTTGTGCTATCGATGTCAACTTCCATACCATTCTTGACGCCATCAGCGATGGTGCCTTGGTGATGGATGCCAACGGTTTTATTAAAACAGTCAATCCCTCACTAGAGACCGTATTCGGATATCCCAAGCAGGCTTTGATAGGTTTAAATATCAGGTTGATTGTTCCTGATTTATGCTTCGAGCTACCCGGGAATAGGCTTGATGTTTTGAGTAAAGCAAGGAACGACCGTATTCCACAGAACGACTACGAAGTAATGGGGCGACACCGGGACGGGAGAACCATACCCGTCCATATATCCGTCGCTGAACTAATGGGGGAAGGCACCTGCCGTCTTATCGCTATTATTCATGACCTGAGTGCACGGCGGAAAGTTGAGGAACGAATTTCTCTGCTGTCACGTGCCATTGAGCAAACCCCGGCGGCAATCATTATCACCGATCTATCGGCAAAAGTTGAATATGTGAATGAGGGTTTTTTACGTCTGACTGGATGTGAAGGCGAAGATATTATTGGGCGAGATTTGTTCTCCCTGGGCAATCAGATATCGGCTATCGCCCAGAACCAGGATTTGCGCGAGTGCGTGCAGACCTGTTCTGAATGGTGTGGAGAAATTCATGATATTTCCCGTAACGGTCATGATTATTGGGCCATTGTCACCTTTACACCAATCAAGGATGCACTGGGCAAGGTGACTCGTCTGCTTGGTCGCATGCAGGATATCAGTCAACAAAAACGGGATCAGATGGCGTTAGCCGAAAGTGAAAACCGATTTCGCGAAATTGCGGAAATGGTCGGTGAATGGTTGTGGGAGCAGGATGCCGCAGGACGATATTCTGGGTTATCGACCAGAAGAGATTATCGGCAAGCAATACTGTGACTTTTTGACGGGTGAAGACAGAGTTCTCTGGGCTGACACCCTGTTATCAGTAGAAAGAATTAAACTCCCTTTCCACCGACTGGTAAACCATTACCGCCATAAGGATGGCCATGAGGTGTACACCGAATCTACCGGGTCGCCCGTACTAGATGCCGAGGGTAATACCATTAAATGGCGTGGTATGGATCTCGACATTACTGAGAGAAAGCGGGCAGAAGATGCTGTGCGCTTGCGAGAAAGAGCCATTGAGGCTGCCAGCGTGGGTATTGCAATTGCTGACGCAAGTCTCCCCAACTTTCCCAATATCTATGTTAATTCAGCGTTGTGCCAAATAACTGGCTATTCCGATAATGAGTTGCTGGGTCGCAGCCTTAAGATACTTCAGGGTAAAGCTACGGATGAGACAGCCAGGGAGAAAATTCGGTTTGCTCTGGACCATGGCTTAAATTGCGAAGTAACCCTCCGTAACTATCGAAAGGATGGAACAGGCTTCTGGAATGAACTCCTGCTGTCCCCTGTGCGCGATGAAAAAGGCACGATCACCCACTATATAGGAATTATTGCGGATATTAGCGAGAGGCGGCGAGCGGAGGATGAGCGCCATGAACTTGAGATTGCCCGCCAAATCCAGATGTCGTTACTGCCTAAGGCCCCTCTTAATATCGATGATGTTTCGATGGCCGGCGTGTGTGTGCCCGCTGCGCAGGTGGGGGGAGATTATTATGACTTCTTCTGCCATGGAGAAAATGTCGATGTTGTGATTGCCGACGTATCAGGCCACAGTGTTGGTGCGGCGCTGTTGATGGCCGAGATGCGCTCCACGTTAAAAGCTGAGGTGCGTCGTCACGAAGTTAATTTCTCAGGTCCAGCCCATATTCTGTCCGACCTTAATGAGGCGTTATATGCGGACCTAAACGGGGCGGACTTGTTTATCACTATGTTTTATCTGCGTTACAACCGCACGAACCATATACTGACCTATGCTAACGCGGGCCATAATCTTCCGCTCTTGTTGAGAAATGATGCCCTCGCCTGTCAGCAGCTTGATGCGGAAGGCCTGATTCTAGGTGTTAAAAGAGATGTAGAATTTGAACAGAAATCCCTGACTCTCCAGCCGGGTGACAGCGTTCTCCTTTACACTGATGGCGTGGTTGATACTGAAAATGAACGGGGTGAGTTTTTCGGAATTGAGCGCGTATGCAGGTCATATTGCCACTCCCGTACCGAAGCGCCTGATGTTGTCTTGAATACGCTGCTGAATACCTTGCATGATTACCGTGGTCGGGGTGCCTTTATGGATGATATCAGCATGATCGCATTACGTATGAATCGCTTGACGCCAAGTTGACATCATTTTTATAAATGATGCCCGGTTCTTTGTGTAATTAAGGCCATCAACTGTCGCTCAATGTTTCTGTCTGCCAACGTACCATCTCTCCATGATTTATCTCTTTATGAAGCACTTTGGATTGATTCTTCTTATAATGTCGATCGTCTCATTGGTGGCCTGCTCAAGTACGGAAAAAAAAGCCCCAGGGCAGTCTTATGAACCGGATCGGCTTCACGGTAAAAGTCTCTATAAAAATGACTGCGGAAGCTGCCACGATACCGGTAATGAGGGCGCGCCAAGTTTGAAAGATTCCGAGGAATGGGACGTGCATTCCTTGACTCGGCTGGGAATAGTCAAGGATCACGAGAAACGCCAGTTTCTACCCGGAGCCAATCGCTCAAAACTTTCGGGCGAGGATGAAGCCGACGTTCTGTATTACATCAAGACTGAACTTTCCGTTCGCGAGGCTGGATACTAATGGATAGTCTGGAAGCCGCGTGTTGTCCAGTTGTTTATTGGCCAGCCTAAAACGATAAAGGCTGGCGTGAGCCAGCCCTTTTAGTCGGGAGATAATGATCAGGCAGATTTCCGAAGTTCCTTGGGCAGAGAGAATACTACTTTCTCCTCAATGCCTTTAT
>JBILXN010000070.1:0-11132 GCA_044378425.1 Methylococcaceae bacterium
ATGGATACCGGTATCGCGGTGAGCCACCCGCTGACCGGCAAGGCCATCCCCGTGTGGGTCGGCAACTACGTGCTGATGAGCTACGGCGAAGGCGCGGTCATGGCGGTGCCGGCCCATGACGAACGGGATTTTCTGTTTGCCCATAAATACGGGCTGGATATTCGCCAGGTCATACAAACCCGCGACAAGAGCGCATCCCCCTTCACCATGGAACGCTGGCAGGACTGGTATGGCGACAAGAACGCCGGCACCTGCGTCCATTCAGGCCCCTACGACGGGCTGGCCTACCACGAGGCGGTCGACGCCATCGCCGCCGACCTCGCGACCCTGAATCTCGGCGAAAAACAGACCAACTTCCGTCTGCGCGACTGGGGCGTCTCCCGCCAGCGCTACTGGGGCTGCCCGGTACCGGTCATCTATTGCGACGACTGCGGCACCGTACCGGTACCGGACGACCAGTTACCCGTCATGCTGCCGAAAGAGGTGGACATTACCGGCATCGGCTCGCCGCTCGCCCGACTTGACAGTTTTATTCATGTCGATTGTCCCGCCTGCGGTCAACCTGCCCGGCGTGAAACCGACACCTTCGACACCTTCATGGAATCGTCCTGGTATTTCGCCCGCTACACCAGCGCCGACAACGATCAGGCCATGCTTGATCAACGCGCCAATTATTGGCTACCGGTTGATCAGTATATCGGTGGCATTGAGCACGCGATTCTCCACCTGCTCTATTCTCGGTTCTATCACAAACTGCTGCGCGATGCCGGGCTGGTGCAGTGTGACGAGCCCTTCGCCAACCTGCTGACCCAGGGCATGGTGGTCGCGCCCACCTTTTTCCGCGACGACAGCGGCAAAAAGGTCTATGTCGGGCCCACCGAAGTCGATGTCAGCACCGACGAGAAAGGCCGAATCACTGACGCGGTCCTCAAGGCAGATGGTCTGCCGGTCAAGGTCGGGGGTACCGAAAAAATGTCCAAATCGAAGAACAACGGCGTTGATCCTGAGCATCTGGTCAGCCGCTACGGTGCCGACACAGTGCGCCTGTTCACCATGTTCGCAGCGCCGCCGGAACAATCGCTGGAATGGTCGGATTCGGGGGTCGAGGGTGGTTTTCGTTTCCTCAAACGTCTTTGGAAACAGGTGGCCGTCCACGTCAATGAAGGTCCGGCTCCGGCACTGGACAAGACCATACTGACCGAGCCGCAGAAAATCGTTCGCCGTCAGCTGCATGAAACCCTACGCAAGGTAAGTGACGACATGGGCCGCCGCTTCACCTTCAACACCGCCATCGCGGCCAATATGGAACTGCTTAATGCGCTATCGAAATTTGACGACAGCAGCGCTCAGGGGCGAGCCATCCGGCAGGAGGCTTTTGAACTGGTCAGCCTGATGCTGGCCCCCATCGTCCCGCACATCACCCATCATCTGTGGCAGGCACTGGGTCATCGCGACATCATCGCCACTGTGCGCTGGCCGGCGGTCGATGACTCGGCACTGGTACAGAACGATCTGGAACTGGTCGTACAGGTCAACGGCAAACTGCGCGGTAAAATCACGGTCCCGGTCGATGCGACCCAGGATGCCATTCAGGCACTCGCCCTGGCTGACGCGAACGTGCAACGCTTCATAGAAGGCAAGCCGCCCAGAAAGATCATTGTCGTTCCCCGCAAACTGGTCAACATCGTGGTCTGAACATGAACACCCTGCCCCGCGCCGCCCTTGTTGCAATGCTGGTCATTCTGGTGACACTCGGCGGCTGCGGCTTCCATCTGCGCGGTGAAATCCCGGGCGACAAGAAGGAAAAAACCCTCTTCGTTACCGGCCTCAGCCACTCCAGCCCCTTCTACGCGACCTTCACCCAGTCGCTACAGGTCGCCGGCGGGTACCTCGCACCTAAAGCAGCCGATGCCAGCGCGGTGATACAAATACAATCGGCGCGCCATCTGCGTCGCCCGATCGCCCTCAGTTCAGTAGGGCGCGCCAATTTATTCGATCTGACATTCCGTGTGGTCTACTCCATCAATAGTGCCAAGGGCGATGTGCTGATTCCGGAACAGGAACTGGATATTCGGCGAGAGTATTTCAATACCCAGAGTTCGCCGCTGGGCCAGGTGTCCGAGGAAGCCCTGATGCGGACGGAAATGGAGAGGGAGGCAGCACAAACCTTGCTGAGACGGACTATTTTCAGCCTGCGCGAAAAACAACAGAAACCCCCGTGAAGGTTTATCCGGAACAACTTGGCAGCCACCTCAACACCCGGCTGGCCCCGATCTACATCATCAGCGGCGACGAACCCCTACAACTGATGGAGGTGAGCGATCGTTTGCGCCTCGCCGCCAGGACCGCCGGCTTCCCGGGTCGAGAAATTTTCTACGCCGACGCCGGCTTTGACTGGTCCCGATTACAGGAAGCCGGTGATTCGTTCTCGCTGTTCGGCGAACCGCGGGTATTGGATTTGCGCCTGACGGGCAAACCCGAAAAGGCCGGTGCCGCCGCACTGATGCACTATGCCGAACGCCCACCCACAGACGCGATGTTAATCATCAGCATGCCCAAACTGACCGCGCAAGAGCAAAAGGTTCGCTGGTTTCAGGCGGTGGAACGGATTGGGGTGTTCATCCAGGTCTGGCCGTTGGAAGGCGAAAAACTATTGAGCTGGCTGGATCGGCGCCTAAACGCCAAAGGCCTTCTGGCCTCAAAGTCGGGCCTGCGACTGATTGCTGCCCGGGTGGAGGGGAATCTCCTCGCTGCCGCCCAGGAAATCGAGAAACTGCATATCCTCTTCGGCAATGGTCAACTCAGCGATGAACAGATCCTGACATCGGTGGCCGACAGCGCCCGCTACGATGTTTTTGACCTTGCAGACCAAATCCTGCGCGGGCAACCTGCGAAAGCCTATCGGGTTCTGATGGGCCTCCGGTCCGAAGGGATTGCTGCCCCGGTCGTATTGTGGGCGATTACCCGCGAATTACGGCTGATCTACCGCATAAAGGCCGAACTGGCAGCGGGAACGGGAACTGAGGCGGTGTATGCCAGACACAGAGTATGGGACAGCCGCAAAGCCGCAGTGGAGATGGCTCTCGGGCGTCTCAATCGGGACAGCCTGCAGCGGGGCCTGCTGTTATCGGGCAGAGTCGATCGCATCATCAAAGGCATGGAGCCCGGCGATGAATGGGATGCCCTGCTAACCCTGTGCAACAGCCTGACCACCCCGCAGGGCCGCAGCCTGATACCCTTTCGCGCCTGAGTCAACGGGCTTAACCGCCCCCTGGCAGGCACCTTACATCCGTCAACCGGCACATTTGTAGTTATGTCAGACACACTAGAACATTACATCCAAACCTTGGGCACCGCAGCCAGACGCGCATCCCGCTGCATCGGTCGGGCCGAAACGGCTGCCAAAAACAAGGCCCTCATCGCCATTGCCGACGCACTGGCAGCAGGGGCTGAAACGCTGATTGCCGAAAATCGTCTGGATCTTGAGGCAGGCCAACGCAACCAGCTCGACAGCGCGATGCTGGAAAGGCTGGCACTCACCCCGCAACGGATCATGGCCATGGCCGCCGGTGTTCGCGAGGTGGCCGCTCTGGCCGATCCGGTCGGTGAAATCACCGGGCTGGCCTATCGCCCCTCCGGCATACAGGTCGGACGCATGCGGGTACCGCTGGGTGTAATCGGCATCATTTACGAGTCGCGCCCCAATGTCACGGCAGACGCGGCAGCCTTGTGCATCAAGTCCGGCAACGCCTGCATTTTGCGCGGTGGTTCCGAATCCATACACTCCAACAAGGCAATTGCAGCCTGCATTAGGGCGGGGCTGGTCAGCGCCGACCTGCCGGCAGATGGCGTCCAGTTGGTTGAGACCACGGATAGGGCGGCGGTAGGTGCCCTGTTGCGGCTGGATGACTGCATCGACGTCATCGTGCCGCGCGGCGGCAAGGGGCTGATTGAGCGCATCATGGCCGAGTCGCGCATTCCGGTGATCAAACATCTGGATGGCATCTGCCACGTCTACATCGACGATCATTGCGACATGGACAAGGCTCTGCGCATCACTCTGAACGCAAAGACCCACCGCTATGGTGTCTGCAATGCCATGGAAACCCTGCTGGTTGCCCGCCGCATCGCCCCCATCATCCTGCCGGAACTGGGCAGACAGCTTAGGGAAAAGGGCGTGGAAATACGAGGCTGTCCGCTGAGTTGCGACATTCTCGACGACTGCCTGCCCGCCAGCGAAGCAGACTGGGACACCGAATACCTGGCGCCGATTCTGTCGATACGGGTGGTCGACGACATGGATGCTGCGATGGATCACATCCACCAACACGGCTCCGGCCATACTGAAGCCATCGTGACCGAGGATTACAGCCGGGCGCGGCGCTTCCTGCGCGAGGTGGATTCCAGCTCAGTCATGGTGAATGCCTCAACCCGCTTCGCCGATGGCTACGAGTATGGGCTGGGGGCAGAAATCGGCATTTCCACCGACAAACTGCATGCGCGGGGGCCGGTGGGACTGGAAGGACTGACCAGCCAGAAATACGTGGTGCTGGGCGATGGACAGATACGTAGCTGACATCAGGTAGTCGCGCATGATTGGCGTCTACGGCGGCACCTTTGATCCTGTGCACTATGGCCATCTGCGGACCGCTCTGGAGGTCAGCGAGACCATGCGCCTCCGCCAACTACGCTATGTCCCCTGCCAGATACCCCCACACCGGGAGAATCCCGGCGCCAGCGCCGGACAACGACTGGGGATGCTTGAGGCCGCGCTGCAGGGTGCAGGGGCCGCAGTCATGATCGACACCCGCGAACTGGAGCGACCCGGGCCATCCTATATGGTTGACACCCTGACCTCCCTCCGTCAGGAGATAGGCCCGGAGCAACCCCTGGGCCTGATACTGGGGATGGATGCCTTTCTCGGTTTGCCACGCTGGCACCGCTGGCAATCGCTGACAACACTTTCTCACTTGCTGGTGATGCAAAGACCGGGCTACCGCCCTGACCTGCCGCAGGATCTTGAGCAGTTTGCCAGCCCCCGAATCGAGATCAATCCCGACCGTCTTCATCTCTTTCCGGCAGGGTTGGTTCACTTTATAGAGGTGACCCAACTCGAGATTTCTGCCACCCGCATCCGGCGGTGTATCGCGGAGGGCCGCAGCGCCCGCTATCTGACGCCGGACCCGGTATTGGCAGTGATCAGCAAACTGAAACTCTATCAGCCAAAACCCAGTCGGTCTTAGAACCCCTGACCGAAGGAAAACTGGAAGAACTGGGTTCTGTCACCCTGAACGGTGTTGATGGGCTTGGCCACGCTGACCCCGATAGCACCGAACGGTGACAGCCAGCGGGCTGAAATCCCAGGTGAATAGCGGAAAAAGTCGCCCTTGGCCTGAGCATAGCAACTGGGGCCACCCTCGGGTGATGCCACCTGAAAGACGCCGCAATAGACATTACCCACATCAACAAAGGCACCCAGCCGGATATTCTTGCTATCGGCCATAAACGGTACAGGGAACAGCAACTCGGCGGTGCCCACGATCTTGCTGGAACCGCCCAGTGATAAATCGGCGCCATAGCCGTTGGCGTTGGCCGTGGTGCGCGGCCCAAGCGAACTGGGGTAGAAACCGCGCATGGTCTGCGGACCGCCAGCGAAGTAGTTTTCCCAGAACGGCAAACCGGGCGTACCGTTGTAGCCATCGCCGTAGGCCACCTCGCCCTGAACCATGAAGGTGAGGTCCTTGGCGACCGGGAAGTAGTGCTGAAGCTTATAGCTGGCCTTGTAGAAGTTGACATTATCCGAGGGCAACACTGGCACCGTTGTCAGCATGGTCAGTCGCTGTGCGCCGCCCTCAGTCGGGAAAATGGCCCGGTTGAGGGTGTCGTGTACCAGGCCCACCGCAAACGGAATGGTGTGGGTAGTGTAATCGGCCTTGTTGGGATCGTAACTCTGGATAAAGTCGATCACCTCAGCCGAAGAATTACTGGTTGATTTGACCTTGGTGTAGCTGTAATCAAGGTTGAAACGCAGGCTGTCAAACTCGCTAAGAGGAATACCGATGTTGCCGCCGGCAGAGGCATTGTCGGTGGAGTAGTTCGCCAGATTAATCATGTAGGCATCGGTTTTACGGTAGGTCAGATCAAAGCCACCACTCACTCCGTCAAGCGAGAGGTAGGGATTGAAATAGCTGGCCTGATAAATCGTGTTGATGCGGCTGTTGTTAAAATTGAAAGCCACCCGCTTGCCGGTACCAAACACGTTGTCCTGAGTGACGTTGGCATTAAAGATGATGCCCTGCAACTGGGAATAACCGACACCCGCCATGATGTTGCCGGAGGATTTTTCGACCACCTTGTAATTGACGTCAATCTGGTCGGAGGTCGCAGGCACCGCCGGGGTCTCGACGTTCACTTCCTGGAAATAACCCAGCCGCTCCATGCGGGTCTTGGATCGTTCAATTTTGGTGCTTGATGCCCAGGCGGCTTCCATCTGGCGCATTTCCCGACGCAAGACTTCGTCACGGGTCTTGGTATTGCCGGTAAAGTTGATCCGACGGATGTAGACCTGCTTACCGGGATCGACGAAGAAGGTCATGCCGACCGTTTTGCTGGCTTCGTTAATCTCGGGAACCATATTCACGTTGGCGAAAATATAGCCCTCATCACCCAGTCGGTCGGATATGGCCTTGGAGGTTTCGGTCGCCAGTTTGCGCGAGAACGTATCTCCCGGCCCGATTCTGACCAGCGGCGTAATCTCCTCCGGCCTGATGATCAACTTGCCGGTCACCTTGACCTCGCTCACCTTGTAGACCTCACCTTCCTTAAGGTTGACGGTCAGGTAAATTTCCTTCTTGTCAGGCGTAATCGATACTTGGGTGGATTCGATCTGGGAATTGACGTAGCCACGATCAAGGTAATAAGAACGCAGACGCTCAAGGTCAGCCGACAGTTTCTGCTTGGAATACTGGTCATCCTTGGTATAGAACGACAGAAGATTGCCGGTACTCAGTTCAAACTGCTTCAGCAACTCCTCGTCGGCGTAGGCGCTGTTCCCGACGATATTGATCTGCTCGATAGTGGCCACCTTGCCTTCGGAGATATCAATATCAACGGCGACCCGGTTGCGCGGCTGCTCGGTTACTTTGGAGTCGATCTTGAGACCATACTTGCCGCGACTGTAGTACTGACGCCGCAATTCCTGTTCCACCTTGTCAAGTACCGCGCGATCGAACACCTTGCCCTCGGTCAGGCCGACGCCTTTCAACGCTTTTTTGAGATCATCGGTGCTGATGTCCTTGTTGCCATTGATGGTCACACTGGCAATGGATGGCCGTTCTTCGACGATCACGACCAAGGTATCACCCTCCTGCTCCAGGCGAACATCCTTGAAAAACCCGGTCTTGAACAGTGCCTTGATCGATTCCGAGGACAGGCGCTGATCGAACTGGTCGCCGACCTTGACCGGCAGATAGTTAAAGACTGTGCCTGGCGCAATCCGCTGCAAACCCTCGACACGGATGTCCTCAATGGTGAATGTTTCGGCAGCGTTTGACGCCGGGGTCACCAGGAACTGAATTCCGAACAGAAGAGCCAACAGAGTGCGATTCATTATTTTCATAGTCACCGGGCAGGCGCTGGTCAGCGCCGGAATGTGCAAAAAAGTACAGGTCGTTTTCAGCAAACGGCCTGTACTTTAATCCCCCGCGACACAAGGGAGGCTAGCCCCTTCCTGTGCGCATAAAAGTCAGGTTTGCGTCAATCGATGCGCAAATCTTTTTCGATCTGATCAATACTGATGTGCCGGATATTTTTGCCCATCGCGTAATAAATGACGTACTCGCAAATATTACAGGCGCGGTCGCCGATCCGTTCCAGCGCGCGGGCCGACCACATGATATTGAGGGACACAGGGATGGAACGTGGGTCTTCCATCATGTAGGTGATCTGCTGACGCATGATGCTCTCGTATTCCTGATCGACCTGGGTATCTTCCTGAACAACCCGCAGAGCCTCCTCTACATCAATGCGGGCAAAGGCATCCAGCGATTCGCGCAGCAACACCCGGGCATGCTGGGCCAGTTGCTGGAGATCGGTGAACTGGTTCTTCTTGGGGTAATGATCGGCCAGGTCAACGGCAATACGCGCGATGCGCTTGGCCTCATCGCCAATCCGTTCAAGATCGGTGATGGTTTTGATGACCGCCACCACCAGCCGCAGATCACGGGCGGCCGGTTGGCGCAGTGCGAGGATCTGTGTGCACTCCTCGTCGATGGCAACCTCCATGGAGTTGACCTTGTAATCATCCGTGATGACCCGTTCGGCCAGTTCCACGTTGCAGTCAATCAGGGCGTTCACCGCAGACTCGACCTGTTGTTCAACAAGGCCGCCCAGCGTCAGCACCCGGTTACGTATGGCAAGCAACTCATGATCATATTGCTTGGACGTGTGCTGGTGGCTGATCTCGCTTTCAATATCGGGTAATGGGGTCATGCTGCAGGCCTTCGGCGTCGCGGTTTGATTATTGGCGTCATTCTCCGCGCGATTATAGTCGAACAGAATCCTTATCGGCCAAAATTTGGCCGAGACAGGACAGAACGCAGATAGCGACCGGTTCTAGATACCCAAACGTCTGGCATAGCCGGTCACTTCGGCGCGGTCATGATAGAGCTGCTTGAAGGCCAGCTTGAAATCATGACCAGAAGAGGCCAAGCGGTGCTCAATCAGTGCCCGACACTCGGTAACGGCTTCGTAGCGCTTTTTCATCGGCAACTTGAGATTGAAGATGGCATGGCGGCACTGGCCCTCTGCCAGCCAATCCGCCACCAGCAAGGCGATTCGGGACGGTTGCTCGACCATATCGCAGACCAGCCAGTCCACTGGCTTGGTCGGGCGGTAGCGAAAACCATCCGCCCTGCGGTGTTCTACGATGCCCGATTCCAGTAGCGCTGGATCTAGCGCACCGTTGTCGACGGCTATGGTGCGAAGATGTCGCCGAACCAGCTGAAACGTCCAGCCACCCGGCGCCGCGCCGAGATCGACCGCCGTCATGGCCGGCCGAAGATCATGCTCGGGATCATCGACAAATACCTGAAAAGCCTCATCCAGCTTCAGTGTGGACCGGCTGGGCGCACCCCGGGGGAAGCGCAACCTGGGAATCCCCATGACCCATGGCGAGGAATTGCCCTCTGCCGAAAGTCCGACATACGCCGATGTAGCCGTCATAAAAAAAACATGCAGACGCGGCAGGTACTGGTTACCCAGCAAGTTCTCACGCGCCAGCGCCAATCGGAACGGCGTGGCGAACTTGCGCAGGAAGCCCGACAGTGCCTTGGCCTCATTGGTATCCGCTGTTTCCAGCACGACATCGGAAAAGCAGGAACCCAGCGATCTGATCAACGCCAGCAGCGGCGTGATGCGATCATCAACCCCGAGATCAGGCGATGGCCCGCTGGCAAACAGAAGCTGGCGTGCAAACACCAGATCGTCAAACCGTAGCAACCGCCGCAAGCTATCGAAGCCTGCCTCCCCATAAGGGAAAAAGCTCACCACGCCCGACTCCGAACCGGTTTTGACATAGCCGCCCACTCCCAGTAGTGCAGCCTGATGAATAATGTCGGCGGCACACTCCTTCTCGAAACCGCTGCGGCAATAGAGCAGGATGCAGGGGGATGCTGTAGACAGGTCTGGGTTCACATTTATTCCTATTGTTCGGCTGCCGCCGCGGACGCGTGCAGGCCATAGCCGAAGGGTTCAATAACGACGCGCTCGCCCGGTTCAACGCCCGCAGAGTCCACCGGCAACACAATGTAGCAGTTCGCCAGACTCATCGACGTCAGGCGATGACTGCCCTGGCCCCGCAGCCCAACGACTGACAACTGACCGGCCTCCTCGCTAAAGCGGCCCCGCTGAAACTCAAGACGCCCCGGCGATTTCCGCAGTCGGGTGCCGCACACCGCGTCAAGGCGCAGAGGGCGGGGCGGCTGCAATCCAGCCAGCGCCAACAGCGCGGGCCGGGCCAACTGATCAAAAGTCACCATCATCGACACCGGATTGCCCGGCAAGCCCATAACCGGGGTATCGCCGATGCGGCCACAGACAAACGGCTTGCCCGGCTTGATCGCCACCTTCCAGAACTCGACCCGCCCCAGTTCGCGCAGCGTCTCCACCACAAAATCGGCCTCACCAACCGATGCGCCGCCAGCGGTGAGAATCACATCGGCCTCATCGGCCGCCCGCTCTAGCGCCTGCCGCAGCGCGTCCGGGTCATCGCGAACGATGCCGAAGTCCAGCAACGCCATGCCCAGCTCGCTCAACAACGCCCGCATCACGGGGCGGTTGCTTTCGTAGATGCCGCCCTCCGTCAACGGCTGACCGGGTTCGCATAATTCATCACCGGTCACAAACAGGGCGACCCGCGGCCGCCGCAGCACCTCTATCTCGGCACAACCGATCGTAGCCAGCAGCCCGACCTCGGCCGGACCCAGCCGAGTGCCGGCCCGCAGCAGCGGAGTCCCGGCGGTGAGTTCCTCACCCTGGCGACGCACATTGGCGCCCGGCGGTACCGGCATCGACAACTGTAGCCGCACCCCGTCACTCTCGCGCAAGGTATCTTCCTGAATCACCACGGCATCGGCGCCACGCGGCAAACAGGCGCCGGTGAAAATACGGATGCAGTCGCCCGCCGCCAGCACGCCCGTATGGGGCCGACCCGCCAGCGCCGTGCCCGTGACCCTTAGCCATGCCCCCGGCACCGCCTCTTCAGCCCTGAGCGCATAACCATCCATCGCAGAGGCGGTGAAGGGCGGTAAATCCAGCGTCGACAGCAGGTCATTTGCCAATACGCGACCCCGCGCCTGATCCAGCCCCACCCGCTCGACGGCACTGACCGGCACTATTCCCGCCACCAGACGCGCAACGGCTTCATCCAGCGCTATTAGGCCAGCTGGTGCATCACAGACCGGGTGAGGCTCAGTCATACGACAGATACCGATTGAGAATAAATTCGGCCACCGCCTCAGGCTGATTGATGTCAAGCCGAGGCAAACCGGTCGCCAGCTGAACATCGGCTTCGGTTGCAATAGCAATGATGGCGGGGTCATCCGGGAACAGCAGGGGTTTGCCCAGTGCCGGCC
>JBILXN010000083.1:0-9765 GCA_044378425.1 Methylococcaceae bacterium
AGCGCCCACTGCATCGGCAACGCCGCAGAGCTGATCCAACTCGGAAAGCAGGACATTATTTTTGCAGGCGGCGGCGAAGAACTGCACTGGACGCTAACGGTCTTGTTTGACGCTATGGGTGCCTTATCGTCTCTATACAACTCGACCCCTTCGATTGCTTCAAGGGCCTACGATTCCGACCGTGATGGCTTCGTTATCTCAGGTGGCGGTGGTGTTTTGGTTCTCGAAGAGCTTGAACATGCAAAGGCCAGAGGGGCGAAGATTTACGCGGAACTCACCGGCTATGGCGCCACATCAGACGGCTATGACATGGTCCAGCCCTCGGGCGAAGGCGCGGTACGCTGCATGCAGCAGGCCATGCAGGACACGAGGGAGCCCATCGATTACATCAATGCCCATGGGACGAGCACACCAATCGGTGACATCAGGGAACTGCAAGCCGTCAAGGAAGTGTTCGGCTCAAACATTCCCAAAATCAGCTCCACAAAATCACTGTCGGGACACTCTCTTGGTGCTGCAGGCGTTCACGAGGCCATCTACACCCTACTCATGATGGAGGGTCGGTTTATTGCCGCGTCCGCTAATATCCAGAATATCGACCCCGGCGCTGAGGGCGTGCCGATTGTGCGCGAGCGCATCGACAATGCCCTGATCAATACCGCGATGTCCAACAGCTTTGGATTCGGCGGCACCAACGCCAGCCTCGTTTTTCGACGACATGACGGATAGCGCTACGCTTGAGCTGGGCGATAAGCAGCGTTACGAATTCAACAAGCTACAGAAACGCCTAAGGCGACTGACCGGCCAAGCCATCGCCGACTTCGACATGATAGAAGCCGGCGATAAGGTTATGGTTTGTCTCTCTGGAGGCAAGGATTCCTACACGCTGCTCGACATTCTGCTTAGCCTTAAGCTGAATGCGCCTATCCAATTCGACATCGTCGCAGTCAATCTGGACCAGAAACAGCCCGGCTTTCCCGAGCACGTCCTACCCGATTACCTACGAAGTCGACAGATTCCGTTCCACATCATCGAGCAAGATACCTACAGTATTGTCAAACGTGTGGTACCAGAGGGGAAAACCACCTGCGGACTCTGCTCGAGACTACGCAGGGGATTGCTGTACCGCTACGCCTCCGAGAATGGCATTACCAAAATCGCGCTTGGCCACCACCGGGATGACATTATCGAGACTTTTTTCCTGAACCTGTTCTACGGGGGCAGCCTCAAGGCTATGCCCCCTAAACTGCTCAGTGACAGTCGCGAGCACATCGTGATAAGACCGCTAGCCTACTGCAAGGAAGAGGATATCGACGCTTATGCGCGCATCAGGGCCTTCCCCCTTATCCCCTGTAATCTCTGTGGCTCGCAACAAAATCTGCAAAGAAGAGCCATGAAAAACATGCTGCGGGACTGGGAAAAGCAACACCCTGGCCGGGTCGAGACCATCTTCACTGCCATTCAAAACGTGGCACCTTCGCAACTCGCAGACCGCGCGATCTTTGACTTTAGCAACCTGGAGCGGATACGGGGCACCACACCCGCAGACCTTCAGACCAACGATGCCGGCATCCTATCCATATGATATTGAATCATATTTACTCAGGCTTTGGCTGCCTTACTTCGCATAGGGGGCGATCAGCGCCTATGAGCTATAAGCAAAGGTGAGACAAAAGGTCGCACAGACCTCTTGCTTTTTGGCTCAAGGTTATTTATAAATTGCCTGTGCTTAACGGCACCATTAACTATAACTCTCAGTTGTTCAATGAGGAGGTTCCTTATGAAAAAGTTGCTCTGCGTTGTTAGCGTTCTGCTGATGTCTCTGGTTGTTGTCGGTTGCGGTAATTCTCCTGATGGCGATGGGCAGAAGCTGGAAGCCCCTTCCGCTCCTTCTCTCTAAGAGTCGAAGCTATACTCGCATCACTTCCCTAGTAAAAAATATAACGGGGCTCGTCCCGACCATAAAAGACTAGGATAAGGCGGGTTGATCAAATTAATTCCGGGGCTAGTCCCCGGTTTTTTTTAGCAGCTAAATAGCCTAAGCCTGCGGCGATTTGACGCTGGTGTTTAAGCGATACAGGCACGCAATCTGGACTTGGCTTAGCTTGACAGTTATCTGGCACACTGTATTATTGCCTGAGCGCCTGACGCTATTAAGAAGCCATTATTTAGCAAACAAAATTTACAAAGGTATAAGAACATGGGAATGATCCTTGAGTTGGTTGAAAAGATGAGATCGCCTGTTGGTATTGTTGTCACCTTGGGCATCATCGTAGCCGCGGTATTCTTCGTACGCTGGGTATTCAACGACGAAGAGAAGAACTAAGTTCCGTCTTCGTAGCGACGAGTCCGGACACGGCCATAAATTGTAAATTCGGGCTTGTCGCATACCTTCGTATCTTTCAGGCCATAGTCCGGCCTCACACATACATCTCACCCCAATCCAGTCCTGTTTTCAGATCTCAAGTACTGCCGAAGTACCTGAAGGGAGATATTAGTGGACATCCTCGTCACTGGCGGAACCGGCTTTATCGGTCGTCGTTTATGTAGTGTACTCAGATCCAGTGGGCATAAACTAACCGTTCTCAGTCGTAGCCGGACAGCAGCACAGAACCGCTGTGGTGAAGACGTTTCGGTGATGGAGTGCTTGACTGAATGGACGCCTGACAAGTCCTTTGATGCCGTCATCAATCTGGCAGGTGAGCCGATCATGGCCCGTCGCTGGAGCAGCACGCGCAAGCAAGCTCTCTGGGACAGCCGGGTTACTCTTACAGACCAACTGGTCCATGCGATGGGTATGGCAAAAAAGAAGCCAGCCATTTTCATCAGCGGATCAGCGATCGGCATTTATGGAGACCAGGGCGCCCGCGAGATCAACGAATCAATGTCAGGTGGTGCTGGCTTTGGTCATGAACTCTGCACGCATTGGGAGGCATCGGCTCTGAAAGCAGAGCCTCTGGGGATACGCGTTTGCCTCCTGCGCACCGGATTGGTAATTGGCAAGCAGGGAGGGTTTCTTGAAAAAATGCTACTGCCCTTTAAGCTTTGTCTGGGAGGACCTATCGGCGACGGGCGACAATGGATGTCCTGGATACATATCGATGACCACGTAGCCCTGACCTGCTTTCTGCTGGGAAACACCGCGGCCCGGGGAGCATTTAATGCGACAGCCCCCAAGCCCGTAACAAATAGCGATTTCACGGCTACACTGGCCACCTGCCTTCATCGACCCGCTATCCTCCCGATTCCAGCTTGGCTCCTGAAGCTGGGAGCAGGTGAAATGTCTGAACTACTCTTGGGCAGCCAACGTGTGCTCCCCGAACGGGCGCTAGCCCTTGGCTTTAGTTTTACCTACGAGACACTGGAACCCGCCATCCGTAGCGTGCTCCCGCCGTCATAATTGAAGTCCACCGGATCAACTGGCCTGAGAGGTCATATTTCCCCACCGTCCAGTAACGGGAAAAGGCTATATCGTAATCCGCTGCCAGAAAAGTCCCGCCTTAAACCTGCCACAACGCCGTCTGCTTCTACTGCGGACAGCGAAAGCTCAAATCTTATTCGCTGTCGGTAGCCGGCAACCTGCTCCGATACTGTAAATCCCTCATGGTGCTGCGCGTAGCCATTCTGCGTGACACTACTGAAATCCTTTCCGCCAGTATGCAACAGCAACCAGTCCACCAGAATATCTTCCATCTTTGCCGGGACTGACACTACCAGCCAACGGGATTCATTGATGCGATCGTTCATTCAGTCCTACTCAGAAGTAACAGTGGCTAGGCTATAGCTTTTTCGCTACGCTTGCTTCCCCGTAACGGCGATACAGCACCGGTAGCATCACCAATGTAAGCAAGGTTGAGGTACAAAGACCACCGACCCCCACCACCGCCAGCGGCCTCTGTATTTCCGAGCCCGGCCCTGTGGCAAACAATAAGGGAATCAGACCAAATGCAGCGATGCTTGCAGTCATCAGCACTGGCCGCAATCGGCGCATGGCGCCCACCACCACAACGTCATCCATTGGCATACCCTGAGCTCGCAACTGATTGAAGTAGCTGACCATTACCACGCCGTTCAACACCGCAATACCCAGTAACGAGATAAATCCGACCGAGGCGGATACGGACAGATACTCCCCCGAAATCCAGATGCCATAAACGCCACCAATCAAGGCCAATGGCACGTTTGACAGCACCAAAGAAGCCTGGCGCATTGAACCGAAGGTGGAATACAACAGCAGAAAAATAAGGCCCAGCGATACCGGAATAACAATCGCGAGGCGTTGAGCTGCTCGTTGCTGGTTCTCAAACTGGCCGCCCCACTGGATGAAGTAGCCGGATGGCAATAACACTTTTTCCGCGACCGATTTTTTAGCGTCCTCTACAAACCCCACCAGATCGCGACCCACGACATTGCTGCGAACGACGGAAAACCGCTGGCCCCGCTCACGCGATACCGACACAGCACCCTCCACCCATTCCAGTCGGGCCACGGCCGCCAAAGGAACCTGACGACCATCCGGCAACGAAATCTGCAATGTTGACAGGGAAGAAGGCTCTCCCGCTCCACGCAACAGCAGAGGCGTACGACGCATGCCCTCCTGAACGATCCCAAGTTTGCGGCCCTCAACCTGCGTTCGCAAGGTATCGGCCAGAGTATCGGAATCCAACCCCAATCGACCCGCCGCCAACCGATCAACCCGAACCACCAGATACTGCATCCCCTCATTACGCAGGGTAAAGACGTCAGAAGCCCCTTTAATCTCATGCAGCACAGCGGCAATTTCCTCTGCCTTGGCATTCAGTACCGACAACTCAGGCCCATAAAGCTTAACCGCTACATCACCTCGCACTCCGGTCAACATTTCGGTGACCCGCATCTGAATGGGCTGTGTGAATCCGTAGGCTATACCGGGTACCGAATCCAAAACCTTGCGTATCTCATCCATCAGCGCCTTCTTGCCCTGCATCCGCCACTCGGACTCCGGTTTCAGCACCATGAAGGTGTCCGTCTCGTTCAACCCCATAGGATCAAGTCCGATTTCGTCGGCTCCGACCCGGGCGGTGATCCGTTTCACCTCCGGCACGTGCTCAAGTATCGCCTTTTGAATTTCACCGTCTATTCTCACCGACTGCTCGAGATTGATCGAAGGCAGCTTTTCGACCTGAACGATGATATCGCCCTCATCCAGCGTCGGCATAAAGGTTTTGCCGATCTGGGTGTACACCACCAGACTTGAGAGCAGTAGTAGCCCGGCGCCCACCAGCACACTGCGTGAGTGGGCTAGCGCCCACACAAGTGCCGGTCGGTAAATCGCCTGCAACTTGCGCGGTAACCACGGCTCATCATGCTTGACCCGAACCATCAGGAAAGACGCCAGTACCGGAATGATGATCAGCGAGAACATCAGTGACCCGCTCATAGCAAACACGTTGGTGAATGCCACAGGCTTGAACAGCTTGCCCTCCAATCCCTGCAAGGAAAGCAGCGGTACGAACACGATGCCGATGATGATCGACCCGGAAACCACCGGTGCCATCACCTCGCGCATGGCCCGATAGATCACATGCAGGCGCGGTAACCGGCCGGCCCTGTCATGCTCGGCAAGATGCGTCGTGATGTTCTCCACCACTACTACTGCGGGGTCTACCAGCTTGCCTATGGCAATCGCCAGACCACCCAAACTCATCAGATTGGCCGTGATGCCGAAATAATTCATCAGCAGAAACGTGAACAGGGCCACCATGGGCAGAATCAGCGCCACCGTCAACGCCGCTCTAAGGTCACCCAGGAACAGCACGAGCAAAATCACCACCAACACCGTCGCCTCGACCAGGGCACGGATGATGGTCGCCGTCGCCTTGCCGACCAGAACACTGCGGTTATAGAACACGTTGATCGTCAATTCCTTCGGCAAGGCGGGTTTGATCTCCTCCAGTTTTGCTTGAACACCCGCGACGACCTGACGGGCATTAGCCCCACGAAGGCTCAATACCAGCCCTTCAACCTGTTCACCCTGTCCGTTTTGGCTCACTGCGCCATAGCGCGTCAATGCGCCGATTCTGACTTCCGCCACATCGCCGATGGTGATGGGAATACCATCGCGATCAGCAATCACGATCTTGCGGACATCCTCGAGATCAACAATGCGGCCCTCAGCGCGAACCAGCAGCGACTCCTCGCCCTGCGACAAACGACCGGCCCCGTCATTGCGGTTATTCGACTCCAGCGCCTTCGTCAGCGCCGCCACGTCCACTCCCCGGGCCGCCAGCCGGGTATTGTCGGGTATGACCTCGAAGCTCCGCACCATCCCGCCCAGCGCATTGACGTCGGCCACGCCGGAGACCGTCCGCAGGGCGGGCCGAATCACCCAGTCCAACAGGCTGCGACGCTCGGCAAGGCTCAACCCCTCGCCCTCGACGGTAAACATGAACATCTCGCCCAGCGGCGTGGTCATCGGCGCCATTCCACCTTCGGCATTGCCTGGCAGGTTGGCCCAGACCCCATTCAAGCGTTCGGCCACCTGTTGGCGCGCCCAATAAATGTCAGTACCTTCCTCAAAATCAATCGTAATATCGGTTAGTGCGTATTTTGCGATTGAACGCAACATGGTCTGCCTCGGGATGCCCAGCAACTCGACCTCAATCGGTGCCGTGACCCGCATCTCGACCTCTTCCGGCGTCATGCCAGGCACTTTGACAATGATTTTTACCTGGGTCGGCGACACATCAGGAAAGGCATCAATCGGCAGTTCCAGCGCTGCGAACCCGCCGGCGCCCGCCAACATCAATGCGGCCAGCAGCGCAAAGACGCGCTGGGTGAGTGCGAACCGAATGAAGCGGGCAATCATTCAGCGTGCCCGTGACTACTCCCGCCGGCATCCCCCAGCCAGGCGGATTTGAGCGGGGCAACCCCCTGCACCACGACTTCCTCGCCATCCTGAAGCCCCTCATGCAGCACTATTCCGTAAGCTTCCTGACCGGCCACCGCCACCTCTCGTGCTTCGAAGCCTAGGGCCTGCCTGACGAAAACATAGTGCCGCCCTTCATGGCTGAACACCGCTTCCGGCGGCACCCGGAAGCCTCGATCGGTACTGCGGTGCATCAACTGGACATTGACCTGCATGCCGGGCCGCAGCCACTCGGCACCCTGCTCGACGCGCGCACGAACCATCACGCTCTGACTCTGCAAATTGACGTTCTGTCCAATCTCGATGATGCGGGCACGAGCACGCGGGCTGTCCACCGTCACCACATCGCCTATCCCGGCTTCCTTGTAGCGCTCTTGTGGCATATCCACTTCCAGCCATAGCTCACCAAGCTTGCCGATGCGAAACAATGGCGACAGAGCATCAACTCTTTGCCCAACAATGGCCATACGATCCAGTACCACCCCATCAATAGGCGCAAGTACCTGATAAATGCCATTGATCAATTGGGAGATTTTGAGCTTGCCGATCTCACCAGCACTGACACCGGATGCGAGCAAAGTCTGCTCCGCTGCCCTCAGTGCGGCCCGCGCCCGCTCGAACTCACCGCGGGTTTCCTGGGTCCGGAGCTTGGATATCACACCCTCCCGCAACAGGGTTTCATCCCGCTGCATACGGGCCTCAGCCAGATGGTAGGCAGCGTTAGCATCAACCAGTGCCCGTTCCGCATCGAGCAATGTCACGCTGTTGATTTCGGCCAACACATCGTTTTTATCAACCTTGACGCCTTGCGCCACATTCACCCGGGTAATCACCCCAGGCTGAAAGGCGCTGACCGAAAACTCCCGCGCCGGCGGCAAGACCACCCGCCCCGGTGCCTGCGCCAGCGGTATGGTCGCCACCGACTCCGGCAAGGCCGTACGCACATCCAGATGGCTGATCTGTTCGGCATCCAGCCTGAGTACTTTTTCTCTGGCTACCACCTGCCCCAGAATCAGGAGACCCAACAGTAAAATCTGGAACTTCATGGCGTAACTCCCACCACCTGGTTGTAGACCGCCGTATCCTTCTGAACCAGAATCAGACGCTGGGCATGGTCCTGTATCGCGGCATAGGCGCTGGAGCGGATCTTCAAATAATCGATCAAGGCGATTTCACCTGCTTCGAAGGCAATCCGGCTCATATCAAGCTGAGTTTCTGCAATGCTTTTGCGACGCTCGGCTATGGTCAGTGCAACCCTGTCGACTTCAAGATTATGCTGGGCTTCGTGCAGGGCTTTTTCCAGCTGCCGCCACAGCGTTTCGCGCTGCGCGATTTTCTCGTTCAACAGCAAATTGGATTGGGCGACCTGTGGTGCATTCCAGTCGTCACCCCCAATGGGCACCTGCACCACAAGGTTGGTACCGGTACCATAAGTGCGCTGGGTGTCTACGCTGGTGCTATCAGTCCCTAATAACACCGACGGCTGATTGCCTTGCTTGGAAAGACGGGTAAACTCCACTTCCGCCTGTGCCCGCTCAACAGAAGCATTGGCCGCAGCCATCGAAGGATGCCGCTCATCGAGATTTTTGAGCGCACTCTGGGGCTCATCAAAGCGGCGGGGAGCCCGGTCCATGCGGGTCAGATTCTGGTAGGCCTTACGGGCATGCATCAACTCGGCCTCAGCCTGAACCAGTATGGTTTTCTTTTCCAGTTGGTCGCTCTCCGCCAGCAGTACATCGGCCCGGGCGAGATCGCCCAACTCGACTCGGCGCTGAACCACGGCGGTCAGTTTTTCAGCCACATCATAAATCTGGCGGGCAAGCTCCAGCCGGTTTTCCGCGAGGCGCAAACTCCATAGCGTATCCCGCACCAGGCCTGCGATTTCGTGCTTGAGGGCATGGATATATTTTTCAGCACTCTTGCGGGCCTGGTCGGCGACTTTCTGGCTGGCCTCTCGTTGGCCCCACATCCACAGCGGCATCTGGTAACCCGACTGGATCTCACTGACCCCGTAGTCGGTGATCAGGGCGTCATCGATATATTGGAGGTAGAGCATCGGAAAGCCCGCAATCCAGCTGGAACTCCGCTGATCAAGCGCAGTGACCTCCTCCTGAAAAGCGCTGATGAGGGCATTATTTGGATAACGTTCGAAGGTCGTATCGACCACCTGCCTGAGACTGAGACGCTCATCAAAAATCAGCTCATCGCGGTGCTCGACCACCAGATCGGACCCATAACTGACTGACGCCAGCAGACAACACCCTAGCGTAACCCCGGTAAATAACTTCATTATGATGATCCTGTCACTCCGGCCCCTTTGGCCTTTGCATTCCGACTGACTATGGCATCGTGTGTACGATCCCTGGATGCAACGCCCGTCGGGGACGGGCGCGATTTGTTTGTGGTGGCTGACGCCGCAAGAGCGTCCCTGGACGGTGATCCGGCGTGAACAGCGCACCGCCCCGCTGGCGCCAGCGGATGCTGTCAACTGGAGCATCCTTCGCCGATTCCTGGGAACCCGGGCCCTGATGCATGCCACGCGACCGCCGACCGCCCACCCATGTGGGGATGCCCCCAGGGCGAGAGTAACGGCAGCAACGCACGCGAGAGACAGATGAGAGTCGTCCGGCAAGGGCTCATGAGCGATCCGGGAAAAGCCTAATACAGCGTGGTTAGCAGTATAGTACCGAAAATAATGGCTTATAACCGGGCTGGACTCCAGCGCCAGTCAGACCGCCAACGCCCGTCCACGCTTGAGAACAGCCGGAGATAGCCCGCCATGACAACCGTTACCTGCCCCACAACCCGCCGCATTCTGATTATCGGTTGTGGTGACATCGGCTGCCGCGTAGCCCGTC
>JBILXN010000071.1:0-11061 GCA_044378425.1 Methylococcaceae bacterium
AGCTTGGCCTCACGCGATTTAACGCCACATCATCATCAGTCAATGTCACGCTCACGCATGATCGGGCACACGGCAAAGAATTAACTAAAAACCCAGACAATGGCAGCATAGCGGGCCAATTTTCCCAAGAAGATCGCTATGAGTGAAATAACGTAAGGCAAACGCAACCAACCCGCGGCAAAGCAAAAACCATCGCCCACCAGCGGCAGCCAGGACAACAACAGGAGCGGAACCCCCCAGCGGCGTACCGCTACTACGGCTTTGTGGCGTGAGGCATCTGTTGGATGGTCAGCCGGATACTTGAAACCGGTCCAATAGCCGAGCAACACAGTGGTCATGGCACCCAAGGTATTGCCCACGGTCGCACTCGCCAAAAGTAACCAAGAAGGGTGCTCCCCCTGACGAACCAGCATAGCCAGCACCGCCTCAGACCCACCGGGAGCTATGGTCGATGAAATAAAGGCGCTGGCGAATAAACCCCATAGTGCAGTCGAGCCACTGAAAACATCCATCATGGAAACCTCGCAGGGTCAGCGGCAACGGGTCGCTGTCATTAAACCCACCGCCCGGATACAGAAAAGCAGCAGAATCAACGCCAAATGTGGCCTGCGGATGCAGAGACGTCATTCTTGGCATGAGGATGACACAGTTACCGTCAATAAGGGGCAGCACCGTGATTAAAACTGACCATGGTCAGGAGCGCTTATTTTCCGTTACTGCGTCGGTATGGCCTGCAACTGCGACATACTGCCATGTCACAGTCAGATGAAACTAAAGAGAAAGGAAACACGAGCCATTCCACTTCATTCACTGGCTGCAATCACCCGGGCAAAAAATCTATACCTCATCTGGCTAAGCCCTCCTGCCTCCCACCTAAAGACCGGGCAGCCATGACTGCCAATGCGGTTACGATGCGCGATATGACACAGCAGTGGGGCATCCGCCACAGGTGAGTTAGAGAAGGCAACATCGGATCGTAGCCAAGTCATTGTATTTTATTCTAAATAATATTGGCGCAGTATATGCTTGTAGTGAGTAAGATTGATGACCTACTTGCTGAGTGTTCTCTCCGGCAATGACGTGAGCAAAACACACGTCTGGTAATATATTCTCTTCAGAGTTAGTGCTCCGTGAGTTTGCGCCTCCCAATACGGGGGGCGTTTTTTTTCACAGGCACCGGCACTCTTTCGTAAATGGCCTCCGGGAACATCCTGATAGCTACCCCAGCCGACTCACGGCGTCATTAGCATAGCGGCGACTACCAGTATTTCGCCGGATATTGCGCAATCAACTTTCTGCTTGTGACTGTCGGGTCTGCACGTGCCAACAGAGGATTTACTCACCCACCCGACGCCTTGTACCCTCGTCGTGTAGTTATACCAATGCCTTGCCCAAGGCTTACTCCAAATTTGCGGTCACCTGAGACACCCCCGCCATTCAGCCAACCCTTTCGCTAGGTAGGGCAATTTAACCTCCATTTGTTACGTCCTGCCGGGCTCAGCCACAAAAAAAGCCGAACGGGTTATCACCTGTTCGGCTCTTATGGTCGCGGCAGACCGGGGTCTGCCGGAAAATCCGCCTGGATTATTTGATGTTGGCGCTGATCTTTTCGATCGCAGCGACAACTTCGGTCAGGGTTGCTGCAGCCTTGGCAGTTTCACCCTTGTCGCACTCTTCCTGACCAACCTTCAACTGCTTGATGGCATCCTGAAGCGGCTTGCCAGCAGCGTCGCCGGTTACTTCCTTGTAGTGCTGCTTGGCAGCCTTGATAGCAACCAGACACTCTTCCTTGTTGCCCGCAGCCGCTGCTGCCTGGGCATCCTTAGTTTTGCCCAGAGTCAGACCCATGTGCTCTTTTACGCCAGCAGCATTTTCAGCTGCAAACACGTTGCCAGCCATTGCTACAGACAGAACGACACCACTGACTACGGAAAAAATCTTGCTCATATTCATATTATTCAATGTCTCCTCTGGTGACCGTTTCAGGCTCCCAAAAAAAATGGTCCAAGTTCACAAATGATGGCGCCGTCCTGATCGACCACAGCCTGAAAAGCCTCAGAAACGCCCTCGGCAAGTCCGAGAAATTCGCCTGCCATGGGAAAATTCAGTCCCACGGTGCCAACGGAGTCAGATAGTAAAAGACTTCCTCCGGCTTGTCATGCTTTATATCTCGAAAAGAAACACACCAGATCACGCTATTGCGCATTTATACGCGCCGCACTGATCACCCAAGCGCCCAACTCAACTTATTGATCAAGGCTAACCAGATGCTCCAACCAGAGGCCAGATAGCTTCTCCTGCACTGAATTCTGTCTAAGTCGTGCCCTAAGATTCGGAAAATCGACCCGATCCAGTTCCTGATCCTGGTTGTAGCAGGAGTAAACGAAGCTCTCCTTACCGGTATCAGGATCAATATGCTTGCAGAGGCACTGAGCACAGACACCTTTCATCATGCACTGCATGGGGGAGTTGATGGAGCCTATAGCGCTGTGGTGCGGTTTGATATAAGGCTTTAGCACACCAAAACGGGCCTGCTTGACAGCATCCATCATCCGATCGGAGCCAATCACCACCATATGGTCGACGTCATCGAGATGGATGGGGGTAGGTCCGAGCTCACCCTTGGCGTAGGACACCATAGCCTGGACGATGTTGCCGACGAAGGTCTTGTCCTGCGGACGCAACGTCGGAATCGGTTCAGCGCCGGGAGCAGGATCGACCGCCCATACTACGACATCAGAGGCCGCTTCAATGTCTCTTACCTTGAAAACATCCTGCCGGTTGCGATAGCCAGCAAAGTAAATCACCTGACTACCTGCCGCGCGCAACGCCTTGCCGATAGAGAACAGCACGGCGTTACCGAGCCCACCGCCCACCAGCGCCACCGTCTGACCCGCATGAATCTCGGTCGGCGCCCCCGTCACACCCATTACAACAACCGGATCACCGGGCTTCCACAGTGCCAGGAGGCGCGAAGATGAGCCCATTTCAAGTGCGATGAGCGAAATCAGCCCCTGTTCCTTGTCGACCCAGGCACCGGTCAACGCCAATCCCTCGGAAGCCAGCACGGTGCCCTCAATCAGAGGCGCCAGAGCTTCGAAATTCTGAACCCGATAGAACTGGCCAGGACAGAAATGTTTGGCTGCCAGCGGTGCCCGGACAATAACCTCAATGATGGTTGGCGTCACGCGGTTGATCTCCACGATCTGGGCCAGGAACTGATCGTCCAGACGCTGCTGGAAACTTTTCAACGCCGACTCACGTGAAGGCTGATCGGCAACGGACAGCTGGGCAAATTCCTTTTCATACAGCCTCGCGATATAGGGATAGCCATCCTTTGCACTGGCCATAGCCTTGACTACATTGCCTGCGTAGACCGGATGGTTATCACCATAAAAGGTAATGAACTTTCCATTGCGCTGGTAGGACGTAAAAGGCGCCGGCTTGCCGATCTTGGCAATCACCGTGTCTTGAACCAACTCCAATTCCGGAGTATCGCCCGTCCAGTTGGGCTCATAACGCTGATAGAACTTGTTATCCATCTGGAAGCTGTCGGGGTGTTCCGACTCGTAGATCGTGTTAGGCGAGGTGCCTGCTGCAATAAACAGACTGCGCAGCGGTACATCCAGTTCTTCCTGCGCGCGCCATTTACCCTCTTCCAATGTCAGTCGCTGAAATTTAACTGCCCGCAGATGACCAAATTCGTCCTCCAGTGTTTCCAACGGGTTCATACCGGGCGCCAGTCGAATTCCCTCCGCCAACGCCTCCTCAATTTCCTCGGCATTCTGCCTGTAGGCCGGAGCATCCTCTATGCCCTTGCGGTAGAACATGGTGACACCGCCCCAGCGTTCCAGCCAAGGCAGGAAATCGGGCTTCTCACCGACGGCCTCCGCCCTTTGCCGCTCGGCCTGAATAGCGCGACCATGCTCAAGAAACTCATCGAGGATCATGATTTCCTCGGCATCATATTTCGCCCGAACGACATCGACACCATGCAGATGGGTCAATTTTTCATAGCGGTGCAGGATCTTTTCAACCTGAACCGGGTAGTAAGCCAGCACCTCGGTACAGGTATCGATTGCGGTCAAGCCCCCACCGATTACCCCGGCCGGTAAGCGGACCTGCAGATTGGCCAATGATGATTCCTTGGCAGCCCCGGTTAACTGGAGCCCCATCAGGAAATCCGAGGCCTTGCGAACGCCCCTGATCAGGTTGTTCTTAATGTCGATAACCGTAGGTTTGCCTGCACCGGAAGCAATCGCGATATGGTCGAAACCGAGATCCCAGGCTTCATTGATGGTCAGGGTACCGCCAAAACGGACGCCGCCGTAAATCCTGAAATTATTTCTGCGCAACAGGTTGAGGTAGATCACCTTAAGGAAATTTTTGTCCCAACGAACGGTGATGCCGTATTCAGCCACACCGCCAAAGCCAAGCATGATGCGCTTGTCGAGATCCTCATAAAGCTCACGGAAATCCCGAATCGGCTGGGGTGGAGTGGTCTCGTTACCAGTCAGATAGTCGGGTAACGGTTCAATTTTGAGGCCGTCGATCCCTACGACGCCGAAACCTTCGTTGAGCAGATAGTGAGCGAGGGTATAGCCGGCAGGCCCCATGCCTGCGACAAGCACATTGCGGCCGTTATAGGGGAGCGCCGATGTCCGTTTGATATTGAGCGGGTTCCAACGGGTGAGCAGACTGTACATTTCAAAGCCCCAGGGCATGAACAGTACGTCCGTGAGCACATTGGTCTCAATCTGCGGAATGTTGACGGGCTGTGTCTTTTGATAGATGCATCCTTTCATGCAGTCATTGCAGATACGGTGTCCGGTGCCGGGGCAGAGCGGATTATCAATCGTGATCAGCGCCAGCGCTCCAAGGTTGTCACCTTGCCGCTTGACCAGATGCATCTCGGAGATTTTTTCTTCCAGAGGACAACCCGTAATGGTGACGCCGAGAGGGTTAATCTTGTAACTGCCATCCTTCTTGTTGCGCATACCCTTTGAGCAGGAGTCGGTATCGCGGTCATGACAGTAGATGCAGTGATCAACTTCATACAACACTCGCCGCTCGGGGAATCGCGGATCAGTCAGCCCAAAACCATCACGACGCCGACGATGGCCTTCCGCCGCGCCCCAGACGCTATAGCCGTTTACCGGTCGCAATTCGTGATGCACCAGATGGGCAAAATCGGTTTTGGCTGGGCTCTTGAAGCTAACCCAACCCTTCACGTTCTGTTGCAGCTCTGGAATCCGCGTGGCAGCAAAGGTCCAGCGGCCAACCAGATCATGAAGGGCTGCCAGCAGAGTCGAGTCGTCCCCGCTCAAAGCATCGGAAAAGGCGGTCGGGGCATCGCTATGGGCCATCAGCCGCCCCCTCAGCGTGCCGGCTACGCTGCCATCATCCCCTTCCACCGCCCGTTTCAGCATGATCGCAAACGCCGCCACCGCTGCTTCCCTGTCACGGACGAGCAAATCAGGATCCATGGCGGCATCCAACAACGCGGCGAACTGTTTCTGAATGAGGTCACAGTCCCAATGGGCGGGGTCTTCACCCTTGTAGCGGCTGGCGGATTTGCCCACGATTTCGTTTTTGTAGGCGAACACGCTGTCGAAGTCGGCCTTGACGCCTTCAATTTGCCGCGATCGGTCAGCCTCGACCCCGAACAGGCGAGCCACAAAGCCACCCAACTCCGGCGCCATCCGCACCAGCACATCGGAAACGTCCTCCGGCTTCATGCCAACGCCCTGACAGGCCCGATAGCGCTCAAAAGCAGCATACAGTTCCGGATTCACTGACTGAACCTCGGCATCGAAGGCGGCTGTCAGATCGTCCAGGCGCGCGGGATCGTAAAGGTCTGGATAGCTGTAACCGGGCAGGCCCAGGTTCAGAGTGGGGGTGGTAGAAGCAGGGGAAGCAGAGACAGCTGTCATGGATTTCGTCATGTGCAGTTTCGCAAGGTCCGTATTTAGATTCAGCCCGGAGTGAACGGCGATCCCCGTTGTCAGTCTATGTGGGCCGATGGAATAAAAAGATTCGCGATTTTAGGCTATTCACGCCTAACAGTCGATTTATAGCGCGGTCAGAAGATTCAAATCACGGCAAATCTCCATCCCCTGCATCAACCGTTATCCGGACTCTACGACGCTGTAATGGTCGGGATTGTGGGGTTACGAACAGGCTAAAGTCTTGCCCTTAACTCACCCAGCAAACATGGTGGTCACATGAAAGAAATGATCCGTTCACTCTATCCCACCCTGTTACGGCCTAATGCCGGAAAACCACCAGAGATCAGGGGGGATGGCCATTTTTCCAACCCCAAGGGTGTAATCGATGCGAATACTTTTCAGTCGATAGAACTCGACAAGCTTTTCGACAGCATCAACCATGCCAGCACCCGGGTCGGACAAGCCACCGTGTTCCGGTCGCTAAGCCAACCACTGACCTCGGCCTCACTGATTCGGGCCAAGCAGGATGCAGTCCGGGAAATCGCAACCCATCCGGCATTACGCCAGCAATTGCAATCCCTCCTGAGCCATGCCCGTAAACAGGAGCAGGATTTTTACGACCTGTTGTACGGGACATTTCTCGGGTTGTTCGGTTCAAAAGCGAACGAATTTGAAATCGAGGGCTTTGGCTACGACAACTACATCAAGGGAACTCGCTTCATGCTGGACCTTGTTGAAAAAAGCCGCGAGATACCCAAGGTCGAGAGCGTCTATCTGGCGGCCCTGCTTGACACCATTCGCGATCTCGCCGATTCGCGGGCGTATGCGCTGGCCAGTGGTCCGGCCTACCGTACCGAAAAGGGCATGATTACCCGGGCGGAAAAAGGCCTTTTCACGCCCGCTATCCGATTCAGTCCTTCCCTGTTCAAACCCATGGGCATCGGTTTGACCGTGTTAGCGCTGGTGCTGATGCTGCAGTTTGTGCCTTTCATGCTGGAGATGGTGGCATCGATAGCCCCGGTGTTCTGGCTGTTCATCATGCCATTGAGCCTGATCTATATCCCTATAGTCGGTAATTTCGACCGCGACGGCTGTATTTACCCACTGCGTGAAAGCTTCAAGAAATCCACAGAGGTTCAGCAAGCGCTGGATGCCTTGGGACAACTGGACGAACTGCTCAGTTTCGACGCCTTCAAGGACGCTTTCGGTCATCCGATGGTGCTGCCAACCATATTGGAAGGCGAGCACCACGCCCTGGATCTGACCGATGTTCGAAATCCCATCCTGGCAAAGCAAAATCTTGCCTATGTCGGCAATGACATCGCGCTAACCCAAGCAAGGATGCTGCTGATAACGGGCCCCAACAGCGGTGGCAAGACCGCATTTTGCAAGACTTTGGCACAGACCCAGCTACTGGCCCAGATTGGCAGTTACGTACCCGCTGAAAAGGCCCAGCTAACAGTCGCTGACCACATCTATTATCAAGCGCCTGAAATTAGCCAACTAACCGATGGCGAAGGCCGCTTCGGTACCGAACTCCGCCGCACTCGCGATATCTTCGTTGCGGCCAGCCCGCAGAGTTTCGTCATCATGGATGAGCTCTCCGAAGGGACAACCCATGAGGAAAAAATCGAAATCTCGATGAACATCCTTGATGGCTTCGCTCAAAAGGGCAATACAACGCTACTGATTACCCACAACCATGCGCTGGTGGACCGCTACGCCCAGAACCCTGGGGTACTCGCTCGACAGGTTGAATTCAGACAGGACCAACCCACCTACCGGGTCGTCGAAGGGATCTCCAGAGTCAGCCATGCCGATCGGGTAGCCCGAAAAATTGGTTTTGCCAAGGAAGACATCGACCGCCATCTCGCGGGTAGTAACCAAAATTAGAGCTGGCATTCAAAAAAGAGCGCGCCAGAAACACCAGCGGACCACGCTTATTGAAGGCTAATTCCCAGCTGTGGCATTATGGCCGGCCATTTCTTCGAATCCCGGTGCTTTTCTGGCACCGGGTTTTTTCAAGACCTAATCCCACTCCTAAAACAAGGTAAATCGAATGCCAGGCCGCAATCACCTCTATATTCCCGGTCCGACCAACATCCCGGATTCTGTTCTAAGTGCCATGCATGTGCCATCCGAAGATCATCGGTCTCCGGATTTCCCCAAACTGGTCAAACCTATCCTCGAAAACCTCAAAAAGGTATTCCAGACCGAAAAGGGTCAATGCTTTATTTTTCCGGCCACTGGCACCGCCGGCTGGGAAATCGCCATCACGAACACGCTATCCCCAGGCGACAAGGTACTGACCTATCGATTTGGCCAGTTCAGCCACCTATGGATTGACCTTGCCACGCGTCTGGGGCTGGACGTCGAGTTCTACGAAGTCCCGTGGGGTGAAGGTGTTCCGCTTGATCATCTGGAAGAACGCCTCAAAGCCGACACCCAGCACGACATCAAGGCCCTGCTCATCTGCCATAACGAAACCGCGACAGGCGTTACCAGCGATCTGCCTGGTGTTCGTAAGGCTCTTGATTCAACCAACCACCCTGCACTTTTCTTTGTGGATGGCGTCAGTTCCATTGCTTCGCTGGAATTCCGTCTTGATGAATGGGGCGTAGACGTGGGCCTTGCCGGCTCGCAAAAAGGCTTTATGCTGCCCGCAGGTCTTGCCCTATTGGGTTTCAGTCAGAAAGCACTGGCAGCCCGCGAACAGGCCAAATGCCGTCGCGCTTTCCTCGATATCTATGATCACACTGTTCATAACCCGGGCGGCTATTTCCCCTACACCCCGGCGGTTCCTCTGCTGTATGGTCTCAGGAAGTCACTGGAACTGCTGCTCGCAGAAGGCATGGAAAATGTCTATGCCCGCCATGCCCGTCTTGGTGAGGGTGTTCGTCGCGCGGTAGCCGCCTGGGGTCTAAAGCCCTGCGCCAGAGACCCGAAATGGTACTCCAATACCGTAACCGCCATCGTAGTACCGGAAGGCTTTGATGCGCGCGATGTCATGCACTATGCCTACAACCGCTACAACCTCTCGCTTGGGGCTGGTCTATCCGAGGTGCTGGGCAAGGTTTTCCGGATTGGCCATCTTGGTGACCTGAACGAACTCATGCTTGCAAGCGCCATCGCCGGTGCTGAAATGTCCATGCGGGATGCCGGCATTGACGTCACCCCCGGCAGTGGTATTGCAGCGGCAGGCGAATACTGGCGGGAAACCGCAAAGCCACTGACACCGCGCACCTAAGGCGGGATGGCAGGCCGGCCCCAACCGGGGTCGCCCGCCTGTAGTTGTGCCGGTCTGGCCTTAACCTGACTGCTTGAGACGTGCAATGACTAAACCCAAGGCCCTGATTACCCGGCGCTGGCCTGATGCCTGCGAAGCCCGACTGGCCGACCTGTTTGAACTGACGCTGTATGAGGATAATCATCCGATGTCACTTGCAGAGCTGCAGGAGGCAATGCGCAGTCATGATGTCGTCATGCCAACCGTGTCTGATCGACTGGGAGCCGATATCATCAACGTCGAACCACTCCGTTGCCGCATCATTGGCAACTTCGGTGTCGGCTTCAACCATATCGACATAGCCGCCGCCAGAAACCGTGGCATCACCGTCACCAATACGCCTGATGTGCTGACCGATTGCACCGCCGATGTCGCCATGTTGCTGATGCTCATGGCCGCCCGGCGTGCAGGTGAAGGTGAGCGGCTGGTCAGATCGGGCCAATGGACCGGCTGGCACCCGACCCACTTCCTTGGCACCAAGGTCACCGGCAAGACGTTGGGGCTGATCGGCTTCGGCCGTATCGCCCAGGCCATGGCCAGAAAAGCCCATTTCGGCTTTGGAATGCCGATCATTTTTTATACGCCACGACCGGCTGACCGCGAACTGATGGCCCACTTCGGTGCCCGTCAAGTCGACACTATCGATGCGCTACTCGCGCAAGCTGATGTCGTCGCCCTGCATTGCCCTGGCAGCAAGGAAAACTACCACCTCATCAATGCCGAACGTCTGGCCCGCATGAAACCCGGCGCCATTCTGATTAACACTGCTCGCGGTGATGTGGTCGATTCGGCCGCCTTGATAGCCGCTTTACAGGCGGGCACCCTCGCCGCCGCCGGACTGGATGTCTACGAAGACGAACCCCATCTTGACCCTGACTTCCTAAGCCTTGATAACGTGGTGCTGCTGCCCCACCTTGGCAGCGCCACCACCGAAACCCGCGTCGCCATGGGCATGAAGGTCATCGACAATGTGCTGGCCTTTTTCAGAGGCGAAACACCACCCAACATGGTCGTCTGATGAGCATAAATGCCCGTCATCTTGCACCCGGTTGGCCAGAGTCGCTCCTGTCCGAAGCCGAGTTTTCACGGTTATGGCAAACCATCAGGCCACGTTTTCTTGAACTGATGCGGCAGCACCAGATCCCCAACACCCAGGCCACCGAACTGGCGGCTCTCTATCTGCCGCTGGCGGCCTGGCTCAATAGCCAGCTCAACAGAACCCCCCTTGTGATAGGTATCAATGGGGCTCAGGGATCAGGCAAAACGACTCTGACCGACTTCCTGAGTGTGATACTGACCCAGTTATTCGGAAAACGGATAGCGGGATTTTCGATTGATGACATCTATCGGACCCGGAATGAACGCAATATCCTGGCTGAAACAGTCCACCCCCTGCTACGCACCCGTGGGGTGCCCGGGACTCACGATGTGGCACTCGGGCTATCTACGCTGAGCAAACTGAAGGGCGCCACAACCGCCACACTGACCCCCATACCCTCCTTCGATAAAGGCACTGATGACAGACTACCCAGCCTCGAATGGCGCCAGTTTCGCGGTAGGCCCGACATTATCCTTTTTGAAGGGTGGTGTGTTGGCGCTATACCACAACCCGATCACGCACTAATGCTGCCGGTAAACGAACTGGAAAGCCAGGAGGATCCAAGTGGCGTGTGGCGCCATTTTGTCAATGAACAACTCAAGGGGCCGTATGCAGCACTTTTTGCAGAAATTGATTGTCAGCTGATGCTAAAAGTCCCCAGTATGGACAGTGTCTTCGAGTGGCGGAGTTTGCAGGAGAGAAAGCTTGCGGTCCAGCGGGGTCATGAT
>JBILXN010000084.1:0-9697 GCA_044378425.1 Methylococcaceae bacterium
GAACTCGGTTCGGTTTCCCACCAGATGCTGGCGCAGAGCGAGGAAATGTCGACCCAGTCGGGCTTTGTTTCGGGCAGTACTGATCAATTGACGATTAACATCAATACCATGGCTGCGGCGGCTGAACAGATGAGCATGAACGTCGCCTCCATCTCGTCCGCCAGTGAGGAGATCAGTGTCAACGTCGGTGCGGTCTCGACGGCAGCAGGACTGGCTTCGGGCAATGTCGAATCAGTCGTCAGGACCATCGACCAGACGACGCGCTCGCTGGAAATAGTGGCGCAGGATGCGGGAGAAGGGGCGAAAATGACCGCCCAGGCTTCGGCGCTTGCGGCTTCGGCAACCGAAACCATGAACAGCCTTGACCATTCTGCCTCCGAGATTGGCAAGATCACCGAGATGATCAAGCTGATTGCCATGCAGACCAATATGCTGGCGCTCAATGCCATGATTGAGGCAACCTCGGCTGGGGAAGCCGGCAAGGGTTTTGCGGTGGTAGCCAATGAAATCAAGCAACTGGCCAATCAGAGCGGCAAGGCGGCGGAGGACATTGCCCGTATGATTGAAGGGATTCAGGGCAATACCCGCAGTGCGGTCGCGGTGATTGATACGGTGGCGACCACGATCAGCGAGATCAACGCGTCGTCGGAGCGGATCTACCAGGCCGTGGAATCGCAGACGGATACAGCGGTAAAGAGCGCGGAGAAGCTGATGGGCGCGAGTCAGGGGGTGGCCGATATCGCCCGTTCCATTACCGAGGTGGCCAAGGGTGCCATCGACATGTCGCGCAACGCCAGCGAGGCGGCGCGGGCAGCGACCGATGTGTCGCAGAACGCCAGCGGTGCCGCCCACGGTGCGCAGGATATTGCAGTCAACATCCGGGGCGTCAGTCAGGCGACCTTGCAGAACACGGCCAGCGCCGAGCAGGTCAATCAGACGGCGACGCATCTTAGTGCGATTTCTACCAACCTCAACCAGATCGTCCGGCGCTTTCGCGTGCGCAGTAGCGATGATGCGGCATGAGCATGGATCGCGACCCTAGGTGGGGGTCCCTATGAATGCCTTGGCCCCAACAAGCATGCCGGATTCGGCGTCGGCCAAAAACAGCGTGCTGATTGTGGATGATTCGCGTACCTCTCGCGCGTTCATTGAGACGGTTATCAACGGTCAGCCTGACTTGCGGGTAGTGGGCTCGGTCTTCAGTGGTGAGAAAGCCCTGGAGTTTCTTCGCACCACCACGCCTGACGTGGTGACTCTGGATGTCGAAATGCCCGGCATTGGCGGTCTTGCAACGCTGGAGCAGATTCAGCAGATCAATGCAGCGCTCCCCTACAATCAGCGGATCGGGGTGCTGATGGTTAGCGCTTACACGCTGGGCACGACGGAAGTGACGCAGGCCGCGCTGCGGGCGGGTGCCTACGATTTTGTCACTAAACCCAGCACCCAGATTGACGAGAGTACACCCCTAGACTTCCGTCATGATCTCATCGTCAAGCTGCGTCAGTACCTGCAACGGCGTGGCCGTGGGGCGCCAGTCCGTGCCCAGCCTATACAGCAGATTCAGACCGACCCCTCTACGCTGGGTTTGGTGCCGCCCGGCGGTGGCAGGACGGTGGCCGCCGTCTTGATCGGGGCTTCTACCGGTGGACCCAAGGCCCTCGCGGCGTTGCTGCCGGAGCTGACCGCCGCCACTGATGCGCCCATTCTGATTGTGCAGCATTTGCCCGTTGGTTTTACCCAGTCGCTGGCCGAGAATCTGCAACGCCGAACGGATTGGGCCGTGCATGAGGCCGCACACGAGCAGGAGGTTCGACCCAGAAATATCTATGTTGCTCCGGGTGGCCGCCACCTGACTGTGGCGGCACGACCTTCAGGGAAGTGGGTGACCGTGCTGACCGATGACCCGCCCGAAAGTGGCTGCCGTCCTTCCGCCAGCGTGTTGTTTCGGTCAGCAGCGAGCGCTTTTGGGGCTGAAGCGATGGCGATTATTTTGACCGGTATGGGCAATGATGGCACGACAGGTTTGTGTGACATCCGCCGTCAGGGCGGCTATGTCATCGCTCAGGATGAGGCGTCCAGTGTGGTGTGGGGAATGCCGGGCAGTGCGGTGGCAGCGGGCGCTGCGCAGCGGGTTTTGCCGCTTGATCTGATTGCTGCCCATGTTGTTGCAGTGACCCGTGAGAGCAGGGTCCTCTGATATGGAGTTGACTGACGCGACCTATGAAACCCTCAGGGAGCTCATACACCGACTTTGTGGCCTGGTGTTGCTGGATGACCGCAAGTACCTCATTCGTGACCGGCTAGGCAGGGTGCTGCAACGGCATGACCTGAACGGGTTTGATGAGCTGGCCCTGCGTTTAAGGACGGGTCAGGATGGCGCGCTTGAGACCGAGGTGGTCGAAACCATTCTGACCGGCGAGACTTCATTTCTGCGTGACCCCCATGTTTTTTCGGCGCTGGCGGAAGAGGTGCTGCCTGACATTGTCCGCCGCCTCGGGCAACCCGGCAGACCGCTCCGCATTTTCAGCGCCGGGGTCTCGACCGGGCAGGAAGCCTACAGTCTTGCGATGGTGGCTCAGGAGCACTTCTCGGGGCAGGCCTATCCCGGGGCAGAGAGGTTTTCAATACTGGCTACGGATATTTCATCGAGAGCGTTGTCCGTCGCCAGCGCCGGTATTTATCATGGCCGCGACCTTGATCGGGGGCTGGATGCCGATCGCAGGGGCAGGTATTTCGATGCGGTGGGTGACCGATTCAAGGTCAAGGCGAGTCTGCGGGAGAGGATAGCGTTCTCTCGCGTCAATTTCAGGGATCCTTTACCACTGTCAGGCCGGTTCGATCTGATCTGCTGCCGCAACGTGATGATCTACTTTGATGAGACATTGCGGCGTCGTTTGTGTCAGCAGTTCTACCACTTACTGCAACCACAGGGATGGCTGGTGTTGGGAGCGGCCGAAAATCTTTATGGGTTGTCGGCGGATTACCGTTCGGTTCAGCTGGGTGGCAACGTCTTGTGCTACCAGCGGAACAACTGAGGCGTGAAGCGATTCGGGCAGTTTCTTTGTGTTGGATGCGGGCCGACCGGGGCGGTTCTGCACTTTTTTGTGGCTGTGCTTCTGATTTCGGGCAATGACGGCAAAACAAGAGTAATGGAGTAGGATCTGTGGCGATCTATAAATTCATGGTTATCCTGATCGTGCTGGTTGTCAGTACGGTGCTGGCCGTTAAGGGCTATATCGAGGCTGATGCGGTCAAGGGGGTTTACTCTCAGTGTTCCAGCATGACCACTCAGACGCCCCGACACATCCGGGCTCAGTCAGTCGTTCTGGAGATCAATGACGGCTCGAAAACCGGGGTCGATTGCAGCGCCATCAGTCCGGTCACCATACGGAAGACAGGTCTTTACTTCGTGATCGCTGCCGGTCAGGTGGGTTCTTCGAGAAAGGACACTCAGGGCGGCTATCTCGACCTGTGGCTGATACGGAACGGCAAGCCGGTGGCCAACAGTAATACCCGGCAATACATCAGGACTGCCGACGACACCGCCGTGCTCGTTTCGCAGGCGGCCATGGAACTCAATGCTGGCGATACGCTGTCGTTGGGATTTCGTGTCAGTGACGCTAATCAGGGCGTTGGCCTGGTGGCTACGCCATCCACGCCAGAGGAGCCGGGTATCCCGAGCATGATCTTTTCAGTCATGAGTCTCTAAAAGTTGGCCAGGGCGGGCGAGCCGGACCTCGGCACGTCTGTGCCCTCCCGATTCAAGCCCCACCCTCGCTGCGGGCCATCAGATGGTTATGGAAGATAGCCGTGAATGATCGCACCTTTTATCGCACGACTCAGGGTATGGTCTGTACTTCGTCTTATTACCGCCGAGGCCTAAGTCATGCGCCATATTACTGCCAATGACCTGAAAATAAGAGGGATTGCGGCCATCGAGGCTTCGATGGCAGATCACCCCGAAGCCATCGTTTCGGTCAGAGGCAAAGATCGATTTGTGGTGATTGATATCGAGCAGTATCACTACCTTCGTGAATGTGCACTGGCGGCAATTCTTGCGGAGAGCCGGTCCGATTGGGCAGCAGGAAGATTGATTGTAAGGGTGTCAGGAAGTCGGTACTGTTGAGCCGCAGGCATTCGTGATCAAATCCCCAGCCTTATACTTCCAAGGCATGAGATGCTCCCAGTTCCCACTTTTGCTCGCTTCCGGCAAACCACGCATCACCTTTAAAAGCCAGGTGTACGGTTCAAGCCCATTGGCGTTGGCCGTTTCCACCATGGAGTAAAGGCGCGCACTGGCCTCGGCACCCGCCGTGGTGTCGGAGAACAGCCTCGCGCGACGTCCGATCGCAAACGGTCGAATGGCCCTCTCCGTCTCATTGTTGTCGATGGGCAGGTCGCCCGCCTCAACGTAGCGGACTAGTCGCGACCAGAATTTGTCCATATAGGCCATCGCCTGACCCAAGGCGCTTTTCGGGGCCGTCATCGGGATGTTCGTATCGAGCCACTGGCGGATCGTATCCAGGATGGGCAGTAAGCTTAAGCTTGTCTTGTGGCTGTCTTTCCGGTAGGATTCGCCGTTTTGATGCAACGCCATAGTTCTGGAGCGGGCAGTAATGAAGACTTTTAGTGCAAAGCCAGCCGAAGTAAAACGCGATTGGTACATAATCGACGCAGACGGCAAAACTCTCGGCCGACTCTCTACAGAAGTTGCTCGTCGCCTGCGCGGCAAGCATAAACCCGAGTACACCCCCCATGTCGATACCGGTGACTACATTGTTATCGTAAACGCGGAAAAAATCCGCGTGACCGGTAATAAAGAAAAAGACAAGATCTATTACAAGCATACCGGCTACATAGGCAATATGAAGTCTGTCGCGCTTGGAAAACTTCGGCAGACCCATCCCCAGCGTATCATTGAGACTGCTGTTCAGGGCATGTTACCCAAGAACCCGCTGGGCCGTGCGATGTTCCGCAAACTAAAGGTTTATGCCGGCACCGAGCACAACCATCAGGCACAGCAGCCAAAGCTGCTGGAATTCTAAATCGAGTCAATCTGGACTACTCCATGGCACAACAGCATTATTACGGAACGGGCCGCCGCAAAAGCGCGGTAGCACGTGTTTTCGCGAAGTCCGGAACCGGGCGTATCGTTGTTAACAATAAGTCACTTGAAGAATATTTTGGTAGAAAAACCGATCAGATGGTTGTGCGTCAGCCGCTGGAGCTGGTTTCTCTGCTTGAGAAGATGGACGTTGTCGTGACAGTTGCTGGGGGTGGGCCCAGCGGGCAGGCTGGGGCTATCCGCCACGGTTTGACCCGTGCTCTCATCGATCTGGATGAAGCGTTGCGTCAGCCGTTACGCCGTGCCGGATATGTGACTCGTGATGCCCGTGAAGTAGAGCGTAAGAAAGTTGGTCTGCACGGCGCGAGACGCCGTCCTCAGTATTCCAAACGTTAATATCGTTCTGTTGTTACATGGGGGATCGTCTAGCGGCAGGACTACGGACTCTGACTCCGTCAACCAAGGTTCGAATCCTTGTCCCCCAGCCAACTTAGGCAAAATAAAACAAGAGGTTACCAAGTGTAGCCTCTTTTTTTTGCCCAAAATTTCTGCTTACACACCACTCACACACTTTTCCATCCCAAGCCCGCGCCATCGGGTCTGATGCTTGTGGACCAGCTTAGGCGCCAAGGTTCCATGGCGGTAAATAATCGTCAGGGTCCGGTCTTCGTTTAGAAGCTGGAATCGAGGAGGGTTGTAGTTTGGATTCGACAGAAGCTCTGCGAACGGAGCGGGAATCTTGAACTGAAAAGGCTCCTGTAACCGAAGCGCGCTTCGCTAAGGCCTCGAAGGACTCTTGGGCAAATTCTAAAGGGACTCGTATCGGCTCTAGAGCTCAATCGCCCGAGCATAGACAGCAGGGTCGCTAAAGAATCGATGGGCGATCTTATCCATAATTAACTACCAGCGGTGAGCAAGGCCCAAGGTGTCGCGTTTGGTAAGAGTATGAAGAGACCTTCGAGAAAGAATCGGAAGGGCAAGCCGTTTGTATCCACTATGGAAAGCGATACTGAAAGATGACACCCTAACGATTATGGGTAGCGTAGTCAGGCAAAGTAATATATTTGCTGACTTATGCTTGGAGCCGAGCAGAATATCTCTGCTGAGCTACAAGGATAAAACTTGTAATAGTGGTGCCGAGGAGAGGACTTGAACCTCCACGAGTTGCCTCACATGTACCTGAAACATGCGTGTCTACCAATTTCACCACCTCGGCAAGAGGTACCGGATGCTAATGCAACCCGGTCTTAGGGAGCGCGTATTTTCTTCATTCGACAATCGCTTGTCAATAGTCGAAAATCTGCCGCCAGTCATTGATAACCTGAATCCAAGGTTGTGATCTAACTGATCGGCTGATTTGTGCGAATGGTTTTGGGGACTTTGAGGATCTGTTTAGGGCAGGTTCTGCCTGAGTTCGTTTATGACTCATCGGTTGCAGTAGAGGTGCTTGCAAGTCAAACATCTTGTTCAACTGAAGGTTTCTGGTACCCCAAACTGCGGATGCCTGGCTTGCAAACCCGACTGGATGTCGGGATAAACTCCACATTGAGGATTAACTTGACTTCTAAAGGCTTCAACAAAACATCAATCAACGATCCTTTTGCGGCGCGCGAGGCTGAGAAATATATTCGGCCCATCCCGAGTCGTGAGCTGATCATGTCGCTGCTCAAAGAGCAAGGCGCACCACTCAAGGGTGAGGAAATTGCAGCGCTGCTGGCCATAGACGAGGACGAAGATATCGAGTCCTTGCGCCGGAGGCTTAATGCCATGGAGCGTGATGGTCAATTACTGAGAAATCGCAGGGATCGGTACTGCGTGGTCAACCAGACTGACCTTATTTCGGGTCGGGTGATTGCCCATCCGGATGGTTTTGGGTTCCTGCGGCCTGAAGAGGGTGGGGATGACCTGTATCTGTCTTCTAACGAGATGCGGGCCCTGATGCATGATGACAGGGCGATGGTGTGTGTGCGTGGCGTCGATCGACGAGGACGGCGGGAAGGTAGTCTGGTTCAGGTTCTTGAGCGGAAGACGCATCGGGTTGTCGGGCGGCTTCATGAGGAACGTGGGATCTACTATGTGGTGCCCGACAGCAAGTACATCATTCATGACTTCCTGATACCGGGGGAATTCCTGGCTGGCGCGCAGCCCGGCCAGATCGTGGTGGTCGAAATAATCGAACAACCTACCCGCAAGCGTGATCCCATCGGCAGGATATCCAAGGTAATGGGTGACCACATGGCGCCGGGCATGGAAATTGAGGTTGCCATCCAGAGCTATGATTTGCCGTGTGATTGGCCTGAAGCTGTGGTGGCGGAAATCGCCGGGTGGGGTGAAGAAATTCCTGACGAGGCTCGGGCGGATCGCGAGGATGTCCGGCATCTGCCGCTTGTGACCATTGATGGCGAGGATGCCCGGGATTTTGATGATGCCGTTTACTGTGAAAGGACTGCGAAAGGCTGGAAGCTCTACGTTGCCATAGCGGATGTTGCCTATTATGTTCGCCCAGACTCAGCACTGGATGATGAAGCTCAGAGGCGGGGGACTTCTGTGTATTTCCCTAATCGGGTCATTCCGATGCTCCCGGAGGTGCTCTCCAATGGTCTATGTTCTTTGAATCCGCACAGCGACCGACTCTGCATGGTCTGCGAGATGAGCATCGACATGGATGGCCGACTGACAAAATCACGGTTCTTTTCGGGCTTGATGCGTTCCCATGCTCGCTTTACCTACACCGAGGTTGCTCACATCCTTTCTGGTGACAAGAGTTTGCGGCGGGATCACCGCGCATTGATCCCTCATCTGGAGGAGCTGCACGCACTTTACAAGGCTTTTCGTCGCGCACGAGAGGAGCGCGCTGCCATGGATTTCGATACCCAGGAATCCCGCATCATTTTCGGTGAAGGCAAGAAGATCGAGAAGATCGTGCCAATGGTGCGCAATGATGCCCACAGGCTTATTGAGGAGTGCATGCTGGCGGCCAACACGGCTGCCGCCCAGTTTCTTGAGGCGCAGAAACTGCCTCATCTCGTCCGTATTCATGATGGCCCGACGCCGGAAAAACTCTCCGATCTCAGAGCATTTATCGGCCGTCTTGGTTTATCTCTTGGTGGGGGGGATAAGCCAGAACCCAGGGACTACTGCAAACTTACTGAAGAGATCGTGGGGCGGGCAGATGAACATCTGATTCAAACTGTGCTCCTGAGATCAATGGCTCAGGCGGTCTATAGTCCAGAGAAAAAGGGCCATTTTGGATTGGCGCTTGAGATGTACACCCATTTCACCTCACCGATTCGCCGTTATCCTGACCTTTTGGTTCACCGGGCCATACGGCACGCGATCGACGTTAAGAAAAAGCCCAGCTATCGCCCGGATGTTTTGCTGCGCAAGGCATTGGGGGGTAACAAGACATTAAGCTACCGCTATTCTGCCAACGACATGGCGAAGTTGGGGGAACATTGTTCCTTCACCGAACGTCGTGCGGATGAGGCGACCCGTAATGTAGTCGCTTGGCTCAAATGCGAGTACATGCAGGACAAACTGGGAGAGGAGTTTTCCGGTGTGATCTCGGCGGTAACGGCCTTCGGTTTCTTTGTTGAACTGAAGGATGTATTCATCGAAGGGTTGGTGCATATATCGACCCTTGATAAGGACTATTTCCATTACGACCCGGCCGGCTATCGCCTGCAGGGGGAGCGCAGCGGTAAAACGTATCGCTTGGGTGATATCGTTTCGGTGGTTGTTGCCCGGGTCGATCTGGACGATCGCAAGATAGACCTTGAACTAGTGAAAGCGGTAGAGCCTGAAAAAGCGGAAGCCGCTACCAAGCCACGTAAAAAAAGAAGGCCACGTAAGTCATGACGTCTCGTCGCAAAGTCGCCGGGTTGCATGCGGCCGAGTCAGTGCTTGAGCATAGTCCGGAGTCCGTTGTGACGGCATGGATTGATGACCGTCGTCGGGACGGTCGTATATCCGGCATCCTGCTAAAACTAACAGCACTTGGTGTCAGGGCGCAGGCTACCAGCAAGAACCGGTTGGATGTCCTTGCTGAGGGTTATGTCCATCAGGGCGTGGTGCTGGAAGTTGTCATGCCGGCTGAACTGGGAGAAAACGAATTGCGCGATGCGCTGAATGCCCTACCGACACTTCCGTTCTTTTTGGTGCTGGATCATGTGCAGGATCCACATAACCTCGGCGCTTGCCTGCGTACGGCTGATGCGGCGGGGGTGCATGGGGTCATCCTGACGAAGGACCAGTCGGTGGGTATCACCCCTGTCGTTGCCAAGGTTGCCAGCGGTGCGGCCGAGACTATTCCCATTTATCGGGTCACCAATCTGGCCAGGACGCTGGACTGGTTCAAACAAGCGGGTTTATGGGTTGTTGGTGCAGCGGGAGAAGCGTCTCAAACGGCTTACGAGACCGACTTGAATCTGCCTTTGGCGCTTGTCGTCGGGGCTGAAGGTAAAGGGTTAAGACGACTTACCCGTGAGCGTTGCGACGTCCTGACCAAATTACCGATGCTGGGTGCGGTTGAAAGTCTCAATCTGTCGGTAGCGGCAGGCGTCCTGATGTATGAGGCCTTGCGCCAGCGTCGTGCCCGGAACTTAATCGTCTGACGATTCCTGGGGAAGGGTG
>JBILXN010000234.1:0-3170 GCA_044378425.1 Methylococcaceae bacterium
TTGAGGGAAGGGCGCTTGATCATCATGGCTATCTGATTGATATCGTAGCTTTGGAGCACGTATTGCAAAGTATTATTGCTCTGTACGCTGAGAAGGTTCTTAACGAACAGCCGACATTCGCCGGATTGAATCCCAGCATCGAGCACTTCTCCCGCATCATTTGGCAGCACCTTAATGAAGGATTGGCACGGTCTTCCCACAAGATGACGGTGCGACTTTGGGAAAATGAGAGGGACTGGGCGGCATTTAGTGCAGATGTTTCGGGGTGATTACCCGATCAGAAGGGGTCTGCGTCTCAGGCAACCATTGAATAGCCGATTATCGCTGAGGCGGACAATTTGACACACTCTCCTGCAAGTCAAAGTCAACGGGCAATTCTGATGCAGGAAGTGTAGTCATGATAAAGGGTTGCCCCATCATCGCGCTCACTACGCAATCCGCCCCGGGTTTCAACAGACGCAGCGAAACGACAATTCTGTTTTTGGTATGGGTGGTACCGGTCATCTCAAGCCGGTAGCCACCCTTTGGCTGGCTACCGGCGAATGCCCATATGAGCATTTCCTTGCTGAAATCGATGGTTGGTGCCGTGGGTGTTGGCGATATTCCTGCGGTATGAACGTGCCATAAGGCCGCAAAGTCGGCGTCATGACGGATGACATGAAAGCTACGGGTCGTAACACCGCTTTGTATCCCGTTTCCGATTACAGTGTAGCTCGGGCTGGGTTGTGCATTGGGACTGGATAGTGTCAGTGATAGGGTAATCGCGGAGATGCTTAGTGTGGTACGCACTTTATGGGGGTCTCCATGAATTGCAAGAGTCCAAGTGGGACTCCTTCGTAAAGGTGGGCCTGTCAGCGTGGATCGGACAGGCCCAGCTCGGATTACTGGGTGATGTTGATCACGGTATCGTCAACCAGGAACGATGTTGCAAAACTCGCGTCCTCATTGCTGATCATTTCAAGCCGTACGGTTTTTCCTTTGAAAGCCAGAAGATCAAAATTGAATAATCTGTAGGCGGCAGATTTATTTAGGTTTGAATAGGTACCCAAGGTTTTGATCAATCGGCCAGTTGCTGGATTTACCACGCGGATGGTGAAGGTATCGTATACGCGTTTCTTGGTCGTTTCTGCGCTGCTTATCTTGAGGTACACGCTCAGGTTGGCGCTGCAGCCGTCAACCGGTATACCCACTATCTGTGACAGGTATTGACTGGTGGTCTCGCCCATACCACCAAGTTTGGCTTTCCAAGTGCCACTATACGCCGCATCAGTGGTTGAATTGTTGATGACGCCCGTACTGGCGGCCCAGTTAACCGCACCCAGTTCAAATCCATTATTGGCAATCAACTGGCTGGATTTGCCACAGGCTGGGGCAGCGACACTGTTTGCCACGGTCACTTGCAATGGATTTGTAATGGCCGTCAGGCCAGAACTGTCGGTCGCTTTGGCAGTCAATTGATGGTCGCCATTAGGGACAGAGGCAGAATTCCAGTTGGCAGAATAGGGTGAAGATGTGCTACTCCCAACCAAAACGGAATCAACGTAGAAATCAACTTTACTGATAGCGACATTATCAGTAGCCGTAGCCGAAAGAATCGTTGTACCGATCAGGCTTTGACCCAATGAAGGGCTGGTGAGCGTGATGGTGGGTGGCGTTGTATCAGGCATCGGAGTGATGCTGCTATCGGATGAGAAAAGCAAGCGATTTGGGGAGCCCTTGCCAGTATTTAGTACTTTTCCAACGCTGGCAGATGAGGTTAGCGCGGTTGATACTGTGGATGGGGTAGCCCCCGGTTGATTGGCGAGGAAAAGTGCCGCCACACCGGCAACGTGGGGAGAAGCCATTGAGGTACCACTCAAAGATGCGCTGGCGGTAGCGGAGGTGAACCAGCTTGATTTGATGTTGACACCCGGCGCAAATATATCAAGACAACTACCGTAATTGGAAAAACTGGCGCGTTTATCTGAGACATCGGTCGCCCCAACCGTAATGGCTTCCGGCACATGGGCGGGCGAAGAATTACAGGCGAGCGTATTTTCGTTGCCTGCAGCAACGACGTACGTAACACCAGAGGCTATGGAATTCTGAACGGCAAGATCCAGCGCAGAAGACAGCCCGCCACCCAAACTCATGTTGGCGACAGCAGGAAGAGTACGGTTCTGTGTCACCCAGTTGACCCCAGAAATGACGCCGGAGGTTGTCCCGCTGCCCGTGCAGTCAAGTACCCGGATATTGACCAGTTTTACTCCCTTCGCAACGCCGTAAGTGGCACCACCAATCGTGCCGGCTACATGAGTGCCGTGGCCATTACAGTCTTCAAATGAGGGTGAACCGTCAGCGGCAAGAAAGGCGGTGTAACCATTGCTGACTCTACCGAAAAAGTCCGAATGAGAATTGGCTACCCCAGTGTCGATCACGTAAGCCGTCACACTGTCAGCTGTGGTGTTGAAGGAGTAACCGGAATCTAAAGGCAGATTGATTTGGTCGATTCTGTCTAGCCCCCAGGCTGGGCTGGATTGAAGGGTGTTAATGGTGATGCGAGAGTCTTCTTCGACCAAAGCAACGTCTGTATCGAAGGCCAGAGAGTGGGCTTGAGCTGCTGACATCTGTACAGTGAGGCCCCTGACGGCGCGGTTCCATGTGTGATGAATACGAGAACCACGAAATCTATCGCGAATCTGGTTAGCTTTGACGGAGATGTCGGCGGGAAGCGAAGGGTTAGACGAGGTAGCAGCGCCCTTCATTATTACAATGTACTGATTCGGGATGGGTCGATAGGATTGACGGAATTCACCGGCTTCTGCGATACCGACATGAATAGAAGGGATCAGAAGTGCAGGCAAAAGGAGTGAGCCAACTGTTTTCAAGTGGTGGGCGAAGCATCGGGAAGGGGACATGTTGGCCTCTGGTTTGGAAGAGTAAAATGGCGGCAGTTTGTTAGTGGAACTGACCGCGCACTGATCTTATGTGGTTGTTTTTACTTGGAACAAAAAAAGAGGTAAGGCGGGATAAATTTTATCGCCGCGTTCACATTTTACATGTTACGCTTTTGTTGAGTCTGTTTCCTAACAGGCCCTAACAGCGCTTGGTTTGGTATGGCTATGCCCTAGGTTGGTGCCCTTGATCTTCCGTGTTTTACAGACATAGATCAGAAGCCGGTCGAGATGGAT
>JBILXN010000233.1:0-3170 GCA_044378425.1 Methylococcaceae bacterium
GATCACTCGCGGCAACCAGATGAATTTTGGTGGTCCAGCCACCGCGGGATTTGCCGATGGCTTGGCGACCATTTTTTCTTGAGCGCCGGTATCATCGGGGCGCACCTTGATGATCGTGCTGTCGAGGGAAACGGCTTCGATCTTGATCTGGATAATTTGCCGAGCTTGCAGGGCCTCGAAGACCTCATCCAGGACGCCACTTTTAGCCCAGCGCATCATGCGAGTGTAGACCGTGTGCCAGGGTCCAAAATGCTCCGGGAGGCCCCGCCATTTGCAGCCCTGTTCGGCGACATACAGAATGGCATTGAGGACCTGAAGGTTGGAGAGTCGCACATTACCGCGCTGAACTGGGAGGCAATGGGCGATCTGTTCGTATTGGGTTTCGCTTATTTCCATGCGCGAATTATAGCCGAATATGTGTTAACAGGCCCTAAAAGAAGAATTTCATTTCCACTTGTCCCACCACGCCGCTCTCACCCGCCCGGTAGGGTGTCAGAAGATTTTCTGCGGGTGAACGCTGGATGTAGAGCGCCTCCGAGGTCAGTATCCAGTTGGGCAAGGTCATTGGATACCAGTTGAAACCTCCCCCGGCCTCCCACGGAGTTCCGTAAAGGCCACTGACCAGTGACGATCGGCCAAACATCTCCAGTGTTTGAGGGAGCAAGAAATAACTGCCCTGGAAAATACCGCCGTAGTCGTTCAGCGCACTCACCTCCGGCGCATTGCCGCTATAGCCGAAACCATCGAGATGTCGGTACATGAATTCCGCAAATAGCGCGAAGCCATCGTATTTGAAGGCGGTATCCAGCGTGGCCAGATAGACGCTGGCGCTATTGATTTGCGAGTTCGGCCCGAGCGCTCCCTGCAGGCTTAACGGGGTACCGTTTGATAACCGGAAGATCGTGCTGTCAGGATTGCCGGCTTGCCCGTTGGGTGCGCTGTTCTGGGCGTCCTGATACACCCCGGTCGTACCCAGTCGAAAGACCGGTCGGTCGTGCGGTTCCAGATCCGATACGCCGCCGCCCAGAGCACCCAATGGTTCCCATCGACCGGAATAGCCATAGAGCATGCCGGTACCCTCACGGTTCGCCTCATAGTTGCTGGCCGAACCGCCAAAACTGTTGCCTACGAATAACTGGTAGTCGAAGGTAGGGGCCAGCCTGCCTTCCAGCCAGGCACCCGGTGTCCAGTTGGGGCGAAAATAGGTGGTTGCCATGGTGCGGTCGGCACCGAGGGTAGATGTCCAGGATTCGGTCCATTCACGGGTCCCGGGGGCTTTCCACACGCCCACCCGACCCTTGATTTCGGGCAGCCAGTCATAGCCCAGATAGCCCAGCGGAACGACGCTGCCGGCCGAAGTGGAGGCCATCAGCATCAGGTTGTAGACCAGTTCGGGTTGCAGTGCATAACCCACGAAACCGACTGAGGCCCGATTCAGTTCGATAATGCTGTAGTCATTGATGGGCTCGCCGGGATTGTTATTCGGCCTCCAGCTGGATACGGTCCGGCCAAAGTAAGAATAGCGCCCTTCCAGCGATACTTTGGTGCGGAGAGCGAACGGGACGCTGCCATTCGGCTCATCGATCAGCGTGGCGCCAGCCCCCTTGAGGTTGAGGGAGCTTGATTCCAGACTTTCCACCGGCAGTTCCTCCGGTGAACGGGTTGCCTCTGGCATCGGCAGGTTTTTCAGTGTGACGTACGGAGGCGGGCCGCTGTCATGGTGGGTGCGTCCTTGAGTGGCCGGGGTGGGGACGGCCTTATCGGTCTGCTGTGCCGTTTTACTCATCAAGGCCTGTTCCAGTTGCTCAATCCGCTGGGTATCCTGCTGTTTCTGCCGCTCCAGCCGACTGATTCGGGTTTCGTAATCCGACTTTAGCGACTGCATCTGTCGCACCAGTTCGGCCAGATCCGGTGCGGATGCGGCCTGCAGGCCCGGGCTGAGAATCGTCAGCAAGCCGAGCGACAGCCTGGCAAACCGCGCATCGCGGTAAGGCCGTTGCCGGGGGCGCTGACCCGGCTTAATCGGCCGTCTGGTTTTCATCCGACACAGGTAGCCATTCAAAGCTCGAAAACATCATGACGCCAGAAAACAGCCCTGCCAGCAGAATGAAGTAGTAGAAGCTGTACATTGGATTCCAGACTGAAAATACCGGGCCCAGTGCGTAGGCGCCAACGCCGATCAGAATGCGTGTCCACATGCTACGCAGGAGGTTCCGGTTATCCTCGCGTCGCTCCATAAGCCCATTCAGTACCGCATAACGGAAACCCAGTCCCGTACTCAGGTACAGTGCCACCATGTTGAAACCGTAGAGGGTCTCGACCTGCCATTGCTCCGGATGCTCACCAAACAAGGTGGTGGAAAAGCCCAAAAAGGTGATGGTCAGCAGGTGCAGCATCTTGATCCAGAGAAAACGCACATCGACAAAACTGATATCGTCCAGCATCACGTTGTCACCGATCCACAATGCGCCGACCACGAAAAAGCTGATGAAGAAGGCAGAGAACTTGGGCCATAGCGCCTGCAGCGACTCATTGAGGTGATGGATGTCAAATTCGGGAGTCGTAATCTCGTCGATGACGCTCAGCAGCATCAGGGTCATCACCACGGCAAATACCCCCTCGCTGAGTGCATTCAGGCGCTCTTTACCGAGTGGGCGGAGTTGTTTGGTTTTGTTCATAAGTAGGGATCTTGAGAGTGTGAGGTCGTATGTTCTGTTGGCCAGGCCTGTGGGTGATTATAGTGGCAGCGATTATCAACTTGTCAGCTTCTGCAAGGTTCCGCCCCTTCATTCAGGGCGCCCGACTGACAGGTCGAAAGAGGGTGGAGGCGGTCTCTTTTACGCCGATCTGCGGCCCGGTTTGACCCATGCCCGGCACTAGCGCCCGCTCCCGCAGTCGTAATGACACACTCAACCTGACCCTACGCCTATCTCATGACCCACAATGTCCGTGACAGCCTGCTCCAACTCGAAGATGTCCATTTTGCATACCGCGAAGCGGGCCAGACCCGCGAGATTCTGCGTGGTGTCAGCTTGCAGGTGCACGCCGGTGAACAACTCGCCCTGATTGGCCAGAGTGGTTCGGGAAAATCCACTTTGCTGCATCTTATGGGTGGGCTGGATGTGCCCCAGCGGGGCCGGATTCATTATGGAAAGATCGATCTGGCTATG
>JBILXN010000236.1:0-3167 GCA_044378425.1 Methylococcaceae bacterium
ATGATTAAGAGCGTTGGTGTAGTCGGGATCGCCCCAGAGGCTGGTGCCGGGGGCGGGGGTGATGGTAATCGGGTGTAGCAGGTGGTCGACCGCAGTTATGCCGCCTTTGCTGTGTTCTTCTATGCGGTAGAAACCGATTTCTCCGTCCCCATCAGGCAGTAGTGCGTAGCGTTGTCGGCCCAGTGGATCGTGACGAAAGGGCTGTTTCTTTTGCAGGTAGCCGCAAAGGTGGACCGGAGTTTGCCACCACAGCGGGACGGCGGCTTCAAGTTGTCGACTGCCTTGTGCAGCACCTTGCATCAGATTGCGAAGACGGGCGTGTTCGAGGTCGATGAGATTGTATTGCGGGTGCAGTTCTGGGCGTTCGCGAATGCGGCTCGTGGCATCGATGCGGGCGAGTTGTTCGGCGCTCAGGACTTCGGTTAGACGATGGCTGCATAGTTGATGGCCTTTATCTGATGTGTGTTCAAAGCCGGGGCGCAGGAAGGCGGGTTTGCCGGGGCCGTCGACGAGGTGCTTAATATTGCTGTCGAGCAGGACCAGATTGGTTTGCTCATAAGCGGCGGGCCGATGGCGGCGGATGCGGCCTGCGAGCTGGATGATGGATCGCATAGATGAGGGTTCGACGATGGCCCAGTCGTAGTCGTGATCCCGCCCGACTTCGGCGACTGCCGTGGCTAGGACAATGAAGATATGATCCCTCTCCTGATGCTGGTCGAGTTGCTGGCGCAGTTCGGCATCGGCAAACAGGGCGGCGGGATCGTGGCGTTTGAGTAGGCGATCCAGTCTCTGCTCAATGGCCGAGCGTACCAACAGTGGGTGGCGTGAGTGATAAACGCAGAGGTGGATGTGTTGCCCGGCTGGCGCACCATGGGCAAGCAGGCTGCGGGCAACCAGGGTGAGCGAATCAATGTTCGCCATACGGATGAGGCCAATGCTTACGCGCTTGCCGGTGGTCTGGTCGATTTGGTGGTTTGTGGCGTGGAGGCGAACGATAGCCGGTTGTAGTCTCTCGGCGAAATCAGCGCAGACGTGTTCGCGGCTAGCCTTAGCAATCTCGAGCGGTAGGATGACTGCATTGCGACGCGCAGGCGTCTTGCTCAGGCGTATCAATCGCTTGTCGACATAATTTTTATGGGCCATTCGGTAGCTGCCGACTTCGCCGTGCTCGGAGGCTTCTGCGCCAAATTCGTCAAACCAGGCGCAGCAGATTGGGGCCGTTCTATGCGGTTGCCCCCGGTGTTTGGCAAATTCTGCCCGCCCGGCTCGGTAGGCCTCGAATAGGCCTTCTACAAGAGCCGGCGGCAGTGTAGCGGAGGAGAGTAGTACACGGCTCCCGAGCATGCCGGCCCAGTGCACGAGGCGGCTGAGGGCAGGTAAATCGTCGATGCCGAAGTCATCCGGCTCGTCGAGTACCAGATCGCTGGTCATGAGCCGTAGCATAGGCGGTATCTGATGGCCGCCGCGTGTACCCTCGCAGGCGGGCATCAAGTGATCGATAGTGCAGATAAGTAGCGGCGCATTGAGCATCTTGCTGGCGTGGACGCTTTGCGCCAGCCATCGATTAAGGGGGCCATCCATGCTGGCACCTTCAAAGAAAACCGGGCTGTACTCAGGGATGAGGGCATCGCTAGATTCGCTACCGGTGGCTTCACCCTGGCTAATAATAGCCTGCTGGTGTTGATGCAGCTCGCGCACGGCAGCGCCACCGACCATAACCGCCATTTCGTCATCACCCAGAGCCAGCCGTTCACGGTAAGCGTCGCCGGTTTGTAGAGTGAGGGTGCGCAGACCAAGGGCAATGGTAAAACGGGCACCGCGCCGGGGGTCGGCGAGGCCATAAAGGATGCGGCCATTGGCTAAGGTCTTGCCGCAACCGGTGGAGGCCATGTTAACTCCAAAAAATCCCTGTTCACGTGAGCGGTTGCGCAGAGATTCCGATACCTCGAAGGCCCGGTTCTGCCAGGCAAAGGCCGGGATGGTGCGCTGGCGAAAGCCACGGTGAACGAGGTGGGCCAGTTGGTCGGTTAGTCGTGGGAGGACACGGACGATACGGCTGGCGTTGACCTCGACGCCTATTAAGTGCTCATCGAGGCGTTGCTTGAGTTGCCCGGTTTTACGGTCGGTGTTGGCATAAAGCCCATCCTCTTCACTGACTTTGTCGCCATAGCGTGCATGGCTGGGTTGGCTTGAATAGGAGTGATCTGCAAGCATTAGCGCTAGGCGTGATAGGTGCAGTAGATAAGGTGATTCAGTCGAGTGGAGCGGTTTTTGCGCCAGGTGTTGTCGCAGCGTCAGTGCGACTTTCGCGGCCCGTTTACGCCAGTGTTGGCTAGATAGTGGCAGCCCATGCTTAAACGTCCAGCAGTCGGCAATGTCTTTTTGGTTGCTTCCGACGCGTTGACCGCACCAATGGCTTTCAATGCCTTTAGGTAAGGCCTGTAAACCGGATTCGTTTATTGATTCCGGTGTCGGTAGTCGGTGGTGGCTGACAATGAGCCAGCCGACGATTTCTGCCAATCCGCGCAATCGTCTGAATGGGCTGTAGATACGTGCTGTATCTAGGCCGTCGCGAACCAGTTGATTAAGGCACTCCTCAGTCGCATTCTCCGGTAGGTTCGCTAGGCGGGTCAGCCAAGCATCGTCACTGTCACCCAGAGTGAAGGCTTCAAACAGACGTATAGAAACCCATTCGTGGCGGTAGGCGTCGGCATGGGTTTTCTTGCTTTTGCCGGGCTTGATCTTAGCCTGGAAAGCGGCGTTGGCTTTTCCAACGTCGTGAAATAGGGCGGCAATGCTCGCAAGCAGTCGTATGGTTTCGGCGCTGTGCCAGTCGTTCTCATCCTCACTGCGTAAAATGTTGCGTCGAGTAACATTGGTCGGTACCGTTCCGCGTTCGTTGAATTGGCGGGAGTCGCCAACAATCCAGAGTAACTCGCTATGATCCAGGCCACGTATCCAGTGGCAGGCAACCGCGGTGTTTTTGCGTGCGGTCTTGCGTAACAGCCTGCGGAGGGTTTCCTGTCCCTTCTGGGTTATAGAGGTTTGCCAAGTGCGCTCGCCGCGGCGTTCTGCAAACTGGTCCAAGATGCGCCTTGTCTCGGTCAAGGCGTTCTTCGTGCACTCCGATATCAGTAATATGTTCATGCAGCCCCTTTACCAGTGGG
>JBILXN010000237.1:0-3166 GCA_044378425.1 Methylococcaceae bacterium
GTTGTCGGTGTTGGCGATCATGCGCCGTTGAATGCCTCGGTGCTCTTACCAGGATCCAACGGGCAACCGACACACCATCGTATTTCTGGTCACTACAGTCGACAATCTGATGGAGGCGGGATCGGCAATCCCTTGCCCTATGTACCGAATATCACCGCGACATTCCAACATCGGTAAGATAATGTTTTTTCTAACCTGCCACCGGCGATCCAGCACCGGGGTTCTCGAATCGATTGATCCACTTATACAGTCAGGCGTTCATCGCCATTTCGCGACAGATCACCCGCACATAGCACCCCCGAGTGTGGTCAACCTTTTCAGACCAGCGGACCGCCTCCGTCGGTAAGCCACCCGTCACAGGACATCCACTCGTTTTATTTGGACAGTGGAGACTTGGTATTCATAGGTATGCGGGCAAAACCTACACCCTGCATTTAATTTCGATACGAGACGTAGCAATCCAATAATCCTTATAATAGTGCGTTACGCACCATTATAGACGGTATCCGCAACTGCCCGAGGAATCGCATCATGAACCACCCCGTCATCAGCACCACAATCCTCATTTTGCTGATCAATATAGCTGCAGCCCCCATCCAGGCGAATCCTGTTGAGGCAAGTACATCACAAATCAGGGACTGCAAATTCCTGGGGCAGGTAGAGGGCTTATCCGGCTATGGTAAAAACATCCGATGGCAACCCGTTGCCAAAGCCAAAGCCAACGCGAAACGAAAAGCTGAATCACTGGGTGCGACCCACGTCGAGTACACCCAGATCACCACCATTGGCTCCTTCAATGGTGCCATCAGCGCACGCGCCTATTTGCGCCCCAATTAAGAGCGGGCCGTGCAATAACCGCAAGTCACTGAAGTCCGGTAAAAAACGCTATCGGCAACCAACGAGAGAAGGAATCGCTGATCGGCAGCCCACACCATGGGTTGCCGATTTTTTTCCAGGGGTGAGATCATGCCCGAGCGGCGTGCCCATCGGCTTAGGCAAGAGCAGGGAAATTGAACATCCCAGTCAGGTCGATCACAGGGGGATAACCTTGTGGTCAGCATACCTCTGCTGGTTTTCGGGCGTTCGAACCCCTGTTACGACGGTAAATAGACCCACACCAAACCTTCACACTCATGATGTAGCCCAGCCTGTGACCGAACCCCGCCATTGCCACCTCGAATTCTTGCTATCACTGCTGGTGACGGGCGTGCAGCCTACATTGGCAGATGACAACGATTGGCACTACGGCGGTTATGCCGACCTCTCTTACGTGAACGATCTTGGCGGCAACCGAGAAATCGACTGGCGCAACAAGTTGACCACCCGCAACCTGAATGCTGTTGATCCCAATATGGGCATGGTCTATCTCAGCAAAGTCCCCAGCGCGACGTCGCCTTGGGGGATGGAACTTGGTGCGCAGGCGGGTCTGGATGTGGATGCCCAAATGCCGACCGAGCGCAACGAGACGATACCCGGAGCCGATATCATCAAGAATATTTCCCGGGCTAATATCTCCTATCGTGCGCCGCTTGGTAATGGACTCAAACTGACCGCCGGACTGATGAACAGTTTCATCGGTTTCGAATCCATGTATGCCCGCCTGAATCCCAACTACACCCGCGCCTGGATCGCGGACTATTCACCCTACTTCCTGATCGGTGCGGGGGGAGAATATGCATTCTCCGAGACACTCTCAACGGGTTTTTATTTATTGAGCGACTACGACTACCTGTCATTCAACGGCCAGCAACCCAAGTATGGCGGCCAGGTCGTCTGGCATTTCTCGCCCGACTGGAGCCTGACACAAAACATCTATTTTGGACCTGAGCAGAATCATAGCCAGATTGATTACTGGCGCGGCTTTTCCGACACACAGATCAAGTGGAGTAATGATGTCCTTATGATCACCCTCGGCTTCGATGCGGGTACCGAGAAACGCGCCACCACGGGCCTGCAGACTCTTTGGATGGGTAGCGCGCTTTGGACACACTGGCAAATTAACGGCCCTTGGAGCCTGGCCTTTCGCCCGGAACTCTACTGGGATCCCGATGGCGAACTCACGGGTAGCCGTCAATTTATCTACGCATTCACCACCACTGCCGAATATCTGCTGGAGGCAGGTCCGGCATCCGTTGCCCTGAGAACAGAATTTCGCCATGACACATCAACCGGCAAGGACGGCGGTTTTTTCAACCCGACACAAACAGGCCCATCCTTGGTATCCGGCCAAAACCTTTTCTTCATATCGCTGCTGTGGGCCTATGATTCGACCCATACCCAGTAGTGGTGACTCCTATCAATTTTGGTCTTAGATTAGGTTGAAGAAGCGTAAGCCCCAGAAAAGAGTCCTTCAAGCGTATTACTGGCGTAACCCCAAAGAAAAAGCCCTACATCACTCACAATGTAAGACTTTATTTTATATGGTGGGCCCTCTCGGACTTGAACCGAGGACCAAGGGATTATGAGGCACATAACATCAAGTCCATCAGCATCCAGAATAGTCCATAACACCCTGTTTTACTGACATTTGCAGACCTAATCAGTCTCGAAAGGTCTAAGAGCGTCTTATAATATCCAAACTAAACAGCCACTAGAACTGCCAATAGTTTTCGGATATAAGCACCTACACCTCTTCGCAACTTGAAGCCATCAAGTTCACCGACAAGGTCCAGGAACTGACCATCGAAAAATGGGGCATGGCCGGGGTTGCTTGTTGATGCGCACGCTGACGGATGGCACAAAGAATTTCTATTACCGCTACTACGTTGAGAAAACCCGCCGCTTCGCACTAATCGGTACCTTCGATCCAAAAGGCCAAAGATCCTAGCGAGGTATCCGGGGTGACCGTTTAACCCTGTCAGCCGTCAAAGAGGGGGCCAAGTGGATCGCCGATCTCGTGACTCAGTTCGGAGACATTGATGCCTTTGAAGATCAGCAACGGCAAAAAGCGGAAGAAGCAAAGCGAATAGCCGAAAAAGCAGCACGCCAAGGCAGCTTCGGTCAGCTGCTGGATGTGTACGTGGAGCAACTCCAGAGATTAGGTAAATCCAGTGCCGGCAGCGTGAACAATGTCATCGATCTGCACGTCCGTAGCCCCTTCTCGAATCTGCTGCAAACCAAGGCAAACCAGATTGAGCCGGCAGATATCCAGCGGATTCTGGCACGA
>JBILXN010000238.1:0-3158 GCA_044378425.1 Methylococcaceae bacterium
CATCATCGCGCCCGATCTCCGAACTGACCGCCATCAGCTGACATCGTGGCCATGCAGAATAGGGTCATCATTGCACTCGGGATCAAGCGGGGCCGACATCGCTGAGACGGCCCAGTTTCTTCATCAGCAGGCTCAACAACGGCCAGAATAGCGCACCAAACAGGGAAGCCAGCCAATAGATGCCACGCATGTGATCATCGGGTTCAACCCGCTGGGTCCAGAGCACCAGCAACTGGGTCGTCAGCAGCAAGCCCACAATCGACAGGGTTTGCTGCACCCTGGTCTGGAGCATGATCTGCCGGCCCCAACGGATCGCCAGGTAGGTGGCCACCGCGTAGGCAAGGGCATACTGACCCAGCAGGCGCCCGGTCAGCATGTCGGTAATCAACCCAACCAGCCAGGCAGAGCCCACACCGACCGTCCCGTTCGTCGTCAGCGCCCAGAAAAACAGAGCCAGGGCGATCCAGTCGGGATTCAGTGCCGACCATGGTACTGGCAGGGGCAGGATCCGTAGCGCCATCACCAGAATCAGACTAACAACGACACCAAGATAAGGGTAGCGCCTATTTTGCGACATGAGGATCAGCCGGGATTGAAGCTTCCGAGGCGGTGCCGGGAATGCGGGGTAATGGGGTGTTGTTACTCCAGACCAGCAACAATTCATGACTTCGGTCCAGTGAGGCTACCGGCACGGCGCCGATCACCCCAATCCGATCAGTACCCGCATTGATCGAAACGATACGGGCCACCGGGTAACCGGGCGGAAAGCCGCCCCCAAGGCCCGAGGTCACCAACAGATCACCTTCCTTCACATCCGAATTTGCCGGCAGATAAGGCAATTCCAGCCGATCGACCCTGCCAGTGCCAATCGCAATGGTTCTGAGGCCATTGCGATTGACCTGGACCGGTATGGCATGACTGGTATCCGTGATCATGACGACATCCGCCGTGTAGGGCGTCACATGCAGCACCCTGCCGACAATCCCGTTCGCGTCCAGCACCGCCTGCCCCTCGAACACACCGAAGCGGCTACCCTTGTTGATTGCAATCAGATTTTCAAAGGGATCCAGATTGATGGAGAGCGGTTCAACGATCAGCACCTGATCGCCCACCTTGAAGGATGTATCGAGCAGACCGCGCAACCGGGTATTCTCCTGCTCCAGACTGTCGAGACGCGTCTGCCTGCCTTTTAGCAACAGCAACTCACTGCGAAGCCTCTGGTTTTCCGCGAGCAGGGACGCCTGGGTGCTGAGGGCATCAAGGGTCTCATTCAGCAGGTGAGTGGAACCGCTGACCAGTTTCTGGAGGGGATAGGAGACAGGGGACAGGAGCGTTCGCATGCGGGTCAGCGGACTGTGCTGCTCAAGAGCCAGCAGCACCAACGATGCCACAACACAGGCAAACAGCCGGATGTTTTGGGCAGAACCCCGGGAAAATAACGGCTTGATGGCTAGCTCCCACTCCTGTTGCGCCGCAACTTGACAGCGCCGGCTGTTGCCTGACTACTCCAGATTGAAGCCCACCGGGCTATCGCTGTCGAGCAGTTCGAGAATTTTGCCGCCTCCGCGGGCCACACAGGTCATGGGATCCTCGGCAATGTGAACAGGCAGACCAGTTTCCTCTGCGATCAAACGATCAATGTCCTTCAGGAGGGCCCCACCCCCTGTGATGTAGATCCCTCGCTCGGCGACATCGGCACCCAACTCCGGCGGCGTATTCTCTAGCGCGACCTTGACTGCGCCGACAATAGCCTGCAGCGGTTCCTGAATGGCTTCATGTATTTCGTTATTATTGAGAACGAAACTGCGGGGCACTCCCTCCGCCAGGTTACGTCCCCGCACCTCAATCTCCAGTACTTCACTGCCAGGATAAGCGGTACCGACTTCCATCTTGATGCGCTCGGCTGTAGCCTCGCCGATCAGTGTGCCGTAGTTGCGCCGGACATAATTGATAATGGCGTCGTCGAGACGATCTCCGCCCACCCGCACAGAGGCCGAATAAACGACGCCGTTCAGGGAGATCACGCCCACTTCGGAGGTGCCGCCACCGATATCCAACACCATGGAACCGCGCGCCTCATCAACCGGCAAACCGGCACCCACGGCCGCTGCCATCGGCTCTTCGATGAGATAGACCTCGCGGGCGCCGGCCCCAAGTGCAGATTCCTTGATGGCGCGGCGCTCCACCTGGGTTGAACCACAGGGAACGCAGATCATCACTCTGGGACTTGGCCGAAACAGCTTGTTGCGATGCACCTTGTGGATGAAGTACTGGAGCATCTTTTCAGTAACCGTGAAATCGGCGATGACGCCGTCTTTCAGCGGGCGGATGGCGGTGATATTACCGGGCGTTCGCCCCAGCATCGACTTGGCAGCCGCACCGACGGCTGCCACCGTTTTGTGGCCGCGGGCACGATCCTCACGGATGGCCACGACGGAGGGTTCGTTGAGGACGATACCCTGCCCTCTGATAAAAATAAGCGTATTGGCCGTACCGAGGTCGATGGACAAATCGTTAGAGTAGAAGCCCCGGAGTCGTTTGAACAACATGATTTTCTGGCCGTTAAATAAAGGCATGTAATTTAGCAAGAGCGAGCAAGCCAGAGCAAGGATACTGATTATTTCATCGCGCCGAACTCAAGCCACACCCGGCGCTGACAACAGCGGGGTTCACGCCCTGAGCGCCGCCGCTCTCAGCCCTGCCGATGAATTGTCTTTGACTGCCCGCGACGCTTTCCCAATAATGGCAGCATCAGAAGCCCATGACCGTCCATGAGAACCACCATGTCCCTGACGACCGAAGATGTCAACAAAATTGCCTGGCTAGCCCGGCTTGCTATTGATCCCGACAAGGTCGGCTCCTATGCTCGCGACCTGTCCGGCATACTCGATTTCATTGAGCAAATGGGTGCTGTCGATACCACTGACGTAGCACCCATGGCGCATCCATTGGATCAGGTACAGCGCCTTCGGCCCGATGTCGTGAGCGAAGCCGACCAGCGCGCCCTGTTCCAGAGTATTGCCCCTGCTGTCGAGGCCGGGCTGTACCTGGTACCCAAGGTCATAGAATGATCAGGTGGCTACCAGCCGCCTGCCTCGCCAACTTGTTCCCACAGGGCGCTTGCTGCTAGCGTGCGACTGGGGGAGACGCAGGATTTC
>JBILXN010000072.1:0-10993 GCA_044378425.1 Methylococcaceae bacterium
CTGTTCTGGCCGCATAGAGGTCATGAGTCAGTTTGCGTGCTTCATGGGTGACCTCGCGTTGCCACTTTCTTTTCCAGAAGCATCCCAGCCATTCCGCGAGAGCAGAAGCAAAAGGTGCGGCTGTAGCGACAGAGCAGGCGAGCACTACAGACTGGAAAAAGGGTGCACCTAGTTTCCCGCGCACGGCTTCCCGCCCCACTTCACCCAATAGGGGGAGCCGAGTCAGGACCAGAACCAGCGAAGCGGCCGGGATGAGAGGCGGATACATGAATTGCCCTGCGCCACAAAGAACGAAATTTAGATTGGCGCCGGCAAATGGCACCTTTGCATAGGGTACCAGCGGGTAATTCGACACACTTGGGTCGGTCAGCAATGACTCTATCTTTCTGAGTAGAGGTTCAAGGGCGAGGTTACGGTCATGGCGGATAACCAAGCGCTGCCCGAGCCGGCTGAAACTGGCCTTCTTCACACCCGGCAGGCGGGACATCATCTCGATGAATGGCTTCGACCGGCTGGCTTTGGCCTTGATGATCTCAGGGTGGTGAATACTGATCTTATTCGGCCCGATGGACTGGATGTCTAAAAATGTGACGAGCTGTTGCCAGCGCTGCAGTCGCAAAGGTTGGCCCCAAACGTTAACCAACCGAGGCAGCGGGACGGGCAGGTCGAAGGCTTTACCCTGCCTGTCGATGGCAGCGGCAATAGCCGCCAGACAGGCATGGGTATCCGCCCTGGTGGCGAATTCCAACCTGCAGCGGTGGTGATCGGGTTCTAGAACCGCGGCGTAAGTCTCCGGTAGTCCAAAGCAGGCTGACAAAAACTGTTCCGCCAAATCGGGCCTGAGTGCGGCGAAGACCGTGGGGTTTTCAATGGTTACGGATTGTTGGGAACAGTTCACGTGAATGGCCTTCATTAACGATGCTCCTAGTGAATTCAGGCGATTGGGTTATGGCGACCACCACGCTTGGCGGCCTGTGGTTTTACATTCCCATGTCGTTGTGAGTATTGCAAGTGTTAGGTGACATGATTTGAAGGTTTTGCACAGGGAGATGGTTCAAGCTGTCAGCATTGAGCGAGAACGTGTGGGAAGGCGATTGGGGCGGTCACATCGTCCTAACGGAGCAGGGCTTACGACGCGCAGCCCGAAGCTAACCGTTCGGAATTAAAAAAGGGTGGCTGCCATGAAGCAGTCACCCCCAGGTTCTGGTTATCTCTGTATCCCCTGAAGATGGCGATAGGATTGATCACGGTCTGATGGAGCCCTGTCGGCCGTTCATCTTGTGAGTGAATAATCGTATTGCCGTCTTTACTAACGTGTTGGCTAGTCCAGGGCCGTGATTTCGACTTCTGCTACCCCATGGATGCCTAACGCACGCGCAGCACCTTGGGATAGGTCGATCAGGCGCCCACGGGAGGAGGGCCCGCGGTCATTGATCTTGACCACGATCGATTCATCGTTCGCCAGATTGGTCACCCTGACAAATGAGTTCATTGGCAGGGTTTTGTGCGCAGCAGTGAAGGAGTTTTTGTCAAAACGTTCACCCGACGCTGTTCTGCGTCCATGTAGACCGGGTCCATACCAAGAGGCGTGTCCGGTCGCTTGATAGGATGCTTCTTCCATTTCAGCCATCGCCTGTTCGCTTGCGATAAACGCGAGACATAACACTAGAGTTCTGATCATGAATACCTCGACAGTTTTGTGACGTCCGTAAGGTTCGGGTGGGTCACGGGTTGGCGCGGATGCCAGTGGAACAGACCGTTTTCAGTAGTCTTTGCGTTTCATCAAGATGATTGACGCCGGTTACTCACTGATTTTCCCGCTTGGATTTCAGCGCGTGGCTGAATAGAACGATGATGGTGGCGGATTGGATCGCATCGGGCGCTCCAGACCCTCTGTCATCATCTGTTTTCGCGAACTGAAATCAGTCCGGAAAATACTTGAAAAGCGTATGCCGCTTGTTGATAGAGGCCCGGAATCTAACACAGCGAAAGTATAGGGGCAAGCCTAATGCCTGCCTGGTCTCTACAAGCGAGCCATCACGACAAAGGTCAGCCAGGCTCACTGGTGAGCCCGGCTGATGTAAGGTGACCGTCTTAATTAAAAACGAGGATGGACAGAATGTGATTTCAACGTGGATTGCCGACGTCATATTCAACGATGGCCTGACCCGTTTCGGGGCCCTTACCCATGGCCGCCATCAGGCGGCCATGGGCGGATTGATGCTCAAAGTGGGCGCCAAGTCCAATCGGATCAAAGCCATCCCTGGCGATCTGAAGGCCCGTTGGTACGGTGCCTATCATGCGTTTGAGTCCCGCGAGTGCGCGGCCGATTAACCCTGCCACCTTTTTCTGTCAGTTCAACTGACGTTCCGACCAGCGCACCCCAAGCATGTCTCCTGGTTGCCTCCTACCCGTTGCAAACAACAAGCCTCAGTGGCCAACTGTTTGATGTTCAATGCAATTCAGGACTCGCTATCAAACGGTCCTCAGTGCCTCCTCAAGAAGCTTATACAGCCTGCCATCACTCTTGATGGGTCGGCAATCCGGGTCATCTCTCAAAATACTGGGTCTAAGTGGAGTTCTGCCCATCAGGTAGTTTAGTGCGTCTTCCAGTTCGGCATCATTCGTTGCCACAAGCTGAATCAGCCTCTGTTCAGCAGCTTTAGACTCGGTGCTAGACCTCCGAAAAAATCCACTGCTCTCTTTTTTATACTGTTGCAGGGCAATGTTGACTGCATCTCTCAGTTTCGGTACGGCGGTCTCACCTGCAACGATAGGCCCTGCAATGCGGCGGAGGGTTTGAACCGTTTGCTGATCGCTGATGTTACCGTCATTGGTGATGAGGCCATAGCTCCAGCTCCGTTCCCGGGCATCGACCAGCGAAAGTCCGCGATGCAAAATCGCGCGCGCCTCGGTGCCAGAATCAGCGAGCTGGACCTCACCAATCAGGACGGTTAACCCCTCCCTCACATCACTCTTCACAACAGTCCGCTGAAGGTCTCGCAATTTGCCCAAAATATCTGTTTTTTCTTTGTTGACGACGCTGCCGGCACCTTCGAGAGCGCTAAGGTCATTGGCGTATGCAAAACCCACCGGCCAGTCGCCTATCAGTTCCTCTCCGAAAGCTTTTAGTTGTTGTTCAACAAAACGGTAGTGGAATTTCGCGGCAACATTAAACTTGAAGTAGTCTAGACTCAGGAATTCCGATGGTGTCAGCCAGGATTTCTTGGTGGCTGAATTGGCCTGATCAACCCACTCACTTTTGCCAGGAACCCAATGGGTTAGGGGGAAGTCATTTAAGTTGTCACCGACTTCCTGGAAGATATCGATCAAGGTATTTATCCAAACCGAATTGAAAAAATACATGTTCTTATCCCAGGCATCATACTTTGTCCATAGTGTCGCGATATCCCTACCGGTCGGTATCTTTATTTTCGGAATGGATGCGCCGACAATTCCCCCATCAGGGTTTCTTCTATATGAAATAAGACCTTTAATCTTGTTCAGGTTTTGCTGATTGAAGAGTGGTCCAACTGGGATTCGCCTCAAGGCTTCATCACGGGAAATGGGTAGATACGGCTCATTGTTTACTATGCAGCGCATGGCATGAACCATGTTGACAAAGGCGGACTCGTACTCTGCTGGGTTATTTCTGGTAATTGGCCTCGCGCTCCAGCCAGGGGTGTAATCGAAAATGACCGCACTGTGGTCAGGCCAGTGCCCGACGGGTCCATGTCCCAGCCACGCAGATGCCTCATTCCATCGTGCAACCGCTCCGACCTTGCCACTGCCATCCCATTTCCCCTCTTTGGCGTCGGGGTAGTTTTCGTAGCGGAATGTCGGCTCCCCATTGGCGCCGTTAATGAGTTTAGAGGTATAACCGACGAAGTCTTGATGTGCCCACGTATCGATAAAGACATGCATCGTGACTCCAATCAAATAGTCAGCCAGTCCAAATTTATTAATATCGGACTGCGCATCGTGCACAAGAGCCCTGCAGTTATTTATCAGTGCGATTGCCATGGGGCTGTAAGGTCGCGTGAGCCACTTAAAATAGTCGTCACGATGTTGGGTATGCTTTTCGCATTGTGAGCTGAAGGTCCTGGGCGTCCATAGCGGGCTCTCAAAACGAGGATCCACATTTCTTGGCTTGAAATTCCCCGGGAGGAAGTGAAAGACAGGCCAGTATGACTTGTAGGCAATTTTGTCATTAGTGGGAATGTCTGCGACTGACTGAAAGGACTGAATAAGCTGATAGTCGAGTAGGGTGGGGCCTTTGTCATGTGCCTTGATAGGGATTTTCCTAAAATAATTCCAAGTGAGGTTATCCCCGCTGCCCCCCACCACGCCAAGTGCATTTTCGTCAATCATTTGCGCCGATGTCGCAATCGTCAGCGCGCGACGGCCGTCAAGCCCTGCAAAACGTGCCGCGGCATATGTGGCAAAATAATGAAAGTCAATATCCATGGGGAAATCCTATTCTTGCGTTACAGTGGGAGAAGTACAACGTGAAGGTACAAAAAATTTATGGACATACCAAGCCATTTTGTATGGCTGTCATGAGTCATGTCACCTAACAGACTGCGCATGCAGAATCCGTCTGATACTAATTTGAGGGTTTTCGCATCAAAGGCGACCTTAATCCCCTGAAGTCAGCATGTTGCCAGTTTTGCATAAAACCCAACGATCTGCACATCCTTCTTTGAATAGGCTGGAGCATATGAATAATCTTCAACTCTGGATTGCGTTTAAGCCCCAATCCGCCGCCACCTGGCAGTTTTGAACTAAGCTCCCATGCAGTGCTTTCTGTACTCGCTTCAGTGCGGGCCTGCCAGCCTGCTCCCTTTTTACCGCTTTGGCAATTTCAAGGAGCACTCCCCCTAAGCAGCCCCAGAGGATGTTGGCTGTCTTCGCGTGTGACATTTTTAGCTTGGCGTGTATGGCTGTCGTTTCAAGACAACATGAAATCCACGAATTCAAACTACGACGATCCTGGTGGCTGCCCCGCTAATGTGATGAAGCATCCACCCAGATTACTTAAAAAGTGGGCGATTCTTGCCTGGGTGATGGATAAACAGCACTTGCACAAATAGTGCTTCTGGCGAGATTGCCGATCATTGATTGACCGGCTTTAGATAATACCCGGGAGGAAGGGGACAAAACTCACGGGTTCAATTTCCTCTACTTCGTAACTTATTTCGCTTCGGATCACCCGCATGAGCATTTGGGTGCGGCCGGTGCCGACGGGAATAATCATCACACTGCGGCGCGCCATCTGAGTCAGTAGCGTTTCGGGGATTTCATTGGGTGCAGCGGCGGCAAGAATTGCATCATAGGGCGCATACTCATCCCATCCCCAACCGCCGTCAGTGTGTTTGAGTCTCACATTACGCAGATTAAGATCCTGCAGGCAACGACGGGCCCGCTGTTGCAGTGGATAGATACGCTCCACAGAATGCACTCTCTTGACCAGTTGCGCCAAAATGGCCGTCTGGTAACCGGATCCGGTGCCCACCTCCAGAACTTTGTCCAATGGACCGTATTCGAGCAGCAATTCTGTCATGCGGGCGACAATATAGGGCTGTGAAATGGTCTGGTTGAAGCCTATTGGCAGAGCGGTGTCCTCATAGGCACGACTGGCGAGTGCCCCCTCCACGAACAAGTGCCTTGGGGTTTCCAGCATGACATTAAGCACGGCGGCATTACGGATCCCTTGCTCTTTCAATCGGGTCACCATACGTTTCCGGGTTCGCCGGGAAGTCATGCCGATGCCTTCGATGCGGCTATTCATCAGTCGAGGGTGCCCTCAAGCCATGACGTCAGTCGTTCCAGCCGCTCATAGCGAGTGAGGTCAATTTGCAAGGGTGTCACCGATACATAGTTGTGGCGGATGGCATGGAAATCGGTCCCGGGACCCGCGTCTTGCTCGGGGCCTGCCGGACCTACCCAGTAGATGTCTCGTCCTCTCGGGTCCTTCGCTCGAATCACCGGTTCGGCCCTGTGTCTCTGACCAAGACGGCAGGACTGAAACCCGCGAATATCCTCCCAGGGTACATCAGGTACATTGACGTTGAGGATGGTGTCATGGGGCAGGGGGTCACGCCGGATCCGCCTGAGTAGGGAGATCGCGACCTTGGCCGCGGTTTCAAAATGTTGGGGTGTATTTGAGGCCAGTGAAATGGCGACCGCCGGCAGGCCGAGAAAGCGCCCTTCTGTAGCGGCAGCGACAGTACCCGAATAAATGACGTCATCACCCAAGTTTGATCCATGGTTAATGCCGGCGAAAACCATATCGGGCTCATGGTCAAGCAAGCCGGTGATGGCAAGGTGGACGCAGTCGGTGGGGGTGCCACTGACCTTGAAGAATCCATTTTCAGCCTCGCTAACCCGCAAGGGAAGTTCCAGTGTCAACGAGTTGCTGGCGCCACTTCTGTTGCTCTCAGGAGCAACCACGGTGACATGGGCTTCGACTTTTAAAGCCGCAGCGAGAACCTTCAGACCCGCAGCAGAATAACCGTCATCATTACTCAGCAAGATGTGCATCAAATCAAACTCCTTCAGTATACTGATTCTACACTACTGAACCTGTCTGAAGGCTGAGGGCAGTTCGGTACAAGCAGCTGGCTCTGCAAGGGTAAAATCATCTGCCTCCGTTGGAACATTCAGAAACCGGTCACACATGAGCGACGCAAGACTCCAGAACATCCTTTCCATGATTGATGCAGCCAATGCTGAGGATCCTTCTTTTGAGGTGGTTGACGGTCAGCCCGAGCCAAGAGCACTGGTCTATGGTCGACGTATGATGGCATGGCTGGACCGGTTGGCACCGGATGCCTCGGAATTACTCAAGATTGCCGCACGCGGTCAGCACATCAGGCGATGGGAGGTGCCGCGTGATAGCTACCCCGCGACCCGCGAGGGCTACCTCATGTGGCGTAGCTATCTCTATGGTTTCCATGCCAATCAGGTGGCTGCCCTGATGGCTGAATCGGGTTATGACGATTCAGTTATTGGGCGTGTTCGAATTCTTCTGCAAAAGAGGGGCATCAAGACCGATCCCGAAGTTCAGCTTATTGAGGATCTCGCCTGTCTGGTGTTTCTCGAAAATGACCTAGTTGCTTTTGCTGCCGCTCAGGACACGGATAGACTGATCGGCATTATCCAGAAAACGTGGAAAAAAATGTCGCAGCAGGGTCATGAGCATGCACTGTCACTCTCATATCCGGATGACGTAAAACTCATTATCGGTCGGGCACTGGCCCCCATATGAGTTCTCCTGTAGGAAAATCGCCACGTTTGACCCGCTATGCCTGGCTTTCCATTGTGACGGCATTGGTAACCATCATGCTAAAGGCATATGCCTATGAGGTGACCGGTTCGGTGGGGCTGATGTCGGATGCCGCCGAGTCGCTGGTGAATTTGGTCGCTGCAGTTACCGCCCTATGGATGTTGACGATAGCGGCGAAACCCGCGGATCAGGGGCATCCGTTCGGTCATGGCAAAGCGGAGTATTTTGCTAGCGGCTTTGAGGGCGCACTTATTCTTGTCGCCGCCGGGGGAATCGCTTGGGCAGCTTGGCAGAGGTTACAGACTTTGCAGGCACCGGCACAAATTGACGTTGGCATGGCGGTATCGGCGGTAGCTGCCGTCATTAATCTGGTGGTGGCGTTGATTTTGCTGAGGGTCGGACGCAGGTATGGGTCGATCACGCTGGAGGCTGATGCGAGGCATCTGCTGTCGGATGTCTGGACCAGCGTTGCCATCATTGCGGCTCTTTTGGGTTACACCTACACGGGGTGGTTGTGGCTTGACCCTGCCATAGCCTTTGTGGCTGCGATACAGATCGTTTGGTCTGGCGCGGGCCTGATTGTAAGGTCGATTTCAGGTCTTCTGGATTCGGCCTTGCCTCACAGCGAACAGAAGTTGATCCAGAAGATCTTGCGGCAACACAGCGACCTTGGCGTTCAGTTCCATGATATTAGGACGCGTGCTGCCGGCGCCCATCGGTTCATTACGCTCCACTTGCTGGTTCCGGGTGAATGGACCGTCCAGCGTGGTCATGATCTGTGTGAGGTGATAGAGGCGGAAATTCGCGCAGTGATCCACAATGCCGTCGTGGTCACACATCTGGAACCGCTGGAGGATGCAGCATCATTCGATCATGAGACGATTCACGTGCCCGACTGGTAAGGTCTGATGAGCGGGTCACACCCCACCGAAAGTCTGTCGTGTAAACGTATCAAACCAGGCATGTGCATAGATCGCCTCTCCACGCCAATCACCACTTGCGGATGTCTCTCCATAAGACAGGGTCTTTAGATGCCTGTCGGCGTGGTCGTAGCCATACACGGCGCTAACCGATATGGCGTTGTCTGAGTCCAGAAAACTATAGCAATGGTTGATGAGCTTTGCGGCATCGGGCTGTTTGTTTTGGAGTAGAGAAACGACCGCCGCAGCGCAGGCTTGTGCCTGAGTTCGAGCAGAGAATGCTGATTTAGGCATCGGTATCGCATTGCAGGCGTCACCAATGACGTGCGCGTTGGGTACTAGTCTCGATTCGAAAGTCAATGGATCAATCGGGCACCAGCCTGATTCATCGGTTAGTCCTGCAAGTTGGGCCAACCGTCCCGCCTTTTGGGGGGGGATGATATTGAGAACGTCGGCTCTATAGCTATTGAATTCGGTGTGAATTACACGTTTGCTTATGTCGACGTGGTCCATGTGGCCTTCATTTTCTGCTGAAATCCAGTCGATCATCCCCGGATAAAGTTGGCGCCACCCTGCCATAAAGGCGGCTTGTTTAGAAAAAGCTGTTTTGGCGTCGATGATAAGGATTTTGGAACGTGGCTTATGGCGCTTTAGATAGTGGGCGATGAGCGATGCACGCTCATAGGGACCGGGGGGGCAGCGGTACGGGTTGTCGGGAGACGTGATGACCACCACGCCGCCATCGCGCATGGCGTTGAGTTGGCGCTGCAGCAGCAGTGTTTGCTGTCCGGCTTTCCATGCGTGCGGTACGGTGCTGCTCGCATGTTCGCTATAACCGTCTATGGCATCCCACCGGAAATCAATGCCCGGCGCAACTATCAGACGATCGAAAGAAACGCTTGACCCATCTCCCAGGGTGACGAACCGCGCAGGAAAATGCACGCCTGCGACAGTGGCATGAATGAGATTGATGGACAGGGTGCGGGCTAACTGCCCGTAATTACGCGTCAATGTACCAATGGGTGCTAATCCAGCAACCACAAAATTTGAACCCGGGCATGAGACATAACATGGACTGCGTTCAATCAGTGTAACTGCCAAATCTGGCGCCAGACGCTTCAATGTGCTGGCAGCAGAAAGCCCTGCGAAGCCCCCGCCCAGTATCAATACATGCGCCTTTTCTAGTCTGGACTTGGGTAGCGCTATGTGGCAGCCAAGTAGCGGTGCGAGGCTGGCGGCCATCCCCGAGATCAGGAATTGACGGCGACTAGGTGAGTTCACGGGTGAGGGTAATTGACAGAAAGGGTTTGCATATCCTGATCGCTGAGTCCGGCAGCGATCCGGTTCATTACGGTACCGCTGCGGATGCCGGATTTAAATTCGCGCAGTGCAGTCAGCAGCTCTTGTTGGCTTTTGCTGGATAGTGACGGAATGGCATCGCCACTCCTGTCTGTATCGCCATGACAGCTATCACAGCCATAAATATTGGCGTTCAGGTTTCCCGCCATGCCTGCGCCGGGTGTGCCTGATAGCGCGGTGAGTAGCGACGCAGTCGCAATCAAGCCCTTATCTTTCATGTATATACATTGTAGCTGTGCCGGTGTGTGAAGTGCTGAGGCGATAGCCATGGAGCATTCTAGCGCGACTGATCCTATGTTACAGATCGTAGTTATTAGGGTCTGAACGGACAAATGATGGAGTCATACGCCATGCGACAAAATGTCGCATTTTTTTATTGACAGGTGAAAGCGCGGTGGTAGACTGCGACGCACTCGAAGGAACGGGTGGCCGGGAAACAAGTCATAGGCTTGCTTCTCGGGACAAGTGCCAGGGAAGACTTAAGCGGACCGGTGCGGAATTCGCACCGATCAAATCAACACACAAGAGGTAATTATCATGGCAGCTACAAGTGCAAGTGGCATTGGCGCAGCAGAAGCGCCCTTGCTGGACAAAGCATGGCTTACGTTCTCTTTCGCAATCTACACCGTATTCTACATTTGGGTACGTTGGTATGAAGGCGTTTACGGCTGGTCAGCGGGTCTTGACTCGTTCGCACCTGAGTTCGAAACCTACTGGATGAACTTCCTGTACACCGAAATCGTACTGGAAGTAACGACCGCCTCCATTCTGTGGGGCTACATCTGGAAGAGCCGTGACCGCAACATGGCGGCAATGGCGCCACGTGAAGAACTGCGTCGCAACATGACCCACCTGATCTGGTTGTTCGCCTATGCAAACGCCATCTACTGGGGCGCTTCCTACTTCACCGAGCAGGACGGCACCTGGCATCAGACGATCGTGCGTGACACCGACTTCACCCCGTCACACATCATCGAGTTCTACCTGACCTACCCGATCTACATCATCACCGGCTTTGCAGCGTTCCTGTATGCCAAGACCCGTCTGCCGCACTTCGCGGAAGGCCTGTCCTTGCCCTACCTGGTAACCGTTGTTGGTCCGTTCATGATTCTGCCTAACGTAGGTCTGAACGAGTGGGGTCACACCTTCTGGTTCATGGAAGAACTGTTCGTAGCGCCTCTGCACTACGGCTTCGTGTTCTTCGGCTGGCTGGCACTGGCAATCGCTGGTGTACTACTCCAGGTGTTTGATAGTTTTGGCAAGCTGATCAAGGCTGACCTTTGCCCTGATCTGGCCTAAGCCTGAGCTTGGAGGTTGATATCTTCGGATATCAGCCTCCGACAAATGAACCCTCGCCAGTAATGGCGGGGGTTTTTTATTGGTACAGAATTTCTTACCTTTGCGGATTCCCTATCCTCACGGTAGG
>JBILXN010000239.1:0-3118 GCA_044378425.1 Methylococcaceae bacterium
TCGTGACGATGAGCCCTTGCTCAAATATGGCAATGTCCGCATCACCGGCGAATATCAGCCCGCGGATTTGCCGGGCTTGATCGACAGCATCGGCGCCACTATTGCCCTGTTTCTCAGTCCCTGGCCAGAAACCTACTCCTACACCTTGTCCGAGGCCTGGGCCAACGGCCTCTACCCGATCGCACTCGATATCGGTGCAATCGCCGAGCGAATACGACACATGAACTGCGGCCGCCTGCTACCGCTGGAGACCCCGGCCGGGGTGATCAACGACATTTTGCTGGAGGAATTGGGTCAAACGGATGTGCGAGCATCCCCTACCCGTGTTTTGGGGGTAGCCGAGATGAATGTACTGGCTGACTACTATGACCTAGGCCAAGAGGGTTGATGCATGATGACTAACGGATCCCGCTTATCAGGGCCGAGAGCCTGGCAGGGGCAAAGAAAGGGCGGACGTGTTCCTGCGTGGGTGACTCTAGCCGCCGGGCTGGTGCTGATGCAAGGATCGCCCGCATCGGCGGCTAGCCTGCGGGCTGTGTTGACGCAACTGGCCATACCCTCGGGCATCCATTTCCACATTCCTGACGCGCTGGCGCAGGAGCCACTCCGGCTGCAGCCGGTCAACCGGACGGAATGGCCCGATGTCGTAGCGGCCTGGTTGCAAGGCTATAACTGGGTGGGCACCCGCGATTTTCGTGGGCGATTGGTCGATGTGCGCATCACCAGTCGCAAAGGCGATGGTGTGGCACCCAATGATGTCGCCGCAAGCCGCCCGTTAGCGGAGGCCATTCAGTATCGGCAAGGGGACATGTCCCCATCGGCACCTGATGGCTATCCGGCAGACGCGGTCTATCAGGTCAAGCTGAATGCCGCCCGCCTGAACGCCCTGCCGGTAACCGGCCGCATAGCCTTCACTCTTCCCGATGGTCGGCATACCTACATCCATGATCGACGCTGGACCCACGAAGGTGGGGGCACAACCTGGGTGGGCTACGATGAAACCGATGCCAACCGACTCAATCGGGCGATCATCACCCTCGACGGCAACGAGGTCGAAGGCCAGATCCGCACCGGCAACAGCCAGTATTGGCTGGAATCCAGTGCGGGCAAGCAGTGGTTGATTGATGTGAAAGCCACCGGCATGAACAGGGCGGAAATGGATCAGGCTGATGCACCCGGTGCCGCCCGGTCGTTGGCCGCAACAGACCTTACACTGCAGTCCGGCAAGGCGTTACCGACCGAGGCGCAGACCTCGATTGACGTCTTGATGCTCTACACCGCCGGCCTCGAAGGCAATGTCGGGACTAAACTCAAAAATCGGCTGGCGCTCGCCAATCAGGCGCTGGTCGACAGTGGATCTGGCGTTCGCTTTCGTAACGCGGGTGTCAGTAAAGTTGGCTACTCGGATAATTCGCCCAACGGAAAAGCGCTCAATGACCTGACTCGCCAGAGCGGTCAGCTTCGCAATGTGCCGACCCTGCGCGATCGCAGGGGGGCTGATATTGTGCTGCTGGTCAGGCCGTTCAGACCCGAGCGCCAGGGTAATTATTGTGGCCTGACCTGGATCAATGGTTCGGGTGGAACCACGCTCAACCCCAAATGGGCCTTCGGTCTCGTGAGTCTGGGCCATGTCAAAGACAACTACTGCAGCCCCTATGCGCTGGCGCATGAGCTGGGACATGCCCTAGGCGCTACCCACGACCGACATCATCCGGCAGGCTCACCCGGTGTCTACGAGTACGCCCATGGCTACGGTATCAGCGGCCAGTTTGGCGATATCATGAGCTACTTCACACCGGAAGTAGGCATTTACGCCAACCCCGACGTGATGTGTAAAGGCGTACCCTGCGGCATTGCCGCAGGAGAGCCCGATGCGGCCGATGTCGTTGCCACCTTCAGGCAGACGGGCCCCATCGTTGCAAGTTTCAGAGTGTCGCGAAAGCCATGATGAGGCGAATGGCGCATGGACAGGCTGATGGTGGAACGCCCGCTTCTGCGCATGAAATTGAGGTGGCAGGCACTCATAATACGGGTCATCTCGCTAACAACGGAAGGATACGATTTTGGGTATAAAAGCACTTTTTAAGCGCATTATCGGCGCTACCCCCGAGCAGGCCAATCCGCTTCCCGAACCGCAGAAGGCTGAGGATTCCCCTTATGCCAAACTGGTTGCGGAGGATGTTCCAGATGAAAACAAGAACAAGCCGAAAGTGCGGGATACCTTTGTTTTTGATGGCGTTCAGCCGATTGCGCAGGATACCGTGGTGCTGTTTTACCCCGACCAGAGCCTCCTTTTGATCCGGCATCCGGAAACAGGGTACCCCGCCCGTTATTACGAGTGGAAATCCAGGCTGGCGTTCAAGTCACTGCCGGTCTTCGGTGACTGGACCGGGAGTGGCCACAGTGTGCTTGGGCTGTTTGATGTCGAAAATGCCGCTTTCAGCCTGTTTCATGATTACGATGAGCCTGTCGCCTCGACTTTTTTTTACTACGGCCCTCCCGGTTACGACTGGATTCCTCTGGCGGGCGACTGGGACGGTGATGGCAAAGACGGTATTGGCCTTTATGACCCCACCAATGGGGTCTTCATGCTACGAAATGAACTGATTGGCGCCCCTCCTGAAATGGAGTTCGCATTTGGCCCCGCTAATCAGGGCTGGATGCCACTGGTGGGTGACTGGAATGGCGACAAGCGTGATGAAGTGGCGGTCTACAACCCCAAGACGGGGGAATTTCTGCTCAGTGGAGCATTGCCCCTTGCCGATGTGTTTCTGCGCTTTGATACCGCCAACATGGGTGAGGACTGGCGCCCGCTGGCGGGAGATTGGCGAGGATTTGGCTTTGATTCTGTCGGACTGTTCGACACAAAATCGGATACCTTCCACTTGCTCAACCCGCTGTCAAAACAGGAGCCGGAAATCGTGTTCAGATTTGGCGTCAATGGCGTTTCCGGGGTTCCGTTCTCCATCAAGTGGACGACTGATCTGATGGTCGCCCCGCAAAATGATCAGGGGACACCGGACGGCGAGGCCGCCGACAGGGCATGAGTGCACTAGAATCGATACACCTTTGCATCGACCAGTGCATGATTGATTTTCTCGCCGCCCGTGACGATAGG
>JBILXN010000074.1:0-10833 GCA_044378425.1 Methylococcaceae bacterium
AATCTGGGCGTCTGGATTGAGTTTTTGCAGGATCGCGGTCAGGCTTCGCAATTCATCGGTGCCGACCAGGTCGGCCTTGCTAATCAGGATGACATTGGCAAACTCCACCTGATCTGCCAGCAAATCAGCCAGATTTCGGGTGTCTTCTTCACCCATGGATTGACCGATTTCACCCAGGTCGGGTGCATCCAAATAATGCTGCATGAAGTTGACGGCATCGACGACTGTGACCAAGGTGTCCAGCCGGGAAATATCCGACAGGCTTTGGCCTTCCTCATCACGGAATGTGAAGGTTTCCGCAATGGGTAGCGGTTCGGCGATGCCGGTCGATTCGATGACGAGATAATCGAATCGGCCTTCCTTAGCGAGATTGCCAACCTCGATAAGCAAATCTTCGCGCAGTGTGCAACAGATGCATCCGTTGCTCATTTCAACCAGTTTTTCCTCGGCATGGTTGAGCTGGATTTCATTACGAACCAATGCGGCGTCAATGTTGATCTCGCTCATGTCATTGACAATGACTGCGACTCGTCGATTTTCTCGGTTGGCAAGAATGTGGTTAAGTAGAGTGGTTTTTCCCGCGCCCAGAAATCCGGATAAGACGGTCACGGGCAAACGCGACGCTGCTTCACTTGATTCGATTGCAGTCATGATTTTTCTCAATAGCTGATCTGGAAGCCCAACTGCACCCCTCGCCCGGGCTCAGGGGCAAAGTTCTTCAGGTAGGAAGTCGAGTTGCGGATATCCTGATTGAGCAGGTTGTTGCCCTTCAGATAGAACAGCAGATGGGTGTCAGCATAGCTCTTGGCTTCATACTGCACGCCCACGTTCATCAGAACCCAACCGGGAGTTTCGGTCTCGTTTTCGGCGGCATATTCCTGGTTTTCACCGCGCATGACACGGAAGAAGGTCGACCACTTGTTCTTGGCATAGTCGAGTTGCAGTCCGTACCGCAGCGGCGGCATGAAAGGGACGTTGCCGTTGCCGGCATTGAGCAACTGGCCGCGGGTGTAGTCGCCGAACAGGGTCAGATCAAGCAGCCCGTAGTGGTTCTCCATGAGCGGGAACATGACATTGGCCTCGAAGCCCTTGAAGAGGGCGTTGGCCTGTTCGATCTGCAGGATGGGTAACTCGCCGCCATGGTCATGGTCATCCCCGCCTTCGTCCCCGCCATGGATGCCTTCCTCATGGCCGAAGATTTCACCGGTGTACTGGGCGTAGATGTAATCGTTGATCCAGTTGTTGAAGAGGTTGAACTGGGCGTTCACCCAGTCCTGGCGAAAGCTGTAGCCCAACTCCAGGTTGAACGAGGATTCCATGTTGAGATTGGGGTTGCCGATCTCATAGGCGCGTGTCGCGTGGTGTACACCATCGACATACAGTTCCTGGGCCTGCGGACCTCGCTGCGATTCGGTAAAGGCCAGACTTAGGTTGTTGGCGGCGTCTATTTTCCACAAACCCGACACTGAGCCGCTAACGGGCAGGAAACTGCGGCCGGTAAATCCGCTGGAAGCGGCAGGGCTGACGCTTTGTGGCTCAATGCGGAGACCGAAGTCATAGGTGAGCGGGTCAGTCTCCAGTGTCTCGACGGCAAAGACGCCGTAATTGGCGATGCTCGTCATGGGCAAAGTCGCTTCTTCGCCCTCGGCAGAGGTGGTCCCATTCACCGACTGGAAGCCCCACTGGCCCTTGAAGGGGCCTAGTGGTTCATGGGTCAGTTCAAGGCGGCCCTCGTAGGTGTCACTTTTCCAGAGGGTACCGGCGTCACTGCCTTCGAATTCGGTGTGCTGGTAGTCGGTGTAGCCAAACTTGGCATTCAGTTTCTCGACGAAGGCAAAGGGATGGTCCATGCCACTGCGAAAGTCGTACTTGGTCTGTTGAAGGTTGATGCGGATGTTGGGTGCGTCCGGAACGCCAATCGGGGGCACGCCGTAATTGTTCTCCAGATAGTTGATTGCGGCGCCGACGTAGCCTGGGTCGCCCACCCAGGACATCCCCACCGTACCGCCCTTGGCGCGGGCATTGGTGTTCGGCACATAACCCTCGGTGTTTTTCAGGGTGGGTTCCTCGGCCAGAGCCGGGTCATAGGCCCGCGCAGCATTAACATCAATGGCGGGGCCGCCAATCATTTCGTTGCCGCTGTTACGGTAAAAACCATCAAGGTGATAGGCGAACGCTGATTGGCCGCCTTCCAGTTTTAGCGAACTGGAAGTCTCGTCCAGCGCTGAGTTATAAAGTTGATTGAAGGTGCCGCCGATGGCTTTTGCTGCTTTTTTGTCCGGGACGCGGTTATCGATGACATTGACCACGCCGCCGATGGCACCGCTGCCATACAGCAGTGTCGATGGCCCGCGAAGGATTTCGATACGCTCGGCCTGGGATGGCTCAATGCTGTTGGCATGATCGGGGCTGATGTTGGACACATCGTTGTTGCCGATGCCGTTTTCCATGATGCGTACGCGCGGACCGCTGAGACCGCGAATGACCGGCTGGCCCACGCCGGGACCGAATGACTGGCTGTTGATCCCGGGTTCCTGGGCCAGCGTCGCACCGATTGTGGGGCCCATTTGCTGGCGCAGGGCATCGTCTTTCAGCACCGATACGGGTCTGGCCAAACTGCCAATGGTGCGCTCAAGGGGTTCGCTGACGACGATCTCTGCTAGTTCGTGTACCTGGCTCTGGTCCGCCGGGTAGGTTTGGGATCGTGCGCCTGCGTAGGCTGCAGACCCAGTCTGGACGCTGTATTCAGGCTGGGTCGGAGTCGGCGACGCGAGGCTGACAGCACCGACCGCATTGAGCGGGGTTGAGAGAGCGGCCAGGCAGATCAGGCAGGTAGTGTGACGCATGAGGAATGTATTTGTAGTTTTGGGTTACATTATCACATATCTTTTGGGCAAGAAAGGCGCGAGCGCCCGATTGGCTATTTGGGCCCGGGATGCCGGGGCGGACGGTCGATGGACTGGCCAGGGTAATGCCCGGCGGTTCGCCCTGCGAGCGGTCCACTGTAGTGTTTAAAGGAGGGGGCAGCCTCCGCTTTTATGCTACGATGAAGCCGTTTTTTTTCGAGGTTTCAGGTATGTTGCGCAGACTTTTTTTCACCCTTCTGCTGGCTGGTTTTTTGCCTGTCATGGCTCTGGCAGACAACGTTGCGGATGCCCGCAAGCCAGTGGATCGGCTGAATGCCGCTTTGATTGAGGTGATGAAAGGCGGTAAGCAGCTCGGTTATGACGGGCGCTATAAGAAACTCGATCCGGTTGTGCGGGATACGTTTGAGTTTGAGGCGGTATCGTTAATTGCTCTGGGTGGGCACTGGAAAAAGCTCGAACCCGCCCAGAAAGATGCCTTCATGAAAAAGCTGACTGATTTAAGCGTCGCGACCTATGCGGCCCAATTCAAGGAATACGGCAACGAATCATTCCAGTTCGACGCCAGCCAGGACATGAAAAACGGCCGGTTACTGCTCCGTTACAACATGGTGGCGCCGCAGGAAAAGCCGATCAAGTTTGAGTACTACGTCGGTCAGGTCGGTGGACGGTGGTACATCCTTAACATCGTGGTAGACGGCATCAGCGATCTGGCTCTTAAAAAAGCTCAGTACACCAGCGTGATTGACCGCGAAGGTTTTGATGCCTTGCTGAACAAGTTGACGCAGAAAATAGCGGACTATGCCAAGAACAACGCGGCCTGATGGCCCGTACCTCTAAAAAAGGCGCCTTGGGGCGCCTTTTTTGTAGCCTTCTGTCGGTCGCGCCTATGTTGCCGGCGCGACGCAGAAACGCTGAATCAATTGGCTGATGAGTGCGATGCCTGGCTGAATATGTGCCAGCGGCAGGTACTCGTCCGGCTGGTGGGCCTGATCAATGTAGCCCGGTCCTATCACAATGGTGTCCATGCCGAGTTGGCTGAGGAAAGGCGCTTCAGTCCCAAATGCGACGGCCCCCGCGGTGTGGCCGCTAAAGGCCTCTGACGCCTGAACAATAGCGGTATCGGCTGCGGTTTCGAACGGCGGCAAGCCAGCAAACAGCCGCCTGACTTCCAGCGTGAGCCCCGGAAACCCTGCAAGGGTAGGGGCCAGACGTTCGACCAGCATGTCATGCACCGCATCAAGTTGCATGCCCGGCAACGGCCTGATGTCAATCAGCGTCTCGCAACGGCCGCAGATACGGTTGGGATTGTCCCCGCCATGAATGGCGCCAAGGTTGATGCTGGGGTAATCAACGGTGAATGCGGGATTTCGGTATCGGGCCTTGAGTTCAGCCCGAAAGGCCAGGACCTCGCCCAGCACCGCGAGCATACCTTCCATGGCATTGGCGCCCAGTGCCGGATCGCTGGAATGACCCGAGCGACCCGTTACCGTGATGGACTCCATCATCACGCCCTTGTGCATGCGGATCGGCTTCAGCCCTGTGGGTTCGCCAATCACGGCCTGCCGTCCCAGTTGCCGGTTCATCGCCAGCAGCGCCCGCGCGCCCGACATTGAGCTTTCCTCGTCGGCAGTACCGACAATCACCAGAGGGCGCTGCAGATCCTCAACCCGAAAACGCGATGCGGCTTCCAGCATCAGCGCGAAGAACGACTTCATATCGGCGCTGCCCAGGCCAAAGATCTTGCCGTCCCGTTCCGTAGCGGTGAACGGGTCGCTGGCCCACAGTTCAGGGTTGCACGGCACGGTATCGGTATGGCCGGATAACACCAGTCCCCCGGGAATATCCGCCGCAGATGAGGCGCCCAGCGTAGCGATCAGGTTGGCCTTGGTCGGGCTGATGACGTCAATTTCAACCCGAAACCCCAGCGACTCCGCCCACCCGGCCAGCAGGTGAATGACGCCAAGGTTGCCCTGATCGTAGCGCGCGTCGGTCGAACTGACCGAGGCCTGCCCGATCAGCGCGCCGATCATCTCTTGTAGTGCGGGAAGTGGGCGGTTCATGGCCTAGATGTTCTCAAGGCCCTTGTCGGTCACCGCTCCTTCCGATGCGGACGAGACCAGTTTGGCATATTTGGCGAGCACACCGCGGGTATAACGGGGTGCCGGCCGTTGCCATTGGCGAAGGCGGGCGGCGATCACGTCGTCAGCGACATGCAGAGTGATTTCGGCATTTTCGGCATCAATGGTGATGCCATCGCCGTCTTCGACGATCGCCAATGTCCCACCCGAATAGGCCTCAGGCGTAATGTGTCCGACCACGAAGCCATGGGTACCGCCGGAGAAACGGCCATCGGTAATCAGTGCTACATCCTTGGCCAGTCCCTTGCCCATGACGGCAGACGTGGGGGACAGCATTTCGCGCATGCCGGGGCCGCCTTTGGGGCCTTCGTAGCGGATGACGATGACATCACTCTTGACGATGCTGCCATCAAGGATCGCTTGGAGTGCCAGTTCCTCGCAGTCAAACACCCTGGCTTTGCCGGTAAAGCGCAGCCCCTCCTTGCCGGTGATCTTGGCGACGGCGCCTTCGGCGGCAAGGTTGCCGTGCAGAATCACCAGATGGCTATCTTTCTTGATGGGATGATCCAGCGGCCGAATCATGTCCTGCCCGACCGGATAGGTGGGGGCTGTGCTGAGGTTTTCCGCCAGCGTCTTACCGGTTACGGTCAGGCAATCGCCGTGGAGCAGGCCCGCATCCAGCAGGATCTTCATCAGCGGCTGGATGCCGCCGATCTCTACCAGTTCCGCCATCGCATATTTGCCGCTGGGCTTGAGGTCGGCCAGCAGGGGGACCCGTTTACCAATGCGGGTGAAATCATCCAGGCTAAGATCGACGCCGCAGACATCTGCCATCGCCAGCAGGTGCAGTACGGCATTGGTTGAGCCGCCCAGGGCAATGACGACGGTAATGGCGTTTTCGAAGGCCGGTTTGGTCATGATATCCAGTGGCCGGATACCGAGCTCCAGAAGCTTGACGACCTGTGCGCCAGCCTCGTTACAATCGCGTTCTTTGTCGCTGGAGATGGCGGCCTGGGCGGAACTGCCTGGCAGACTCATGCCCAGCGCCTCGATAGCCGAGGCCATCGTGTTGGCGGTATACATGCCGCCGCAGGAACCGGGGCCCGGAATCGCCCTGGACTCAATCTGCTTGAGTTCGGCATCGTCGATCTGGTCATTGGCGCGAGCGCCGACCGCCTCGAACACGGACACGATATCGAGTTTTTTGTCGCCATGGCATCCGGTGAGAATGGTGCCGCCGTAGACAAAAATGGCCGGCCGGTTCAGGCGGGCCAGGCCGATTATGCAGCCGGGCATATTCTTATCGCAGCCGCCGATCGCCACCACACCATCGAAGCCCTGACAGCCGACGACTGTCTCGATGGAGTCGGCGATTACCTCGCGCGACACCAGCGAATACTTCATGCCTTCCGTCCCCATTGAGATTCCGTCAGAAATGGTGATGGTGTTGAAGATGACGGCCTTGCCACCATGACCATCGACGCCCCTGGCGGCTTCATCGGCCAGTCGGTTGATGTGCATATTGCAGGGGGTCACCATGCTCCAGGTTGAGGCAATGCCGATCTGGGGTTTGGCAAAATCGCTGTCGGTGAAGCCAACCGCATACAGCATGGCGCGGCTGGGTGCCCGTTCCATGCCATCCACGACCTGGGACGAGAATGGACGCGTGTCGTTGCTTTTATTGCTCACGTTAAGAGTCTCCGGAACTATTTAGTGGTATTGGGGAATATTTGGCCAGGGCTCAGAACGAACCCCAATCATTCTTGCGACGAACCGTCAGCCGCGGCAGGATCACACCCACCAGGATGCCGCCCAGCAGGACTAGCGAGCCGATCACGAACCAGGCTTGTTTCTGGTCAGCGTTCATCGAGTTCTTTTCCCGGTTGGCTGCTTCAAGTTCCTGCTTGATGCTGATCAGGCTCTCCTGCAGCTGGTCGCGTTCGGCCTGGATTTGCAGAGCGTTATTCGATACCTGTCGGACTGCGCTCAGTTCGCTGCGCAGTCGTTCGACTTCTGCCTGCAGTTGCTCAGCCGATGGCGGTTTCACTTCAGGGGTTACCACTGCCTCGGGCGCTGCGCTGGTAGCGGCGGTGTTGGTGGTGGCTGCGGTGTTGACGGGCGCAAGGTCGCTGATGAAACGGGTCGCCAACCAGCCGATCTCGCCACTACTCAGCCGGACCTTTGCATTACCGGTACGGGTGTGCTTTTCAATAACGGTGATCTCGGTACCAGGGTCCAGTTGCTGGATGACTCTTGCCTTGCGACCAAAGCCGTTCTTGAGTGTGGCTCCGACTTCGTTACCGACATAGGCTTTGGTGTCTTCGGCCTTGAGTGCGAGGGGCATGGCCAGTGCCAGGATCAATAAAATTCGAATGAACATACACTGTATATCGGTTAAGGGAGTATGTGGGTAAAAGGATATTCAATGGGAACACCGCGGTGCTATGGACATTTACAGGCCTGCACGCGTGGGGTTTACAGCGACGGTACCGGGTTCGCTGTGTAACCGAATCCAATAATATCACCGACAGTGATCAGCGGGATTGTCATTAAATGGCATCTTCGAGGCCATCGGGCACGGATCCGTCTCGGCTGAAGGATGCCCGTGCCGGCGTTTGGCGCAATAGGCAGAACGCTATTGCTGGTGGGCCGTTCCCGCTCAAATACGGGCGGGGTGGCCCATTTTCCCCAGCAGGCTGTAGAGCGTCGGTCTTGAAATATCGAGGAGGGCTGCAGCCTGAGCCCTGTTATCGCCTGCGGCCGCCAGCGCCTTGTGAATGACCTCGCGTTCAGCGGCACACCGAGCCTCCCGCAGGGTGGGGCAGGCCAGCTTCGGCAGCGTCGGGGTCAAGTCCAGATCCCTTGCGTTGATCTGGCGGCCGGTGGCCATCACCACCGCGCGCTTGATGCGGTGCTCCATCTCGCGGATATTGCCGGGCCAATCATGGCCGGCCAGCGCCACCAGGGCTTCTGCGGTGTAGCCCTTGAGCTGGGGCCGGCCTAGCGCGGTGGCGTAACGCTCCAGCAGTTTGCGGGCCAGCAACAGGCTGTCGCCATCGCGCTGCCGGAGTGGCGGAATCTCGACGATCATTTCGTTGATACGGTAGTAGAGATCCTCGCGGAAACGGCCTTCCTCAATGAGGTGAGCGAGTGTGCGATGCGTGGCGCAAATGATCCGGATATCCAGCGGAATGGCCCGCCGCCCACCCACGCGCTCAATGCTGCGCTCCTGCAAGACACGCAGCAGCTTGGGTTGCAGCGACAGGGGCAGATCGCCGATTTCATCCAGAAAGAATGTGCCACCCTGTGCCATTTCGAACTTACCCTGCGTCTGCTGGCTGGCGCCGGTATAGGCGCCGCGCTCATAGCCAAACAACTCACTCTCCAGCAGGTTCTCGGGAATCGCCGCCGCATTGACAGCGACGAAGGGTCGCTGGGCCCTCGGGCTTAATTGATGTAGCGCTCTTGCCAGCACCTCTTTGCCGGTACCGCTCTCGCCGAGCAGCAACACTGAAATATCGGTGGGTGCCAGTCGTTCAATGGTCTGACAGGTCGCGCGCATGGCGGCGCTGGCGGCAATGACGCCAGGTAAGGCAATGTCGCCATCGCCGCCATTGCCGTCAACGGCACGATAGTGCTCGTTCATACCCAGTTGTCGTAACGCCTGCTCAACGATGGGCTCCAGCATCAGCGGGGTTACCGGTTTGAAAAACGCATCATGCGCGCCGTGGCGCAGGCCTTCGGCCAGCGTGGATGCCGCTGATGGTGTCCCCATCAGAATGACTCGGCTGTCGGGGGCCGTGGCCAGTATCTGATCGAGAACTGCCAGCATCTCTGTATCCTGCCGAGTAGCCGAAGGCGGATCCATATCCAGCAATACGATGCCTGCCGGCCGGTTGTGCAGTGCTGTCTTTAGTGCGCTGGTGTTGGTAATGGTGAGGGGCTGGTGCTGTGCGAAATGTCGGCACAAGGGCCGACGGACGCTGTCATCGACGGACATGATCAATAAGGGGCGGGGATGATTCAGAACGGGCATCGTGGTCCTTGCTGCGGGCGATGAGATGAGGGTGAGCAGAGCCTGCCACGCGGTTCTATCGCTGACCAATAGTGTTGCGGCTGGCTAACGGTGGTGGGCACAGCCAACGCCCGGTGTCGAGCCAGGGCTAACCCTCCCCGCGCAATAGCGGCTATCATGCGCTTCGCAGTGAGCCCTGCGGCATGGCCTGCGTCAATAATGTCACCGTCAGCACGCGGCATCGTTGTTGAGACGCGCCGCCTTAATACCTTTGGTGGGCTGAGGGCGGGCATACTGCAGAACCCGGACAGACAGGATATTCATGAAAGTATTGGTTACGGGCACCGCCGGTTTCATCGGTGCGGCCCTCTCCCATGTGTTGCTGGCACGCGGTGACGAGGTCATCGGTGTTGATAACCTGAACGATTACTATGAGGTCAGCCTCAAGCAGGCGCGCCTCGCTCGACTGACCCCGCAGACCGGTTTTACTGAGGCCAGAATCGCCCTTGAGGATCGCGATGCGTTATTCCGTGTCTTTCGCGAGCATCAGCCGCAGCGGGTCGTCAACCTCGCGGCACAGGCCGGTGTCCGCTACTCGCTGACGCATCCACAAGCCTATGTGGATGCTAACCTGGCAGGCTTCTGCAATGTGCTCGAGGCGTGCCGGCATCATGCCGTCGAACATCTGGTCTATGCCTCTTCCAGTTCGGTCTACGGGGCCAATACCGCCATGCCTTTTTCGGTGCATCAGAATGTTGATCATCCGGTCAGTCTGTATGCCGCCACCAAGAAAGCGAACGAGCTGATGGCGCATACCTATAGCCACCTGTTTGCGATTCCCACCACGGGCCTGCGCTTTTTCACCGTTTATGGTCCCTGGGGCCGGCCTGATATGGCACTGTTCAAATTCACCCGCAACATCCTGGAAGGCCGGCCCATCGACGTCTATAACTTCGGTCGCCATCGCCGTGATTTCACCTACATCGATGATATCGTCGAAGGTGTGGTGCGGACGCTGGATCATGTCGCGGCACCCAATCCTGACTGGACAGGCGATCATCCTGACCCCGCCAGCGGCAAGGGGCCTTATCGACTCTACAACATCGGCAATCATGAGCCAGTCGAGTTGATGCGCTTTATTGAGGTACTTGAGACCTGTCTGGGCAAGAAGGCGGACAAGAATTTCCTGCCGCTACAGGATGGCGATGTTCCTGCCACTTTTGCCGATGTTGAAGACCTCAGGCGTGATGTTGGCTACGCCCCGAAAACACCTATTGAAACCGGCATTGCCCGCTTTGTGGCCTGGTACCGGGATTACTATGGAGTGGCCGGATGATGCTGCGCGTGCCGTTTTCCCCCGAGCGTGGCGCACCAGGATGAGTGGCTTACCCCATGCCGGTGTGCCATTGCTGGGTTTTGCCGCCTGGAGCGGGACCGGCAAAACCACCTTGCTCGCAGCCCTGATTCCCCTGCTGAAGGCAAGGGGCCTGCGTGTCGGCTTGATCAAGCATGCCCATCACGACTTTGATATCGACCACCCCGGCAAGGACAGTTTCAAACTGCGTCAGGCCGGGGCGAGCCCGGTTCTGGTCTGTTCTGCCCGCCGCCGGGCCTTGATGACCGAGCATCCCGAACCGGTCGAGCCGACTCTGGCAGTCGAGCTCGCCTGTCTTGACCCGACGGGTCTGGACCTCTTGCTGATCGAGGGCTTCAAGCGCGAGGCCTTTCCCAAAATTGAACTGCACAGGCCGGCACTGGGCAAACCCCTGCTGTTCCCGGATGACCCCGCCATCATTGCTATTGCAACCGAAGCCGATGTTCAGCTGGCGACCGGTTTGCCTCGGCTTGACATCAATCAGCCTGAGGCGGTGGC
>JBILXN010000075.1:0-10811 GCA_044378425.1 Methylococcaceae bacterium
GTACCTAAATCAATACCGACGAGGTATTCGGGGTGGTCACGGTTTGGAAGTGGCATGGCAGAGTCACGATGAGGGAGGGCGGCCGACGTTAATCTTTTCAATTCGTTGAGGATACCGGTACCTGGGAGGCTACGACACTGCAGGTCAGCCAGTCCGGTCCTGACTCAGGTCATTGCCGCACCCCGGCGGAGACATCTCCGCCGGGCGACCTGAACAAGGTGTTCAGGCCTCGCTGCGAACATCAAACTCGACCTTCCAGCGCTCATCGCCGTCTCGGGATACGGCCTCCAGTTCCAGCGTACCGACTTCTGTCACGCGGGCAGCCAAACGCACAGGGACGACTTCGCCTGGCTGATGCCGCTCGGCCGAGAGAACGATTTCCACCTCGGTCAATTCATCGATTTCGTCCGGCAACCAATAATCGATGCGGGCTCCTACCACATCATCGCGGCGCACGGTGGACGAGAAGAAGCGGAACCGGACCGGTTCACCGACCACCACGCCAAATTCATGCGGTGGCAGGGCGGCATCGGTACCTTCTTCCATACCGAAGGGGGCAATACAGAGCGCTTCGAGCGGTGGTGGAAACCCGGGCACAGCGGGCACGGCGCTTTCCACGCCCACATAATAGGCCGCGCCCGTCCCGCCGCGGATACGGACACCTTTGCCCTTACGGACATAGCCGTAATAAGCGGCCCCGCGTGAGACGGCAAGATCAAGATCAGCACCGGGCAACAGCCGGGCGGCAGCCGCGCCATCACCGGCCAGCCACTGGTTAAGCACCTCCAGCAGTCGTTGCTCCAATACCCGGGCCTTGAATACGCCCCCATTCAGCATGACCGCCGTGGGATGCAGGAAGCGGGCGCCTTCCATGATGGAAAAACCCTGCAACTCATGGGTCGCGCCTATCTGACGCGCCAGAAAGGCGGCCAGATGGCTGGTGATACGAGCATCCTGTGCGTAGGGTAGATTGAGCGTCGTAAGGCCGGTGCGGGCCTGATGAGCCGGGCGATCCGTGATATCGACCCTGGGGAAGAAGCCTTCGACCAGGGCATGATTCACCTCATCCCGTGTAAGGCTGGTCCTGAGAACCCCGCCAATCAGGGACGACCCGCGACTGGGGACGACGATGGCCACTTCTGTCGAGTCCAGATCGGATAGCAGGGTTTCCTTGGCATCGCGGCAGGCATGCGTGAGCGCCTGTAACTGCCAGGCCTCCAGACGTTTGCCTTCGGCCTGCAGTTTGGCTCTCAGTACATAGGCCAGCGCCAGATCCATGTTGTCGCCGCCCAGCAGGATGTGATCCCCAATTGCGACGCGGTTCAGGTTGAGGTTGCCCTCGTCTTCGGTCACGGCAATCAGTGACAGATCGGTGGTGCCGCCGCCAACATCCACTACCAGAATGACTTCGCCCGGTCTGACCTGCTCGCGCCAGCCGCCGACACTGGACTGGATCCAGCTATAGAGTGCGGACTGGGGTTCTTCCAGCAACACGGCCTGACGCAGACCGACCGCCTGAGCGGCTTCGACTGTCAGTTCGCGCGCTGCGGGATCAAACGACGCCGGCACGGTAATGACCAGATCCTGTTCGGCCAGTGGCGCATCGGGAAAGCACTGATTCCAGGCATCGCGCAAGTGACGGAGATAGGCCACGGATGCCTGCAGCGGCGAAACCCGGCTCACCTCTTCTGGCGACTGCGCCGGCAGGATGGCCGCCCGCCGGTCTACCCCGCCATGCGATAGCCAGCTCTTGGCACTGGCCACCAGACGAATCGGTGTCTTACCGCCCAGTGACCGGGCCATTTCACCGACAATGGCCGACGGGCTGGCATCCCAGGGCAGAACGAGGTCGCCGGGAGCCAGTTCGGCCTCGTGGGCCTGATACATGAAAGAGGGTAGCTGGGGTTTTTCACCGATAACACCCGGCGAAAACAGCTGCGGAATATCCAGCACCTGCAGCGGGGCCTTTTCCCCGTCCACGCTGCCCAGTTCAACATAAGATACGACGCTGTGGGTCGTACCCAGATCTATGCCGACGGAGTAACGAGGCTCGCTCACAGTTCCACCTCTGCCTCAGCCAGTACCCTGACATCATGACCTTCAGCCACTTTCGGCAGATTGATCCGCGAAACGCGCCAGCCGCGATGGATCAGGGTACCGGAGAACGGTGGTTCGCCAACAATGTTGCCGGTCACACGCACCGCGGAAGGATCGAAACCCTTGGGCAGGGTGATGCGGGCATTTTCGGATTCGGAACGCACCGGCACCAGCTCAAGGTGCTGTTGGAGTACCTTGCGGCAGCCTTCATGCACGATACGGACCGCCGCGCCAATGTCGGCATCGGCATGGCCGGCGATGTTTTCCTGTACGAAATCAATAAAGCGGGCCTCCTTCTGCAGCAAACCCAGCAGTTGCAGGGCGGCATCAGGGCTTGATTCCCTGATGACGACGGCTTCAGCCGGGGTCGGTTTAGCGGCCACGGGCTGAGGCTCGACGCGGGCCGGAGGCGCTACCGGCTGCGCTGCAGCGGCCTTGAGCGTCGCCACCCGCCGGCTCACCGATGCGCTGATCAGTGCCAGCAAAATGAAGGCCAGCATCATCAGGAGCAGCGCGGCTGCGAGGGCAACGTGGACGATATCCAGGGTCGTAGGGATGAGCGTGAGATCAAGCTGCATACTCTGCATGGGGTGTATTACCTCGAAAATCGGTAAGGCCGGCTCAGGCACGGCAAGGGGGGTGGGTTTAATGGGGCTCGCGCCTAGCCAGACCACCACAAGAGGGTCAGTAGACGCCGGCCCCCGGCGATGGGGTCGCTACAAACTGGGGGCTGTCAGGGCTTTTCTGCGGCTGACCGTGTGGCCTGTGCAGCCATCATGACCTTGACAACCTGCTGGGCAGCCCGTGACCGTTTGCTGCGGTTATAGCGGTCAGATATGACATCGGGGACTTTTTCGGCATCAAAGGCTGCCTTGATCAGAGTCAATTTGCTTTCGCACTGACTCAATATGAGGTCAGTCAGTTTGCGTGAATCCTCTTTGTCGTTGTAATGCGCCTTTGTTTCGTCGTTGAGGCATTTCTGGTACGCCTCCAGTCCCTCGTGGACTTTTTTCTGAGTGGCCTCACTGAGCGTCGTTGGCTGCCATTCCTGCTTGATGGGCTCAGGCTCGGCAGCGTTCACGACAGTTCCAATCAGCAGCAGTCCGACAAGACCGATTCGGCCTAGGTACGTCATAAAATTCATAGTGTTATCCCCAAATCAGCGTCTATTTCGCTGTGGTCATTTCAAAAATAATGAGTTCAGCTTCACCCTCACTGAGATTTTCCGCCGTCATTGTGTTGCCGGACTCCCAAAACACCTGGCCCGGGCCAAACTCCTGGCTCTGCCCTGCTTCCTGAATTTTGACCCGACCCTTGAGCACATAGCGTGGACCCGGCCCATCATGCACATGCTCAGGCGTCTTGAAACCCTTGGCTAGCGTCACCCGCAGCACTTTGGCGGTAATTTTGTTGCCGGGTAATTCCAGGGGTTTCTCCAGTAGCACCTGCATCGGCGGCATCGTCACAGGTGCCGGTTCCTCGGCCCCGGCTGCCGCAGCCAGCAGCAGCCAGCCCATAGCCAGCCCCGTTCTTAAACTTAGGTTGTTCGACATGACGGGTCTCTCCTGTTTTTCCTAAATCATGGCCCGGTGCGTCGTCACGGCGGGCACCGCTAGCAGCATGGTCACCGACCTCACCGAGGTCTCAGCGACCGGCAACTTCTTCGACCTCGGCAATATGGGCACGACGCTGTAGCCACATCACTCCGAGAATATCCCATATACCTACCCACAACCGATGCCAGGTACCGTATTTGGACTGGCCCATGGTACGCGGCCGGTGATTCACTTCTACTGAAACAACCCTGCCGCCTGCCCTTTGCGCGAGCGCCGGCAGGAAGCGGTGCATATGATCGAAATACGGCATCTCCAGGAAAAGCACCCGGTCGAACACCTTCAGACCGCAGCCGGTGTCAGGGGTTTCATCCTGTAACAAAGCGGCACGGATGCCATTGGCGATTCGGGATGAGAGTTTGCGCCAGCCAGTGTCCTTACGCTTACGGCGGTGTCCGGCCACCATACCGCCCTTACCGGTCGTGCCAAGCGCCTTGAGGGCAACCAGCATTCCGGGAATGTTGGCAGGGTCGTTCTGGCCATCGCCGTCAAGGGTTGCGATCACCCGGCCGCGTGCCGCGAGTATCCCGCTACGGAGCGCAGTACTCTGCCCGCAGCAGCGGATATGACGCAATACCCGAAGGCGTGGATGCTGACCCATCAGCGCCTCCAGTCGTATCAGCGTATCGTCGGTGCTGCCATCATCAATGTAGATGATTTCGTAGTCAGCCACAGCGACAACGGCCGCCTCGATTTCCTCGATCAGGGGTTTCAGGTTGTCGGTTTCGTTATGTACCGGAACAACTATGCTCAGTTCCATTGTATTTTTCCTGTCTGTTACCAGTCGTTCAGATAGCGGACACGGTCGCCGCCCCCGGCACTGATGACCTCACCGATCACCTGTGCCGTTTCACCCGTAGCAGCAAGACTGGCCAGAGCCGCAGCCTCATGCTCCGGCGCGACACAAACGATCATGCCAAGTCCACAGTTGAAGGTCTTCAGCATTTCCGCACGGCTGATCTGGCCGTTCGATTTGAGCCATTCAAAAATGACAGGCCGGTTCCACGTCGCGAGATCAATGCTGGCGGCGGCCCCTTCGGGCAGGACTCGCGGTAAATTTTCGGTGATGCCGCCACCGGTAATATGGGCAAAAGCATTAACCGGCACAGATTTCATCAACTGCAGCAATGACTTGACATAGATACGGGTCGGCGCCATCAGCCAGTCGGCGAGGCTGCGACCTTCGAGCAACTGACCGGCATCACCTCCGGCCCGCTCCAGCACTTTCCGAATCAGCGAATAGCCGTTGGAATGCGGGCCTGATGATGCCAGTCCGATCAGGCGATCACCCGGCTGTACCCGGGAACCATCCAGAATGGCCTCTTTTTCGACAACGCCGACGCAGAAACCGGCCAGATCATAATCGCCGGCACCGTACATGCCCGGCATCTCGGCAGTCTCACCACCCACCAACGCGCAGCCGGCCAGTTCGCAGCCCTTGCCGATGCCCTCAATGACCGCAGCAGCAACGGCTACGTCGAGATGACCGGTCGCATAGTAATCAAGGAAAAACAGCGGTTCAGCACCCTGCACGATGATGTCATTGACACACATGGCCACCAGATCAATACCCACGCCATCATGACGACCGGTGTCAATGGCCAGCTTGAGCTTGGTGCCAACGCCGTCAGTTCCCGCGACCAGCACTGGCCGTCGATAGCGATCCACCGGCAATTCGAACAGTGAACCGAACCCGCCCAAACCGGCAAGCACACCGGGAATGCGGGTACGGGCAGCAACCGGCTTGATACGATCAACCAGCGCATTTCCGGCGTCGATATCGACACCAGCACTTTTATAGTCGAGGGGCTTGTCTGTGGGCATGGAACTCAAGCAGATTCTCCGGAGAAACGGTCGCAGCCACCGACAGAGTGCTGTACGACACAGGATAATGGGTGACTGGAAGTCAGCGTGAATGGGTTGAGAACCCTGATTCAGGGTCCGATTGGATGTGCTATTTTACATGGCTATTGGCCAATCCGTCGTATCAACTTGGGGAGGCGTCGCGATGATCGTGAACAAGAACCGGCCTGGGTCCCGACCAAACACCGCCGACATGGCGCCTCAGCCATGAGTCCCCGCCATATACCGAACCTCATCTCGCTGTGCCGGATTGGGCTGGTCTACCCTGTGATCCACGCCATTCTGGCCCGTACTTTCGATACCGCGATTGCACTGTTCATCGTAGCGGGCCTCTCTGATGGCATTGATGGCTTTCTGGCCCGTCACTACGGCTGGCAATCGCGACTGGGCTCCCATCTCGATCCGATTGCTGACAAATTGCTGCTGGTGTTCAGCTATCTTGCACTGGCCTCGCTGCACCTCATTCCCGTATGGCTAGCGGCCATGGTGGTGGTGCGGGATGTGTTCATCTTTGCCGGCGCCGTGGCCTATTACTGGCTGATCGGCCCCTATATGGGTGCCGCGACCCGCCTGAGTAAAATCAACACTGTCGCCCAGTTATGCCTGATCGCTGCGGTGCTGGTGCATCCGGGTCTGATGACCCTGCCCTCTTCAGTCCTGTCCGGCCTGATGGCGCTGGTGGTCGTGACCACCCTCAGTAGCGGACTGGACTATGTCGTTCGCTGGGGCCAGATGGCCTGCCGCCTGCGGGGCGAGTCCACTGGCAGACGGCCAGAACCCTGACCATTCGGGAAGCCCGATTACCCGAGCGCAGCACTGGTCTTCCCGTCTCAAATAGACTACTGTTTTTCCAGCCCAGACCGGCAGCCGCTATTCACGTCACTTGCATCACGCCACGCATGCCCAAACCCGCCCCGCTCAAGGCCTGTACCGAATCTCATCAGCGCCCCACCATCGCGCCGCATTTTTCCATGACCGCGCCAAACCCATCGCGGGCCCGGCGCACTGACCCCCACGATCAGACCTCATGAAACTGCAAGCTCACCTGATGGTCACCGTATTGCCGTTTCTGGCCGTGACTGTACTGTCGCTGTCACTCGGACTAACGTGGTACTCGAAGCAGACTGTTCTGGAGCAGGCGCGGCAAGATGGCCAACTACTGGCCAGCGTACTCGGACGCAGCATAGAGGTCAGCCAGAACGTAGAACAGGCCTCCGAGGAACTGATTTCCCGTGATCTGGCTACCTCAGCCACCATACTCGCGCACTTCATCGCCGTTGCCGAGCAATGCCGGCTGCCCCGGCCCGCCATCACCCAACGGCTGACCAGCATGGTCACCGCCGATAATCTGTCGGAAATCTGGATTACCGATTCGGCCGGCAAAGCCTATCTGCACACGGTTCCGGGTGACGATTTCGTCTTCTCGCCCGACCCGCTCCGCCAGCCCCAGGCCTCGGCCTTCTGGCCATTACTGAACGCCAGGACACCGTCGATGGTGGCCCAGGATCTCAAGCCTCGCGAAACCGATGGTCGACCTTTCAAATATGTCGGGGTATCGGGCGTGGATCGCCCCCGCATCGTGCAGGTAGGAATGGACGGTCACATGCTGACCCGTATGCGTGAGTCACTGGGCGTGCAGGAATTGCTGGAACACGTCGCCGAGGAGGAATCACTGCAACAGATATGGGTCGTGAACAGAAGCCTCGACATCGTGGAATATGCCGAAAAAGGCCATGGCCACATTCAACCGGACCCCTTGTCTCAGGGTGACCGGGATATGCTCAATGAGGCCATGGCCAGCGGCAAGGCCCTGAGCCGGATCGAAAGCAACCACATCACGGTCGCAGCACCCCTGGAATGGGCACCCGATAGCGACGAAGCTCAGCTTGACGACTTTATTGACCACCCACCCCATGCCACCGATGACGGGGCAAAGCAGTTCAACCGAAGCGCCATCCTGCTCTACATGTCCAACGATCTGCTGGACCACTTGATCATGAAGGAAACCGCCTTTGCCACCGCCACTGCAGTCGTCTGCCTGCTGCTCGCGGCACTACTACTGATGGCCTACACGCGCCGCCTGGTCAAACCGATTCGTACCGCTGTAGACGTTGCTGAACGAGTCGCGGCAGGCGATCTCTCGGTGGATCTCGCCAGTGACGGCAACGATGAAATCAGTGTCCTCATCAATGCCTTGGGCCAGATGGTGAGCTATCTCAACTCACTGATCGGTCAGGTTAAACGCTCCACCGGCGATCTCATTGCAACCGCCAATAGCCTCAGCGCCATGGCAAGTATCCAGAGTGAGGGCATCAATAACCTTGGCACAACGTCCCATGACATCGCGGCAGCGACCACCGAAATATCGGTGACATCGGAAGCGTTGCTGAAAAACATGGACAGCATTACCGAAGTCGCCAATCACACTGCAGCCCTGGCAAATTCAGGTCAGGTCTCGCTGGGTGAAATGAAGGGCAGCATCGGGCAGTTGTCCCATGCCACCCACGCCATTTCAGAGCGGTTGGGGCTGATCAGCGAACGCGCCAATACCATCAGCACCGTCACCACCACCATTAGCAAAATAGCCGACCAAACCAATATCCTGTCGCTGAATGCCTCAATTGAGGCGGAGAAAGCCGGCGAATACGGTCAAGGCTTTGCCGTGCTGGCGCGGGAAATCCGTCGCCTCGCCGACCAGACTGCGGTCGCCACGCTGGGTATCCGGCAAATGATCAAGGAAATGCAGGATGCGGTCACTTCGGGCGTAATGGAGATGGACAAGTTCTCCGATCAGGTCCAGCAGAGCGTCGCCGATACCCATGACATCAGCCTGCGTTTCGCCGACATCATCCATGAAGTGCAGGCACTGCTCCCCCGATTCGACGCTGTCCATGACGGCATGCGTTCGCAGTCCACCGGTGCCCGCCAGATCCGCGATGCCATGATGCCGCTCACCAAAAGCGTACGGGCCTCCATACAGTCGCTGGACGAAACGACTGCCGCGACCCGCAAACTGGAGGCGGCTATCCACGATCTCAGTAGCGAGATATCGGCGTTCAAGTTGCGCTGAACGGCGGATGCCCCGTGGGGCGCATCGCCATTACTCCTCCCACTGGAACAGCAGGTCACCGCCACTGTACTCACCGGTTTCGGTCTGGACTTTCCAGTGGCGGGTGAGGTCGTAACGCAGACGGAAAACATAGGCATTCTGAAACAGACCCATGCCGTATTGAACATAGATGCGTGGGGTCAGGTATTTACCGAGAAAGAGAGCCGTGCCCTGGGTGCCGCCGAAGGCGCCACCGCCGGTATACCCTTGCGCCAGCGAGCCCTGGTTGAGCGAATTCTGCATACTGATATCAACAAAGCCGCCAATCCCAAGCCGATTAGCCAACTCCTGCGCCACCAGACTGCCCGCGGCGCCACCGAGGGAACTGGCGGCGGCCTTCATCGCCGAGCCTTCCTGTTGGGTCAACGTGTCGGATGCGGACTTGCCGCTGACCAGAAAGGCCAGAATATCCGTCTGTGACATCGGTTTGTCGGCGAACAGACTCAAGCTCGGCTTGCGGAGGGTGCCCAGTACTTTGGCGCCTGCCTTCAGCTCATCGGTATTGCGGTTGGCGCTGATCTCAAGCGTGGGGTTATCGAGTGGTGAACGGGCGTAGATGATGCGCCCGTCATCAATCGCCAGTTCCACCCCATACAGCGCATACCTGCCATCACGGATGACAATCTGGCCGGTCCCGGTTGGGGCCTGCCCATTAGCCTGTTCGATGGTCAACTGACCGTCCAGCCGTGCCTTGTACCCGGGACCGCTGACCGTCACCTTGTTACCCAATACCACAGCCACCCGGGTGGCCATTGGATTCTCAACCGGTGCCGAAACCACACCCCCTACCATGACCGTATCCTTCGAGGGTTTGATCGCTCGCTCTTCATCGGGAATCGTAATCGTCGCCTCAGGTATCGCCAGCGTGCCGGTGAGGCTGAAGGCATCCTTCTCATGCCTGATGACCAGATCGGGCGAAAGCAGGACTTTCGCTTCGGGATTATTGACGGCGAGAAACCGTTTCCCGCTGAGGGTAAGGGTCAACGGCCAGTCCGCGGTGGCACTGAGACTCGCCATGCCATCCAGCCCAATTTCGCCACCACCCGATACCGCGCGACCGGTGAGAGCGAGCTGGTTGTTGTCGCGACTGACCGCATCCAGCCGAAGATCACGCACCTGAATACCCAGTTGCGGCACCTCAAATCCAGCATCGTACAGGGTCGTATGCGCAGTGATCCGCGGCGACAGCGCTGTACCCGTTAGCCGCACATCAGCGTTGAGCCGACCTTTTAGGGAGTCGATATCGTGCGACGGTGGTAACAACGGGCCGATGGCATCAATGTCCAGATGTGCGTCGGCCGTGATAGGCGTCTGCTGAAGGCGATCAAGGTCAATCGGACCCGCGAGGCCAATATTGGTGCGCAAGCGGGCCATTCCTGCTTGCTCACAGACCAGACTGAGCTCAGCGCCGCGCGCATTCACGCTGGCGCGCAGAGTGACAGGATCCGGCTTGAGGATCAGCGGCGGCTTGCCCCGGCTCCGGTAGTGCATCTCCGCCGACACCAGTCCGAAATCAATCCGACCCTGCCCCAGCCGCAGGCCCTTGCCGGACAATACCCCGCTGCCATTCAGCGCGCCCTTCAATACAAGGTCTTTCGGCAGCCCGCGGGTCAGGCGCGTCAAGGCGAAATCCTTCACCCGGCTTGATAGCTGCCAGTCGCCCGTGGGAGTGGATGTTCCCTGCAGGCAGACTTCGGATGCTTCGCTGTTCCAGCAGGCTGTCCCCACTTCGGCTGCGCCCTCGCCTAGCTGCAGCGGCACCGTCCGGTTCAAGTGCCAACGCCCCCCTATCGGCAGATCAAGGTCGAACTGGCCCAGCTTACCGGCCCAACGCTCGTTGCTCAGCCCCCCCTCGGCCATCAGCGTCAGTTCGGCATCACCCCTGATCCGGCCACTGATACGATGCCGAGCGCGGGTTCCCTGCCCATTTAGCGCAATATCCAGCGCCGAACCCCGCCAGCGGAGACCATCCGTTTTGAGCTCGAACGCCAGCGGGGCATCGGCCTGAACCCCGTTTTTCAGCGTTGCACTGACCAATCTTGCACTGCTGCCCTGATACTCCAGCCCACGCGCCTGAAACATCGCCTCCAGTGGCGCACCTTGCAGTTGCAAGGCGCCATCCCAGTAGC
>JBILXN010000241.1:0-3096 GCA_044378425.1 Methylococcaceae bacterium
TGCATGGCGAAGGCAAAGCCTGACTAGCATCGCTGCCCCGAACTTCAGCAACTATGGTTACGGTGTAGCACCACGCCGAGGATGAGGTACTCCAAACCTTCCTTGAGCTCGATGGGCCAATAGCCTGGGTTGGCGGGAAATAACCAGCCTGCCCTGCCGCTAATGATCAGCCGCCTGATCGTTAAATTCCCGGAAACATTCGCCATGATGACAGGCCCCCATCTCCCGGTATAACCGACTTATCGACAATAAGCAGATCACCGGGGCGGTAGTGCTCGCAATAGGCGTTCCATCGATGGCGATCGCCGTCTAGGCGGACATGCATCGCCCATCCTTGAAATACTCGCCATCTTCCTCACACCGCCCCACATCAGTGAACTTGGCGCGTAATAGCGACGCGGCGGAAAAAATCAACATGCCGAGAAGAAGAATGTAAATGATTCGCTTAATGCGATTGCCATTATCAGGGACGGACTTTTTTGGTGGCTATTCTTTCGCTCGCTTTCATGATGCCATAGGACCCTGTCCGGGCGTTCATTTGGACATCCACCGGTTGAGATGATCAGAGTAACGTAACCGTCTGGCCGAGACACCTGTTCGGCGAGGCTGAACTCTGTCAGGGCTTTAGAGGCAGCAACTCATCGATCCGGGAATTAAGCCAGACCGGGAGTTTTTCCAGGGTGTCCTTGAGCCAGGTCGCCGGATCCAGGCCATTGAGTTTAGCGGTAGCCAGCAGGCTCTGAATGGCCGCCGCCCGTTGCCCGGCCCGCTCACTCCCTGTGAACAACCAGTTCTTCTTGCCCAGGGCAATCGGGCGGATGGCATTCTCCACCGGGTTGTTGTCGATCGGCAGGTGCCCTGTGTAGGCGTAACGGGTAAAGGCTGACCAGCGACGCAAGAGGTAATCACAGGCCTTGGCCAGATGACAGCCCTGGCTGGCTTTACTTCGGATCTCGGTTAGCTGTTCATGAAGCGCTTCCAGTTTCGGCAACGTGTCTGCCTGGCGTATTTGTAGGCGTGCCTCGGGCGTTAACGCCCTGGCCTGTGCCTCAATGGCATACAGCGCACCGATGGCCGACACAACGCTGGCCGCCACCGGGTGGCCCTGCGGGGTGCCCCGATCCAGATCAAAGAACTTGCGGCGCGCATGTGCCCAGCAGGCCACCTCGGTGACACCGCCGCTAAACAGGGCCTTGTAGCCGCCATAGTCATCGACACAGAGGTGCCCTGTCCAATCCTTGAGGAACGATCGGGCATGGTGACCGCTGCGGCTCTTCTGATAGTCAAAGACCACGATGGAGGGATCACCGGTCAGATCATTACTCCGGTAGGCCCAGAGATAGGCCCGCTTCGTTTTACCGCTCCCGGGGTCCAGTTGCTGCACCGGGGTTTCATCGGCATGCAGACTTTCCCGTGCCCGGAGAATCTGGCTGAGTCGGTCGGCCAGCGGTTGCAGGGCAACGCCCAGGTGACCCATCCATTCACTGAGCGTACTGCGCGCCAGCACCACGTTCTGCCGCGCCGCGATCTGCTCAATGCGGTACAGCGGCAGATGATCCAGATACTTGCTCACGGCCACCCAGGCCAACAGGCCGGGTGCCGCCATACCGCTATCGATGATGGCTGGTTCGGCAGGTGCGGCTGTCACCGTCTCACACGAACGGCAGGTGTACTGGGGGCGGATATGACGAATCACGAAGAAACGGGCGGGTTCCACATCCAGCTGTTCGGTGACGTCTTCACGGATCAGCGTCAGGGACGACTGGCATTGGGCACAGGTACAGCTTTCAGGTTCATGGCGCACCTCTACCCGTTCCAGGTGATCGGGTAACGGCTGACGACCGGCGCGGATACGCGGGGCACGCGTCCGTTCGGTCGGGGCGGGGGCGTCCAGCATCGCCTCGACGGCGGCAATATCCTCATCCATCGATTCTTCAAAGAGCGTGCGCTGCACTGCGGTCATCGCTTCGCTCTTGGCCCCGAAGCGGAGTCGGCGCAACTGGGCCAGCTCCAGGGTCAGCTTTCGGATCTTCAGGTCAGTGTAGCGTTTGTCTGCCTGTAGTTTATCGCGCTCAGTCAGCAGCTGATCGTGCGCACCCTGCAGTTTGATGCGTTCAGACTCACTGGCTTCAAACTGAGCCAGCAGGGCCGCAAACCGGGTTTCGAGGGATGCAGGTGACAGCGCCAAGGGCGCTGAAGGTGATACCAAAGGATCGGTGTTTGCCTCGCAATTCATGGGGCGAATTATACCACTCCACCCTGCTCAAACCCATGCGCCACAAGGGTTTTAGCGAATTATCCGGGTGGATTCAGGACGCGATATCTATCAAAGACACCCCGGGGTGTTATTAAGCAGCCACCGGCATTTCTGATGATGGCCAATCCCCTTTGGGCGGGATCAGACGAGCCCGTGAGCCGGCACCGATGAGGCCAGCCGCTGCCATTCAATACCACTCACCAGCCATTGCCAGGCGTCCTGACGGAGAGTGCAGGTCGTATCCCCGGTCTCGGGCCATTTGAAGACGCCACGGTGGAGTCGACGCTGACAGAGCCAGATCCCGTTGACATCCCAGAGCAGCAGTTTGAGGCGTGAACGTTGCCGGTTGGTAAAGGCATAGGCATGCCCTGCACACGGATTCTGGCCAATGGTGTGCTGGATGTAGACGGAGAGCCGTTCACTCCCCCAGCGCATATCCACCGGTTCCACGGCCAGATGAACCTGTTCCGGGTGGATCATCGAAGCAGCGCCTTGAGGGTATCGGCGCAGGCGGCCGCTGACGCAGCAGGCCAGTCGATGTGCACAGAAAGATCACGGCGCTGCAGATGCAGGTGGATGGTTGAGCTGGCCTCATGGGCACCTGGCGCATTGCTCTCCAGTCGCACCGGCACAAATGCGGGGTGGGCAACAAGTCCGATAGAATCACAAACCGTGGCACGGTCAGGCGCAACGGGCTGGGTCGCGGTGTTAGACGCTCGCAGCCATCGGCGCACGATGCTGTCGTGCAATCCGTGATCCGCAGCCACCCGGGCTATGGATGCCCCCGGTATCCGGCATGCGGCTACGATTCGGGCTTTGAGTTCAGGACTGTGTTTGCG
>JBILXN010000076.1:0-10662 GCA_044378425.1 Methylococcaceae bacterium
TCTTCCTTGGCGATACATTCACACACGCCGATAACCTCATCTAGCAGGACCCCCGACCCCTTGAGTTCGGATTTTTCCTTTTCGATGCACATCTCGGCAAACTTTTTCTCAAAAGCGAGGTGATCTTCCTCGCTGACAGGAATCGGCGTCTTGGCCAGCAGTGGGGTCGATAGCAGCAATGAGGCGACAAAAGAGAGTCCGAGTGCGCGCGGGCGGCTGGTGGTGTTCTTTAATGCCATGGAAATTTCTCTGAGTTTTGTTAAATCTTAGGGGGTGGTTTTATTGCGGCCGCCGCGATTGATGCCCCTCACGTCCAGCCGCCGAACCGGGACGGAGTGTACCAACATTTAATCGGAGATCGCCCTTTTGGGGATGATCACCGCACAGCGGCGACCCCATTCAGGCTGACCATTGCTGATTCACAGCGCGCAACGGTTCAGCCCTTTAACCGCCACCATCAGTCTCGCCCCCGGCTCCACGCCAGACGGTGCAAGCGGGTCAGGGTTTCGGGATCCGAAATGAGCGTTCGCTTGTCCATTGCCGACAGTTTGTCCGGCCCCTCTTCCACCAACTGGTATAGCAATGCCTGTAACTGGTGACGCTGACGTTTTTTGACCTGACGATTGGGCAGCAATGCCAGATGCAGAGAACAGGCGGCCGGGTCGGCGACATTGTGCGCCTCACCCTCATCAGTCCTGCCGGTTTCCAGCGCCTCCAGCTTGAGTAGATTTTCCTTGAGCAGGCTGATTACCCTGGGCTCCTCGTATTCCTCGGGCGTCAAAAATAAGCCCATGCGACGGGTCGCCTGGCCCACTGCGGCGCTGCTGGACAGCATGGAAATGGGGATGGACAGCACCAGCCCCGCGAGCACTGGCACCAACCACAGGAAGAAACTCGGAACATAGCGGTAACTGATCCAGCCCGCAGCTATGCCGACCAATGTGTGACCACTATGAGCGAGGATGGCTTCAGAAAGACTGAGGCGATGATCGTCACGGTTTTGTGGAGGCCACCCGACGCTGCGGCGCATCAGTATGGCCAATACGAATTTGCTCTGGTACAGCATCAGTACCGGTGCGGTCAGCATCGAGAAGATGCTTTCGAGCATCACGCTGATCAGCGCCCGCACGACGCCACCGTAGGTTTTTATTTTGCGCCAGTTGACCAGTGCCAACACCAAACTCCAGAGTTTGGGCAGAAAGAGCATGGCCAAGGTAACCAACAGCACCGTCGTCATCTCGACGGCATAGGACTCCGGCCAAACCGGAAACAGGTTGTCGCCGAAGAAGTAGATCGGCATGGTCTGACTCTTGATGTAGGCCTCAAACCCGGTCAGCACCAGAAACAGCAACCACAGTGGCGAGGAAACGTAGGACATGATGCCCATCAGAAAATAAAGCCGGCTCAGCCCCGAAAAACCCTTGGCAAAAACCATCCGCAAATGCTGGAGGTTACCCTGACACCACCGCCGGTCGCGTTTGGCGTAGTCGATGAGCGTCGGGGGCAACTCCTCGTAACTGCCCTTGAGTTCCGGCGCAATCCAGACTTCCCAACCGGCCTCCCGCAACAGGGCGGCTTCTACGGTATCGTGACTGAAGATTTCGCCGCCAAAAGGCTCTCGCCCCGGCAGCTTGGGCAACCCGCAATGCGCTACGAACGGGGCCATGCGAATGATGGCGTTGTGCCCCCAATAGCCGCTACCAGAAAGTTGCCAGTAGTTGATGCCAGAGATAAAAATGTCACCGTAAAAATTGCTGGCGAATTGCAATACCCTTGAGAACAGTGATTTGTGATTGGCGGGCAGAGGCGGTGACTGAATTAAGGCCACACCCGGGTGAGCTTCCATCATATCGACCATGCTGACCAGGGTTTCGCCCGCCATGATGCTGTCGGCATCAAGCACGATCATGTAGCGGTAGCGTCCACCCCAGCGATGGCAAAAGTCTTCGAGATTACCGCTCTTGCGTGCCACGTTTTTCTCGCGGTTGCGGTAAAAGATCCGCCCATAGGCGTTGAAATCGACGCACATCCGATACCAGTTCACTTCTTCCTGCATCCAGCAATCAGGGTCTCGGGTATCACTGAGGATGAACAATTCAAAGTCATCACCCCGCCCGGTTTCCTGTACGGACTGCCAGATCGCCCGCAGGCCGGCACTGACGCGGGTAGGGTCTTCGTTGTAGATGGGCATCACCAGCGCAGTACGCAGGGGTGATGAATCGGTCGCGGCGGACGCCGGAGGCATGCGTCCTATGGAATAACGGTCGCCTCCCCTCAGCAGCACCCAGAAACCCAGAGTTGCCGTCCAGAATGAGGTACTGACCCACAAGATCAGAAGGGTATAAAGCAACAGCAACAACACTTCAGTCGGCGTTATGCCATTCTGAAGAAAAGCACTGGCGATCATGGCAAGAGCCAGAAAGGAGGTCAGCCCGACTAAAATCAGGAACAGCGTACGTCTCACGCTGATAATGTGCCGGGGCAGTTCGGAAACGGGTTGTGACATGCGTGGGCAGGCCTTGGGTCAGGTGTCGGTGGAGGCGAATAGCCAGAAGCGGAAGGGTTTCACGCTCATGGTGAGATGAGACTCGGGCGGCGTTGACTGTGGCAGAACTTTTTGCAGCGCCGCGCCTAGTTCACGTGTGGATTCGTCGTGCGCAAATAGACAATTTAGCGATGTCTCTCTCGCCGCCAACAGTAAGGCCGCCCGCGCAGCGGCGATGGGGTGAGGGTCGTTCGAAGGGGGTAAACCCACAGCGTTGGCCAGGGCGTGATCAAAGCGCCGTTGCGCTTCTTCCAATGATCGTCGGAGCAGTTCATCGTTCGAAACCCGCCCCACCCGACGCCGTGCACGGGTCAGGCAATCATCGGCAAGACTTGAAATCAGCAACGGGTCGGTAAGACCGAGCGCCTGCCAGTAGGTCGCTATACGCCGCAGGATGACGGTGACATCAGCCTGCACCGGTGAAGCAACGCCCGTGGTGTACTGCTGCCCGCCATCGGTCAAGGCATCTTCGCTCATTGGGAATTCCACTGATAAACCCAAGATTCGGTCAGGATATCCGGCCCTGACTTCAGGATAGCGCGCAACTCAATCGGGTTTTTGCCTTTTTCTGGCTCCAACTCAAAACTCAGTCTCCAAGTGCCATTTTCTTCGTTCTTCTGTACCACGACATTTGAAACCTTGCCGACTGCACTGACGTCGGCGGCGACCTTCGCTTTGGGACTCATCAGCTTGAGGGTGGGACTGGCGAAGTCGACCACGAATTTTCGCTTTCCACTGTGAGTATCGGCAGCGCCGACCCGGGTAGCCACCACCTTGCCGCTGCTGGGCGCTGTAAATTCTTCGGCAATAAAATGCAGACGGTAGTCGAAACGCAGTTCCTTACCCTCGCCGGTTGGCTGGTCAGGCACCCAAAAGGCAACGATGTTGTCGTACTTTTCGGCATCGCTGGGAATTTCGATCAGGTAGACCCCACCAGCGCCCCAATCACCCACCGCTTCGACCCAGGCGCTGGGACGGCGATGGTATTCAGCCTCAAGGTCCTGGTAGTGATCAAAATTGCGATCCCGCGACATCAGCCCAAAGCCTGAAGGTTTGGTGTCCTTGAACACACTGATCCGCAGTTGGCGTGGATTATTAAGCGGTCGCCACATCCATTCGCCGGTGGATTTTCCGATGAGCAGCCCATCGGAGTCATGCACTTCGGGCCGGAAGTCATCCATAAAGTGATCAGTGTTTTCACCCCGCAGGAACATGCTGGTCAGGGGTGCAATGCCCAGCCGGTCAACCGGTTTACGGAAATAGAGGCGGCTGAATACATCCATGCTCAAATCAAGCCCGGGATGCATGACGAAACGGTATGCACCGGTTACGCTGGGGCTGTCGAGTACCGCATAGACGGTCAGCGATGTGGCGTCTTTCTCCGGCTTTTCTATCCAGAACTCCCGAAAAATAGGGAACTCCTCAGATTTGGCCAGGCCGGTGTCCACCGCAAGGGCCCGGGCGGACAGACCGTAGGCCTGCCCCAGACCTACAGCACGGAAATAACTGGCGCCGAGAAAAACGGCGATCTCGTCGTAAGCCTCATCCCGTCGCAGCGGGTAATGGAAACGTACCCCGGCAAACCCCAGCTCTGGCGGTAAAAGACTCGGGAACTGGTTTTTACCGTAATCAAAGAGTTCGGGCGCATACCCTATTCGGGTACTGGACCCATGGTCGAGGATATTAATGATCACCCGATCCTTGAACATGAACCCGCGATGGAAAGCCTGCACCTGAAACGGCAAGGACTCATCCCGCCAGATCGACTTTTCCGCCCGGTAGCGTATATCCCGGTATTGATCATAGTCGAGCTTTCCTAGAAATTCGGGCAAACCGCCGTCGTCTCTTGCGTAAGATTTAGTGGCCAACTCCCTCGCTCTGAGTTCGACATCGGCGAATTCGAAAGGCTTAGGAGGTGGCGGAGTAGTCTGCTCTGCCTCAACAGCTGAGGGCTCTGGAGCGGGTGGCGGGGCAACCTTGCCCGGTGAAGCCATTACTCCCGCTGAGATCAGATAGCCGAAAACAAGACTTAAACCTGCGCTTTTCATTATCACCATACGTCTTTACTATCGGGAGCCTGTATGAGGTGGAATCCAGAAGATACGTTAAGTACATCGATTCGGTTTCGGGGCCGGGCATTGGCTCGGTCTACCAACCGAATCACCGCACCGAAACGGAGCATACCGGCGGATTTCGGAATAGTATAACGCGGCACACGCCGCCGCAGAATGATTCCTCGCCCCACGCGACCCAAACCTGATACGGCCAAAAATAAACAACGGCAAATGAGGACCAGCACCATTAAAACACTGCTTGCTATACGACATGCGAAATCGAGTTGGGAGACTCCCGAACTCGATGATCGGCAACGCCCCCTCAACAAGCGTGGTCTGCGTGACGCCCCGTTCATGGGCCAACAGTTAGCGCTGAGGAAGTTGTCCCCGGACAGGATCTTGTGCAGCCCTGCGTTACGCGCCACGCAAACGGCGCAACTGATTGCCGCTGCTGTCGGTTACGATTCGGCAGGCATTGAAATCAGGGAAGCCCTCTACATGCAGGGACCCGGGGCCATGCTGGAGATACTCCGGGCGCTCGATACCGACTGGCAACGCGTCTATCTGGTCGGACACAATCCGGACATAACAGCGTTGGTGAGCGTACTGGCCGACCGGGTGGTGAGCCATCTGCCCACCACAGGCGTCGCCGCGATAACGTTCGATGTCGATGACTGGGCTCACATCATGGCCGGCTCGGGTACACTGGCTTTCCTCGACTATCCCAAGCGGTACGCCTGAGACTTGGGCCACATGCCATACCGGGGCATTGGCTCCATCACAGCTCGGTGTGCCGCCGCTTGACCGCCTCGGCCAGCTGATGAACGGCCATCGCATAATGGGTGCTATGGTTATAGCGGGTAATGACATAGAAATTGTCATAGCCCACCCAGTAGCTGTCGCCGTTGTTGCCGCTCAGTTTCAATAGCCTGACCACCCCCGCTTCAGGGGAATCCGGTTTTGAGGCCCTCCACCTCGTTACCGCTAACGCGAGCCAGACTCACCACCGGCTGGCCCGTTTGCCAGCCATGCCCCTTGAAGTAATTGGCGATACTGCCTATGGCATCCTCTGGATTCCACAAGTCCTTGCGACCATCCCCATCAAAATCGACGGCGAACTTGAGAAAGCTGCTGGGCATGAACTGCCCTAAACCCATTGCACCAGCATAGGAACCCTTGGGCCGCGAGGGGTCTGCCCGTTCTTCACGACACATGATCAGAAAGTTTTCCAGTTCTTCCTGGAAGTAGGCCGCCCTGCGCGGGTAGTCGAAGCTCAGAGTGGTCAGCGCGTCAATGATGCGGTGGGTGCCGAGATTGGCGCCATAGATCGTCTCAACGCCCATAATGCCCATGATGTGGGCCGGGCTGACACCAAATTCGCGACTGGCCCGCGCCAAGGCATCGGCATGACGGATCCAGAATGAAGCACCGGCTGAGATATGTCGCTCATCCAGAAACTTCGCTCGGTAACGCGCCCAGGAACCGGGCTTGGGTGCCGCCGTAGGTTTGGGTTCGCGACTGAGATAATCGAGCGTCCACTGCTTGCGGCGAGCCTCGGAAAAAAGCCCGTACAGGTAATCCCTGCTGAAGCCGTGCCGGCTGACCATTCGGTCGATGAACTGCTCCAGCGCCGGGTATCCGGCATAGTCCCCGGTCAGCTGAGGGGCCGCATACAGCCCCGCCGCATCGCCCTGCGTGACGGATGAAATGCGTCGCGGCTCTCTTTCGGTGGCTACCGAAACCGACCGGCCGGAGGTCGCGGTACCGGAAGACCCGTGGTGGGCACAACCGACAAACCCACCGAGGACGGTCACCGCACAGCATACCGTTAACACTCTTAAATTCATGGACTTATTCCTAAAAGTAGGCGATTCCGCGTCACATCAACAGGGGCAACCGCGTGCTATCCGGCTAAGAGGAACGCGAACCTGCAAGCAGTTGAGCCACGCCCTCAGCAGTCGGTAGACCCGGACGGGCCCCCATCACGTTACAGCACAGGGCTCCGGCTCCACTCGCATAGCAGAGCAATTCATGCCAGCCCAGACCTGCAGCCACCCCAGCCGCAAAGGCGCCATGAAAGGCATCGCCGGCACCCGTGGTGTCAACCACATCGACGGCAAAGGCCGACAAGCGACCGCTTTCACCCTGCTTGTGCCAGATAAGTCCCCGTTCACCCAGCGTAATGATGACGGCAGGTGCCCGCTCCGCCAGGGCCTTCAAAGCCAATTCAGGGGCATCAGCGCCCCACCATTGAGTGGCGAACTTCTCCGAACAGGCGAGGTAATCCACTTTATCCATCAAGGCCAGTGTCCCGGGATGCACAGAACCGGCATCCAGCACCGTCGGAATCCCGCGGCCGATCAAGCCGGCTGATACGACCGGCTCATGTCCATCAAGCAGAATGACCGATGGCGACAGCGGCGAGAAATCAATGCTGCTGGCATCAAGTGGGCCCGTTTCGCCTTTGTAATTGACCAGCGAACGGGAACCATCGGGTTTCACCAGTATGACCGAGAGTGGCGAGGGCGCGCCTCCTCGCACCACTAGCGTCGTATCGACGCCCTCGGCTGCCAGTTCAGCGGCATGCATATTCCCCGGCATGTCGTTGCCGAGATAACCGGCAAATGCCGCGCTAAACCCGAGCCGCGCAACCGTCACAGCGGCATTGGCAGCCGGCCCGCCGCCACAGGTGAGCAGACCATCAGCCACTATTTTCTGATCGGGGCCCGGCTGATATGGCACCGAAAACACCAGGTCACAGGACGCGTGCCCAACGCAGAGTACATCGACCGCTTTACTCATGCCCTTACCCCGCCGGCACCGGAAGGGTTAACGTTCGAGCCCGATAAAGTGCCATATCTTCTCGACCGGCGACTCTTCATAGCCCATATCCTTGTCAGCCTGTCCTGGAACGCCGTTGGCGTAGTTGGTCTGGAAAACGCGGGCCGCATCATCGGCCAACTGGGTCATTTCCAGCTTGCGATAGGCTTTTTCCATGATCTCCAGAGCCACCGGTACAGCCTGTGTACGCTGATATTTCCTGACCACCTCGCCGCACCGACGAGCCGCTGCGAGGTAGGCCTCCCTTCGCATGTAAAAATCGGCGACATGAATTTCATGCATGGCCAGATTGTTACGTAAAGAGATAATGCGCTGGCGGGAATCGCTCGCATAACGACTGTTGGGGAACCGGCGAATCAGCTCTTCAAAGTCTTTGTAAGAATCAAGGGTCGCGCCCGGGTCACGCTGAGAGGAGTCCGTTGGCAGAAAGCGATCAATAAAACCAATGCCTCGGTTATAATTCACCAGTCCCTTTATGTAGTAGGCGTAATCGACAAAAGGGTTTGCGGGGTTGAGTTTAATGAAGCGATCTGCCGCAGCGATTGCTGAGTCTGGCTCGTCGTTCTTGTAATAGGCATACGCAACATCAAGTTGCGACTGGGTGGCATATTTTCCAAACGGAAACCGGGCCTCCAGCTTCTCGTAAAGTTTGGTCGCCTTTTCGTAACGGCCCTCAACCAGGGCCTGTTTGGCTTCCCCATAGAACTGCTCCGCAGTGTAGTCGGAGAATTCGTCACTGGTTTCATCAGGTGAACTGGAGCACCCAGCCAAAAGAAGGCCGAGAGCCATGAATACCCAGAGGAATGATGATGTTTTGATGCGCATGTTTGGCATGAGACGCCGCGTAACCGTACCTGACACAGTAACGCCCCAGTATACCTTGACAGCCCGAATCGATTGAAGTGAATTCACCCCGCATCCTGACTGCTGAAATTCCTCTGGACCTGGCCGGCTTACGCCTTGATCAGGCCCTGAGTACTATTTTTCCCGAATATTCGCGCAGCCGACTGCAGGAGTGGATACGCATCGGCGCCGCTCTGATTGATGGCACCGCTTTACCGGCAAAGCACCGGGTACTCGGGGGGGAGCAAATCTGCCTCCGCACGGAAAGCCAGAGCCTGACTCAGGTCGCAGCGCAGGACATCCCCCTCGGCATTGTCCATGAGGACGACGCCATCATCATTGTCGAAAAGCCCGCCGGGCTGGTCGTACATCCGGCTGCCGGCCATCCTGACGGCACCCTCCAGAACGCCCTGCTCAATCACTGCGAGACCCTCGCGGGTGTGCCTCGCTGCGGCATCGTCCACCGCATCGACAAGGACACTAGCGGCCTGCTGATGGTGGCAAAAACCCTGGAGGCCCATAAAATACTGGTCGACCAACTTCAGGAGCGGTCGGTCCACCGTGAATATGTCGCACTTTGCCAGGGCGCCATGACCGGCGGCGGCAGCATCGACCAACCCATCGGCCGGCACGGGATGGATCGCAAACGCTTTGCCGTCGTCCGCACCGGCGGCAAGGCGGCAGTCACGCATTACCGGCTGGCCGAGCGATTTGCCACTCATACCCTGATTCACGTCATGCTGGAAACCGGGCGCACCCATCAGATCCGCGTCCACATGGCCCACATCAACTATCCGCTGGTCGGCGACCCGGTTTACGGCGGCCGCTTCAAAATACCGGCAGGGGCAAGCCCACAACTCACCGCAACACTCCGGGACTTTGCTCGACAGGCGCTCCATGCCGCCAGCCTGGGCTTTCTTCACCCGGATACCGGCGAATACGTCGAATGGCAGTCCCCACTCCCCGCGGACTTTGCCCACCTGCTCGCCACGCTCAGGGCAGGCTGATGACTTTCGGACACTGGATCACACCCGACTGGCCAGCCGCGCACAGGGTCCGTGCCGTTAGCACAACCCGGCATGGCGGCGTCAGTGAGGGGCCCTATGCGGGCCTGAATCTTGGCCAACATGTCGGCGATGACGCATATCGCGTCAACATGAATCGCGCCAGACTCATGGCTGAACTGGAGATCGCTACCCCGCCACAGTGGCTCACTCAGGTGCATGGCACCCGGATCGTTGAAGCCAGCACACCCGGCCCGCATGAGGCGGACGCCGTCTACACGCGCAGCCCTGGCATGGTGTGCGCCATAATGACCGCTGACTGCCTGCCTGTCCTGCTCTGCTCCCAAGACGGCACCGTAGTTGCGGCAGTCCATGCCGGCTGGAAGGGATTGCTTGCTGGCATCATTCAGACCACTGTGCACACCTTGGCCACAGGTGACCTGATGGCGTGGCTCGGGCCTGCTATCGGTCCGTCGGCCTTTGAAGTTGGACCCGAAGTGCGGGGAACCTTCGTCAGTCAAAACAGTGAATGCGCCCCGGCATTTCGAGAAACCGGCGAGAATAAATGGCTGGCTGACATCTACCAGCTTGCGCGCATCGCGCTCAGATCGTCAGGCGTATCCGACATCTTCGGCGGCCATTGGTGTACTTACCACCAACCGGCCGATTTTTTTTCATACCGACGCGACCGGATCACGGGCCGCATGGCCAGCCTGATCTGGATCGACCCCAACTCAAAACCCTAAATGAGCCTGTTACTCTGGATCCTTTGCTTCACTTTGGCTGGCGGCATACTCAGCGTCATTGCGGCTGCCTTGCTGTTACTCGTGCCAGAGACACATTACCCGCGCATTCTGCCCCACGGCGTGAGCTTTGCTTTGGGCGCCTTACTGAGCGTTGCCTTCCTTGATCTCCTGCCCGATGCGCTGGCTTCGGCAGGCAGCGAGCATACGGAAGCGCTGTTCGCGACCGTTCTAGCCGGCATTCTTGGATTTTTCCTGCTGGAAAAGCTTCTGTTATGGCGACATTGCCATTCTGACCATTGCGAGACTCATAGCGAAGAGCACTTCCATCAACCGGCCGGGACGCTGATCGTGGTGGGTGATGCGATTCATAATTTTGTCGATGGTATTCTGATCGCTGCCGCCTTCATGACCGACATCCAACTCGGGATCATTACCAGTCTGGCAGTGGCCGCGCATGAGGTTCCCCAGGAAGTAGGCGATTTCGCGATTCTTTTGCAAAGCGGCTATGGTCGCAGCAAGGCGCTGATCTATAACCTGCTGTCTAGCCTGGCTACGGTGGTAGGCGGCCTGATCGCCTATTTCAGCCTCGAGCATGTGAATGGCACACTGCCTTACATACTGGCATTGGC
>JBILXN010000242.1:0-3045 GCA_044378425.1 Methylococcaceae bacterium
CTTACGGGCAATCAGAACCCAGCCGTCCCATGGCTGAGATCACGCCAATTCCTGCCGAATCCATGCCGATTGAGCCAGACCTCAAGCCCTTGTCAGGCTATTCCCCGACGCCTTATGGGGTTGACCCCATACCGGCAGAACCTCCGCCAGTCGGCCCCGCGCCCTACGAACCTGTTGTGGTCGATATACCCCCTGTGCCGCCAGAGTACGTTCCAGACACCATGCTTAAGTTGCCGGTATCGCCAGCACTGACACCGCCACCAGAACCCAAGGAATTTGCCATGACGGCTCCACCCGCGGTGCTCGCGCTGGAAAGCGAGATCCAGACCAGCATGAAATCCGGTAACTATGCCGACGCTGCCGCGACGCTGGAACGCGCCATCCGGATACAGCCCAAGAATCCAGAACTTTGGCATGTGCTAGCCAAAATCAGGCTGAAACAGCAGCAACCGGGACTTGCCGAGGACCTCGCCAAGAAATCCAATTTGCTGGCCAAGAGCAGCCCCGAACTCGCCCGCTCCAACTGGGACATCATTGCCCAAGCGCGCAGGAGTAAGGGGGATCCTTCAGGTGCTGCCGAAGCCCAAGCCAGAGCGCGCTATTAAGTGACTGATCTGGAAAACTCGTTTGCCCCGGGTGGCGCACTGTCCGTACAGTTGCCCGGATTCAGGCCACGTCCCGCCCAACAGGCGATGGCGCAGGCGATCGCAGACGTGATTGAAGCAGGTGGCTGTCTGGTGGCTGAGGCCGGCACCGGCACCGGCAAAACGCTGGCCTATCTGTTGCCTGCCATGCTGTCGGGTAAAAAACTCATAGTCTCAACGGCTACCAAAACCCTGCAGGATCAGCTGTTCCGCAAAGATCTGCCGTTGGTGCGCCGTGCCCTCAATCGGCCTGTCAGGGTGGCCCTGCTTAAGGGGCGGAGCAACTATCTCTGCCTTTATCGCCTGGAGCATACGTTGGGTTTTAAGGCGGGGCAGGGGCCGCGCGATGCTGAGGCGCTCGCGGCTATCCGTCGCTGGGCACGGAACACCCAGACGGGCGATATTGGCGAGGCCTCAGGGTTGCCCGAAAATTCACCGCATTGGGCCGCGGCAACCTCGACCGCTGACAATTGTCTTGGTCAGGAGTGTCCTCAGCATGGCGAATGTTTTCTGGTGCAGGCGCGAAGCCGTGCGCGTGAGGCAGATGTGCTGGTGATTAATCATCATCTTCTGTGGGCGGACTGGACCCTTAAAAATGAAGGGCTCGGCGAGTTGTTACCGCAAGCGGATGTCATCATCGTTGATGAAGCCCATCAATTCCTTGAGTCCGCCTCTCAGTTTTTGGGGCTGGGCATCAGTTCAAGACAGTTGGCCGACCTCGCAAACGATGTCGCCGTCGAGCGCTTCAAGGATGCTCCCGATGTGCCCCACTTGCTGGAAGAGGCGGAGCGGCTGGAGCGATTGATCGATGATTTCCGGCTGGCACTTGGAGAGGACTCCCGCCGTGACGCCTGGCATACCGTCGCTGATCTTGAGCCCGTGGGTCTCTCCATGGATGCCATAAGGGCCCAGCTGGCCGGGCTGGCCGGAATGCTCAACCCTCTGATTATGCGCGGCAAAGGTCTGGAATCCTGCCATACGCGTTGTCTTGATCTTGGTAATCGACTTGATATCTTCATGAGTGGGGATTCAGTCGATGCCGTAAGGTGGTTTGAGACCCGCAAGCGCAGTTTTGCTTTGAACCGGACACCCCTCGCGATCGCCGGTGAATTCACCAAATTTAGAACGTCATCCTCGTCCGCCTGGATTTTTACTTCGGCAACGCTCACCGTCGGGGGGAAATTTGATCATTTCAGCCGCCAGCTCGGACTGAGCGATGCTCGGCTTGAGGCGTGGGACAGCCCCTTCGATTATGCCAACAATTGCCGAATCTATTTGCCGGAAGGTCTCCCTGAGCCATCATCACGGCACTATAACGCCTCGGTCATTGCGGCGGCCTTGCCGGTGATCAAAAGTAGCGGGGGACGGGCGTTCGTCCTGTTTACCTCCCATCAGGCACTAGCTGAAGCGGCAACAACGCTGTCAAGCACACTGGAATATCCATTATTCGTGCAGGGAACCCAGCCCAAAACACGCCTGCTTGAGCAATTCAAGGCGGCTGGCAATGGCGTTCTGCTGGGTACCGCCACCTTCTGGGAAGGTGTTGATGTTCCGGGGCCCGCGCTATCCTGTGTCATCATCGACAAACTGCCGTTTGCCTCTCCCAGCGACCCTGTACTCAGTGCTCGCCTTGACAGCATGCAGAGAGCCGGTCACAACCCGTTTGTCAGCTATCAGTTGCCCGCTGCAATTATCGCTCTCAAGCAGGGAGTGGGCAGGCTGATTCGGGATCATGGTGATCGCGGGATATTGATGCTGTGCGATCCGCGCCTGTTGACCCGACCCTATGGGAAATTATTCCTCAATAGCCTGCCCGAGATACCGCGCATTCGCGCGGTGGCCGAAGTGGAGCAATTCTTCTCAAGTTTTGATTGACCGAATTCGCCATGAAAATTCTTGCCATAGACACATCGACTGAAGCCTGCTCGGCGGCGCTCCTGATCAATGGGAACTGCATTGAACGCTATCAGTTGGCCCCCCGTGAGCACAATCGCCTGATTCTGCCCATGGTGGCCGCACTGCTGGCGGAGTCCGGGCACAGTTTGCCTGATCTTGATGCGCTGGCTTTTGGTTGCGGCCCGGGATCCTTCACGGGTCTTCGCATAGCCGCCGGTGTCACGCAGGGGCTTGCATTCGGCGCCGATCTGCCCGTGTTACCCGTCTCAACCCTCGCTGCCCTAGCACTGGAAGCCATGGAGGCAGCCGCAGACACGCACGCATACCCCTGCATAGATGCCCGCATGAGTGAAGTTTACTGGGCCGTGTATCAGCGGGTGGGCGAACACGAAGTGCGCCTTTTGGGAGAGGAATCGGTCCGATCACCCACTACAGTATCGCTTCCTGCTGGCATCACCGGCATAGGGGTCGGCAGCGGCTGGGGGGCCTATGCTGACGTCCTGTC
>JBILXN010000077.1:0-10586 GCA_044378425.1 Methylococcaceae bacterium
GATCATAGTCAATCCGTCGAGTTTTTACCGGGCACAACAGTTCAACGTTCGGAAAGTCTTTCAGCCGCTCCAGCGCGGCAAGCTGAATGATCCTATTTTCGACGATATGGCCCAACACCGGCTCGTTGATCTCTTCGCTGCGGAATTCGACATCACCTTGATCCTCCCACACCCGCATCCGCCGATAGGGACACAGGCGACGGGCCGTTATCCCGGCCCATACCCCGATGGTTTTGAGAATACTGGCAGATGCAACACTGACCGCAGATACTCTGAGGTCGTAAGCTTGCTCGGCAGCAAATACTTCCGGCGGCGCATCTTCAAGGACGGCTACCCGCAAGCGACTCCCCCCCAGGGCACACCCGAGCGTAGCCCCAACCATCCCGCCACCGACAATCAGCACATCATAATGATCATTCATAGCTGTTCCTCCAGAGCCGGCGGGGATTATCCATCATTCAGTGTCCACTTCACGAATGCAAATTCCAGCGGACCCCATGCAAATCGTTCCAAAATAGAAGGCATTCGACTCAGGCTTAATTCTTGCTGGCAATATCCGTAACAAGTTCTGGTCAGGAGGGTGGGGCTCAGCAACCGATCGAACTGTAGTATTGAAAAAGCGTGGTGAATTCTTTATATTTTCTGGCCATTTGCTCGATGATTTGCAAGCCTCTGTTTGCGTGATGGTCACGCATTCAAGGCTTCTCGCAACCTGAATTGCAGAATCTGCCCGAACTTCGGGCGTCGTTCCCACGGTGTGAACCAAGACGGCAATTCGGGCCACGTATGCGTTGCGTCCTAGACTGAGGTAAATAATGAGTTTCAATGCAATTCCCGCAAAGCAGGGTCTTTACGACCCCCGCAATGAACACGATGCTTGCGGCGTGGGCTTTATTGCCCACATCAAGGGCCAGAAAAGCCATGACATCGTTTGCAAGGGCCTTGAAATTCTGAAGAACATCACCCACCGCGGCGCGGTAGGGGCCGACCCCCGAGCCGGTGATGGTGCTGGCATACTGATCCAGATTCCAGATGCGTTTCTGCGGGCCGAATGCACCAGTCTGGGTATTTCTCTGCCGGAGGCAGGACACTACGGCGTTGGTATGGTGTTTCTGCCGCGCAAACCTGAACATCGGGCAACCTGCGAAAAAATTATCGAAGACTTCGTTGCAGCCGAAGGTCAGATCGCACTCGGTTGGCGCGACGTCCCGGTGCAGAGTGAAGATCTCGGCGAGTCGGTCAAGTTGATCGAGCCCTGCATCCGCCAGATTCTGGTCGGACGCGGCAACAACTGCAGCGACCAGGATAGCTTCGAACGCAAATTGTTCGTCATTCGCAAGCAGATCGATAATACGATCCGCAACCTCAAACTGGATGAAGGCAAAATGTTCTATATTCCATCGTTCTCATCGAGAACATTGGTCTATAAGGGGATGTTGCTCGCAGATCAGGTCGGCGTTTTCTATCGTGACTTGACCGATGAGCGAATGGTAAGCGCATTGGCATTGGTTCATCAGCGATTTTCGACCAATACCTTCCCCACCTGGGATCTCGCACATCCGTTCCGGATGATCGCCCACAACGGGGAGATCAACACACTGCGCGGCAATATTAACTGGATGGCGGCGCGCCGGCACTCCATGTCATCCAAACTGCTGGGCGAAGATCTTGACAAGATCTGGCCACTCATTGGTGAGGGCAAATCCGATTCGGCAAGCTTTGACAACGCACTGGAGTTGCTGGTCATGGGGGGTTACTCCATGGTTCACGCCATGATGCTGCTGATCCCGGAAGCCTGGGCAGGCAACCCTTTGATGGACGAGAAACGCCGCGCTTTTTACGAATATCACTCCGCGCTGATGGAACCCTGGGATGGTCCAGCAGCTGTCGCCTTCACCGATGGTCGTCAGATCGGTGCTACCCTCGACCGCAACGGCCTCCGTCCTGCCCGCTACCTGATTACCGACGATGATTACGTCGTCATGGCATCGGAAATGGGGGTATTGACCATACCTGAAGAGAAAATCGTCAAGAAATGGCGCCTGCAGCCGGGCAAGATGTTCCTGATTGATATCGAGCAGGGTCGCATCATCGATGATACTGAAATCAAGGCTGAACTCTGTAATAAAGCCCCCTATCAGCAATGGCTCAACGAGACCCAGATTCAACTGGAGAAACTGCCGCCGGAAGTAGCCGCCATGCCACCGGACAGCCGTACCCTGCTCGACCGCCAGCAGGCTTTCGGCTATACCCAGGAAGACATCAAATTCTTCCTGACGCCGATGGCCGAGAGCGGTCAGGAGCCTGTAGGCTCCATGGGCACCGATGCCGCGCTGGCCGTGCTATCCAGTCGTTCTCGCATGCTCTACGACTATTTCAAGCAGGGTTTTGCCCAGGTCACCAACCCCGCAATTGACCCGATCCGAGAGGAACTGGTCATGTCCCTCGTCACCCATATCGGGCCACGTCCCAACCTGCTGGATCTGGAGCATGGCGGAAGTCACAAGCGGCTGGAAGTTCACCAACCCATCCTGACCAACAAGGATCTGGAGAAAATCCGTCGAATTGAAGCCCGCACCGGCGGTGCCTTCAAGACCGTTACCCTGAGCCTGTGCTACCCGGCCGATAAAGGGACTACAGGGATGGAAGCGGCTATTGAACAGGTCTGCCAGCAGGCTGAGCAGGCCGTTCATGATGGCAATAACATTCTTATCCTGTCAGACCGGGACATGGATGCCGAGCACATCGCCATCCCGGCGCTGCTGGCGACCTCTGCGGTTCATTATCACTTGATTCGAGCCGGGCTGCGGACCGAAGTCGGTCTCGTAATCGAGACAGGCGAGGCACGGGAAGTTCACCATTTCGCCCTTTTGGCAGGTTATGGCGCTGAAGCCATCAACCCCTACCTCGCCTTCGATACCTTGTCCGATATTCGACGCGGATTCGCTCAAACCGTATCGGAAGATGAAGTTCACAAGCGCTACATCAAGGCTATCGGCAAAGCACTGATGAAAATCATGTCCAAGATGGGCATCTCAACCTACCAGTCGTACTGCAGTGCACAGATCTTTAATGCGATCGGTCTCAGCGACGCCTTCCTGGAAAAATACTTCACAGGAACCAGCTGCACGACGGGCGGTGCCGGCTTGCAGGAAATCGCCGAAGAAACCGTTCGTCGGCACCGCCAAGGCTATGGCGATGCGCCGATCTATCGCCATGCTCTTGATGTTGGCGGAGAGTACGCCTACCGCGTCAGGGGTGAAGATCACGTCTGGACCCCGGAGACCATATCAAAGCTCCAGCTGGCGACCCGTACCAATAACTGGGATACCTACGTCGATTACACCCGTTCCATCAACGAACAGAACGAACGGCTGTTGACCCTTCGGGGCCTGCTTGATTTCAGGTTCGAACGCTCGCCGGTCCCGCTGGATGAAGTGGAACCCGCGAAAGACATCGTCAAGCGTTTTGCGACCGGCGCCATGTCATTCGGTTCGATTTCCTACGAGGCTCACACCACGCTCGCCATCGCCATGAACCGGATTGGAGGAAAATCCAATACCGGTGAGGGCGGCGAGCTATCGGAACGCTTCAAGCCCATGGCCAATGGCGACTCCATGCGGTCGGCAATCAAACAGGTTGCTTCCGGTCGCTTTGGTGTTACAGCCGAGTATCTGGTGAATGCCGACGATATCCAGATCAAGATCAGTCAGGGCGCAAAACCGGGCGAAGGCGGTCAACTTCCCGGCCATAAGGTGGATGCCACCATAGCCAAGGTGCGTCATTCAACACCGGGCGTCGGGCTGATTTCTCCGCCACCGCACCATGACATCTACTCGATCGAAGATTTGGGCCAGCTGATTCACGACCTCAAGAACGTCAATCCCGACGCGCGCATCAGCGTCAAACTGGTATCCGAAGTCGGTGTCGGTACTGTCGCAGCCGGCGTTGCCAAGGCCCATGCCGATCACGTGACTATTGCAGGCTATGACGGAGGCACCGGTGCCAGCCCGATCACATCAATCAAGCACGCCGGGCTTCCTTGGGAAATTGGCTTGGCCGAAACCCACCAGACGCTGGTACTCAACAAGCTCCGCGGCCGTATCTGCGTGCAGGCAGATGGCGGTATGCGCTCTGGACGAGATGTGGTGATTGCCGCTCTGCTAGGTGCCGACGAATTTGGCTTCGCAACGGCACCATTGATTGTTGAAGGCTGCATCATGATGCGCAAATGCCACCTTAATACCTGCCCGGTCGGCGTGGCTACCCAGGATCCCGAACTGCGCAAACGCTTCACCGGCCAACCGGAACATGTTGTCAATTTCTTCTTCTTCATCGCTGAAGAAGTCAGGCAGTTGATGGCCAAGTTGGGTTATCGAAGTTTTGCCGAGATGATTGGCCAGACCGACCGCCTTGATATGCGAAAGGCTGTCACCCACTGGAAGGCGTCGAAGATAGACCTCGCGCGTTTACTCTACAAGCCAATACCAGAACCTGGTGTCTCAATTTATAACACCGAGACTCAGGATCATGGGCTCGATAAGGCACTGGACAAAACGCTGATCGAACGGGCCCTGCCCGCCCTCAATTCGCGAACGCCCGTTAGCATTGAAACAGGCATCCGCAACTTCAACCGCACCGCCGGCGCCATGCTGTCGGGTGAGGTTGCCAAGCGCTATGGTCACGCCGGGCTGGCTGAAGACACCATCCATATCAAGATGCACGGTACGGCAGGCCAGAGTTTCGGCGCCTTTCTCGCCGCCGGTGTGACGATGGAGCTATCTGGCGAGGGTAACGACTATGTAGGTAAAGGCCTCTCTGGCGGTCGCATCGTGATCTACCCTCCAACGGAATGTCCGATCGAAGCCGAGAACAACATCATCGTAGGCAACACCGTTCTATACGGTGCCATCCAGGGTGAGTGTTACTTCCGCGGTGTCGCGGGCGAACGATTTGCCGTACGTAACTCAGGCGCCGTAGCCGTGGTTGAAGGCGTTGGTGACCACGGTTGCGAATACATGACCGGAGGTGTTGTGGTGGTACTTGGCGAAACGGGCCGTAACTTTGCGGCCGGCATGTCAGGTGGTATTGCCTATGTCCTGGACGAGGCCGGCGATTTTGATCGTCGCTGCAACCTGTCCATGGTCGAATTGCAGCCGATTCCATATGAAGACCAGGCACTTGAGCGTCGAGATCACCAAGGCGGCGACATGGAAGCACACGGCTTGGTTGACGTAATGCATGACATGACCCGTCACGATCAACAGCGCCTCCGCAGCCTGATCGAGAAACACCGTCGCTATACTGGTAGCGCAAAAGCCCAGCGAATACTTGAGAACTGGGAGGACTACGCCGCCAAATTCGTCAAGGTGATGCCGGTCGACTACCGTCTTGCCCTGGAAAAAATGCAGGCGGCACAGATCAAAGTATCGCAGGTCAGTCACTAACAGCCGCTAAACCGGGGCCGGCAACGGTGCTCCCCGGTGAGGGCCAAAGTCTGGCGATTTTGCTAACAGCGAGCCAAAAGGCTCACTCATGAGGTCATAAGAACATGGGCAAACCCACGGGTTTCATGGAAATCTCGCGTCAAGACAGACGCTATACACTGGTGGCTGATCGGGTGCAGCATTACCGGGAGTTCGTCGTTCCTCTTAGCGCCGAAGAACTTGGACGGCAGGGCGCACGCTGCATGGATTGCGGCATTCCCTACTGCCACAATGGCTGCCCGGTCAATAACATTATCCCGGACTGGAACGACCTGGTGTTCCATGGGAACTGGCGAGAAGCTATTGACGTGCTTCATAGCACCAACAATTTCCCGGAATTTACCGGTCGTATCTGCCCCGCCCCCTGCGAAGCAGCCTGTACCCTGAATTTGACTGATGAACCGGTCACCATCAAGTCAATCGAGTGTGCCATTGTAGACAAAGCCTGGGAAATGGGTTGGATTGAGCCACAAATTCCACAGCACCGTACGGGTAAAAATGTCGCGGTCGTAGGCTCCGGACCTGCAGGTCTCGCCACAGCGCAACAGTTAGCCCGCGCCGGTCATCATGTCGTTGTATTTGAAAAGAGTGACCGCATCGGTGGCTTGCTCCGCTATGGCATCCCCGACTTCAAGATGGAAAAACACCTGATCGACCGTCGCATCGCCCAGATGCAGGCTGAGGGTGTGGTCTTCCGTCCTAATCTGCATATCGGCAAGGACATTCCGGCCAGCGAGTTGCTTCGTGATTTCGACGCCGTCGTGCTAGCAGGCGGCTCGGAAAAACCCCGTGACCTTGGGGTCGTGGGTCGTGAACTTAAGGGCGTTCATTTTGCTATGGATTTTCTGCCGCAGCAGAACAAGCGCAATGCCGGAGACACCATTCCTGAAACCATCAGCCTGAGCGCAAGCGGCAAACGGGTTGTAGTCATCGGCGGCGGCGACACCGGGTCTGACTGTATTGGTACATCAAAACGGCATGGGGCTGAGTCTATAACCCAGCTGGAAATCATGCCCAAACCCCCAGAGAAGGAAAATAAATCACTGACCTGGCCAAACTGGCCAAATAAACTGCGAACATCAAGCTCCCATGAGGAAGGCTGTGAGCGGATGTGGAGCGTCGATACCGTGTCGCTGGAAGGCGAGAATGGTCAGCTGACCAAAATCAACTGCGTCAAAGTCGAGTGGACCCACGAGGCCGGACGATGGGTCATGAATAAAGTCCCCGGCAGTGAATTCAGCATTGAGACCGACCTGGTACTGTTGGCCATGGGCTTTGTGAATCCCATCAACGAAGGCATGCTGGAGGAACTAGGAGTCGAAAGGGATGAAAGAAAAAATGTAAAAGCTGATACCGTCAGTTACCGCACATCGGTAGACAAGGTCTTCACCGCTGGCGACATGCGCCGAGGTCAGTCACTAGTAGTCTGGGCTATTCGCGAAGGCCGTCAGTGTGCCCGCTCCGTCGATGAATTCCTGATGGGCAGCAGCGAATTACCACGCTAGCCCAAACATCAAACCTTCGAATCTCCATCCAGCCGATGCTCTGCAGTTGAAACCTGCAGGGCGTTGGCCCTCAGAATCAATACAAATGTTCACATCGTCGACGAGGTTTACGCCTCTCTGATGCCGAACGTTTACCCCGTAGGTACAACAGGTTATACCCTACTGGGAAATCAAAATCGGACGGGGTCCTGTTAACCCTGTACCGCTCACCCCTGCCTTTTCAGGCGAGAAGTGGGAGTAGTTGAGCCCGCATTTCTCTTAGGCCACATCATGCGGGCACACAGCACGAAGCACAGCACGAGGATATAGCAGGCGGGGTCGGTAATATCCCGCTTGACCAGCCATAAGTAATGCAAGGCTCCCCCAATTCCGGCGAGATAGACCAACCGATGCAACCGTTTCCAACGTTTACCAAGACGCCGGACCATGACATCGGTCGAGGTCAACGCCAGAGGAAACAGCACTGCGAATGTAAAAACACCCGCAGTGATGTAGGGGCGCTTGATCACATCCTTCACCATGCCCGCCCAGTCGAAAAACTGATCGAAAACCAAATAGGTGGCTAAGTGCAGGCTGGCATAGAAAAAACAGAACAAGCCCAGCATGCGCCGCAGACGAACCAGCCACATCCAACCGAAAAGCTTGCTAACGGGTGTGATGGTCAGCGTGATCATGAGGAAATTAAGGGCCCAGATGCCCGTACTGCGGGTGAGCGTTTCAATGGGATTGACCCCAAGCTGTCCCCCTAGCGCTCGTAATCCAAGAGCGATGAACGGACCCAAAGACAGGACGAAACAGATGCGTTTCAGCCACAAAAAGGCTGGGTTGGATAACGTCCTGTATGGGCCGATTACCATCAGGGGTACAGCCTAGAAATTTTTCTGCAGATCCATGCCAGCATAAAGACTGGCGACCTGCTCGGCGTAACCGTTAAACATCTGAGTAGGCCGTTTGAGAAAATCGCCTATACGGCGCTCTTTGGCCTGTGACCACCGAGGATGATCGACTTCGGGATTGACGTTGGAGTAGAAGCCGTACTCGTTGGGCCCAGCTTTCATCCAGCTAGTGGCTGGTGGCGTTTCTATCAGGCGTATGCGAACTATGGACTTGGCGCTCTTAAAGCCATATTTCCAAGGCACCACTACTCGGACCGGGGCACCGTTCTGATTCGGCAAAACCTTGCCATACAAGCCGACCGCCAGCATCGTCAGGGGATGCATGGCTTCATCAACCCTCAAGCCCTCTGTGTAGGGCCAGTCCAGAACTGGACTGCGCACACCCGGCATTTGGGCGGCATCATTCAGTGTGGTGAACTCAACAAATTTGGCATTGCCCCGAGGCTCGACTTTCCTGATCAACTCCGCTAACGAAAACCCTACCCACGGAATAACCATAGACCAAGCCTCGACGCAGCGCAGACGGTACACGCGCTCTTCCAATGGCGCGAGTTTGAGGATTTCATCAATATCAAACGTTTTGGGTCTGTTCACTTCACCTTCGACCGTGATCGTCCAGGGACGGGTATTCAGTGTATGAGCGTTTTTAGCCGGGTCGGACTTGTCCGTCCCAAACTCGTAAAAATTGTTGTACTGCGTTACGTCATCAAAAGGCGTTCTGGCTTCGGAGGTGCTGAATGAACTGTTTTTAACCGGGCCAAGAGCCATACCAGGCGGTGCGCCTTCAACCAGAGAGTATGCAGGACGGCTAAAGAATGTCGAGGCCAAAATAGCGGAACCGGAGAGTTTCAAGAAATCACGCCTATCGACATAATGGGATGGCTCGGTAATCTCGGAGGCTTTGGGTTCTGAGTACTTATTCGTCCTGATCAGCATGATTTAGGTTCTCACTGGAGTCTGTTATGAATTGTCAGTTACATTCTAAGGAGAATGACGAATTGCTTGCCACCTCTCCATTACGCTGGCAAAGGCGCATAGTAGAACCCGAAACCCAGCATAATATAAATCGCAATCAACTTTGGGCCGGATACCCAACGTACAGTCCCAAGGTTTAATATATTATTTGCTGCGGCCACGGAAAAAATGATGGCGATAACTTCAAACTTACTAAACAAAAGGTTCATTTCCTGCCCCATGGCTAAACCGAGAAACACCAGCAAAGGCGCTACCAACAGAACCATTTGAGTGCTTGAACCCTGAGTAATAGCCAGAGAAATATCCAACTGGTTTTTGCGGGCAAAGCGAACCGCGTTAATCATTTCGGACGCCATTCCGACCGGTGCCAGCAAAAAGATACCGGCAAACAAGGGCGTAAAGCCGAAGGAGGTAGCCGCAGGACCGATTGAATCCGTCATCACTTCACTCATCACTGCCAGCCCTATCATGACCAGAGCCAGTTGGAACAGAGGGTTGATGCCTTTCTTGTGGGTTTTATCGAGCTCGTGGTTAATAGCAATCGGGAGACGTGGATAGTCGGTATCGGTCACCCTCTCAGTCAATGTAAAAAGAACACTCACTATATAGGTCAGAAAAAGCACAAGCGATATTTCAAGACTGATTTCCTCATTGGCATGGGCGCTGTAGTCGAACACCGCCGGAATAATCAAACCAAAGGTTGCCAACAGTAACAATCCACCGTATTGATGGGTTGCCTTCATATCATAACCCAGTGCCTTTTCTACCCGCAGCCCACCCAATAGAATGGCGAGACCCAGGCCGAGCAGAAGGTTACCGATAATAGCCCCGGTAATGGATGCCTTGACCATATCGACCAGACCATGCTTCAGAGCAAAGAATCCAATAATAATATCGGGCACTGTACCCATCGTGGCATTCAGTAACCCGCCTTTGGCAGAACCCATGGAAGCGGATAACTCCTCCGTGGCGTCCCCCATCAAATTGGCCAGCGGGATGACCGACAGAGCAGAGGCGAAAAAAACCAGTATTGGGCTGACCTTCAGCCAGGCTAACCCAATACCTATTGGAACAAAAACAAGCAACCATCTAGAGGTCATAGTCAACAACTATCCTTGGAGTATTTAATCATCAAAAAGGCAGGACTGTATCGCTGACCTGATGGAAAGGAACCGCGTTTCCCGCATGATCAATAGGGCCATCAGCAAGCTGCTCTCCGTTGTTCCGATAGGCGGGCGAAATCGGGGCGCCCGTCACATCTAGCAACCAGGCTACGATCATGAGACTACCACCACCGAAGCCCCCTATCGAAGCATTACAGGCAAAAGCCAGTCCGGTAGACCGAACCGCCGCCGGCATCCGTTCAACAGTGGCAGCAACGATACCACCCGTGGAAAGCCCCCGAATCATAGCAAATCCAGCCTCACACAAAAGCATATGCACCGCATTATGGGGGTAGATTCGCTGAAATAAGGGAATCGCACCGATGACCCGTAAAATGTGCGGTCAGGCTCTCAATCCAGCCATTCCGTCATGATGAAACCCACGGCAGAGCCGAGCAGAACCCCCGCAGATGCTCCTGGGGGATGATGGATAGCAGACGGGTAAATCCGTTAGGCAATTACAGGACCGTAAGCAAATAGGGGGCCACCCAGGGGCCCCATCATTTCCGGGCACCCACCGGGCATAAGCACCGGGCTGACTGCTCCAGCGCCGGAGAAATG